>JACQAP010000005.1:0-300000 GCA_016194905.1 Betaproteobacteria bacterium
TCATGGCTTCACTCGATCCTATCTTGCAATAATTCGGGCTCGTGCCCAGGCAACTGCTCGGATTCACGCAAAGCAGGAGGCGGCGACCAGGCTTCGTGACGATTTAAACCAGGACACAATCGATCTGCCGCTTCCCCGTCCTCAAGCCAAACTACGCTTGAGAACAAACACAACTTACACCAACAAAACGAACATACAAGAACACGAAGAAAGACAAAAGACGGATGGACAATATGGGATCCAGGAATTGGAAAGTCTACGATATCCAGGGAGCAGGGACATTTGGTAAGGCAATCTGTGTTGGTGAGCCCTTGCGTTCCTTCGTGTCTTCGTGCCTTCGTGGTGAAATTTTTGATCCTGTGGATTGAGAGCCCGTGATGAGAAAGAAACTGACCGCGACGATCGTCGCACTGCTGACTGCAGCATTTGTGCCACAGGCACACGCGGCCGGCCCGGATCACGTCGACATCACCTGGATGTCGATCGCCAACATCCATTACCAGATGGGATCGTTCGGCGTGCTCACCGACGGCTATATCACCCGCATCCCGGAGAGCGAATTTCACGGCGGCGGCGGTGGATATGCGTATACCAACAAACCTTGGAAGCCGGACGTCGCCGCGGTATCCCGCGTGCTCGACGCGATCGGCGGTGCTGACAAGGTCAAATTGCTGCTCACCGGCCACAGCCACTGGGACCATTCCTTCGACACCGCGACCTGGTCGCGGCTGACCGGTGCGCCGATCATCGGCTCGCAGACCACCTGTTTCGAAGTGATGGCGGAGAACCTGCCCGCCGAGCGCTGCAGGCCGGTATACGGTCTGGAAAAAATAGCCATCACCGAGGGTGTGACGATGCGTGTGATGCGCTGGAACCACAGCGGGGATCCGGCGAAGAACTGGGAACAGCACGACCCGGTCGAGTTGGACGATATTCCGCGCCAGGATCCCACGACCGGCGGCCTGAAAGCCGGCGTGGCCGAGGACTTTCCGAACGGCGGCGGCAATCGCGGCTTTCTGTTCACCGTCGACGGACCGCAGGGCCGCTATAGCTGGTTTTATCAGAACTCGGCCAGCGCGGTGGACTTGCACGTGCCGATCGTGATCAAAGGCGTGGACTACGGTGCGCCCATCGACAATCTCAAGAAGGCGATGCGCGATGCTGGACTGGAATCGGTGGATTTATGGATCGGCACCGGTGGCCTGCCGGTCGCGCAACTGGTGGTGCCGGTCATCAAGCCCAAGGCCCATATCCCGATCCACTGGGATGGCCTGTGGCAGCCGTTCGAAACCGGCATGCCCTGGCCTTTTTCCGATGCGGCCGATGAAGACTACCTGGCTAAATCCGGCGTGAAGTTGCTCAAGCCCGGCCAATACATGGACAAATGGCAGTTGGACAACACCGGCATCCGCCCGGTGGGGAACAACGCGATCAAGAGCGCGCTCGGGTTCTCCGAGACCCAGTCTTTCCCGGGCAAGTAGGCCGCCGGGGACGACAAGGAGCTACTTCCTGAGGCTGTCGCGGATCTGACGCAGCAGCAACACGTCTTCGGGCGTCGCCGGCGGTTCAGCAGGAGCGGGCGGAGCCTCTTTCTTGAGCCTGTTCATTTGCTTGATCATCATGAAGATGATGAAGGCAAGAATGATGAAATAGATCAGGACGGTGATGAAATTGCCGTAGGCGAACACCGCGCCCGCTTTCTTCGCTTCGGCCAGCGGCAATCCCGCCGCCTGGCCATTCAGCCCGATGTAATAGTTGCTGAAATCCAGCCCCCCGTCACTTTGCCGATAAGCGGCATGACCAGGTCGTTCACGATGGAATCCACGATCTTGCCGAACGCGCCGCCAATGATGACGCCGACCGCAAGATCCATCACGTTGCCCTTCAACGCAAACTCTTTGAACTCGCTCACTACGCTCATGCTCACTCCTTTTTTTGAAACAGGCTGGGTCGCTGACCGGCAGCGGCCAGCGATGTTTCGCTCGATAGTCCTCGCCCCTCGCCTCCCGGCCCTGCGCACAGGAGGGACATTGGCATACTACCTTCTGCCGGAGTCGATCCGTAAGAGACGGGCTCCCGTGCTTATTTCCCGGGTCCCCGCTCGCCAAACGGGTGGTCATCCCCGTAGCTCATGTCAACCGAGCAGGCGATGCCGCGTTTCCACGCGGTATTTCGCCGGCTGGCCTCGCCCAGAATCCGCATCCGATGCCCGGAACAGCAGTGAACTCGGCGCCGCAAGCCGGGTCTGAAACCGGGTAAGCACACTCTTCTTCCATCGCGGGCAACCTGCCCGCTTTGTATTTCAGGAGGCCAACACAATGTTTTCCAGATTCACAGCAAGAAAATTGTTGATCGCCGCGGTCATTCCCGCAGTGTTCGGCGTGTACTACGCAGTCGCGCTGCCTGGCCATTCCACGGCCAACGCGGCCCCGCAAACCAGCACGCAGGCCAGCAAGTCCTCATCGCAACACCTGCCCGACTTCACCCGAATCGTCGAAGAGAACGGTCCGGCCGTGGTGAACGTCAGCATATCCCGCACGACGCCGGTCGCCGCCCGGGGCCAGATGCCCGGGATTCCCGGACTTTCCCCGGACGATCCCCTGCAGGAATTCTTCCGCCGTTTCGGCCAGCCCGGCCCGCAAGGACCCCAGGGCGAACCCGAGGTTCAGCGCGGTCTGGGCTCGGGTTTCATCATCAGTTCCGACGGCATCATCATCACCAATGCCCACGTCGTGGCTGAAGCCACCGAAATCACGGTCAAGCTGACCGACCGGCGTGAATTCGACGCCAAGGTGCTCGGCGTCGACAAACGCACGGACATTGCGGTGTTGAAGATCGACGCCAAGAATCTGCCCGCCGTGAAGATCGGCCATGCCAGCGACCTGAGGGTGGGTGAGTGGGTCGCGGCCATCGGTTCGCCGTTCGGCTTCGAGAACACCATTACCTCCGGTATCGTCAGTGCGAAAGCACGGGCGCTCCCGGATGAGAATTACGTGCCCTTCATCCAGACCGACGTGGCGGTCAACCCCGGCAACTCCGGCGGACCGTTGTTCAACATGGACGGCGAAGTGGTCGGCGTGAATTCGCAGATCTTCAGCCGCACAGGCGGTTTCATGGGCTTGTCGTTCGCGATTCCGATCGATGTGGCAATACAGGTCAAGGATGACCTGGTGCATAACGGCAAGGTCACCCGCGGACGCATCGGCGTGCAGATCCAGGATGTGAACCAGGCGCTTGCCAATTCATTCGGCCTGCCGAAGCCGCAAGGCGCGCTCATCAGTGGCGTGGAGCCGGGCAGCCCCGCCGAGAAGGCCGGGTTGAAGTCCGGCGACGTGGTGCTCGGCGTCAACGGCAAGGAGATCAACCAGCTCTCCGAACTGTCCGGCGCGATTGCCGCCACCAAGCCGGGTAACAACGCCCGCCTGCAGGTATGGCGTGAAGGCAGGAGCCGCGACGTCGACGTCAAAGTCGCCGAGCTGATGGAACAGAAAGTCGCCATGAACAATGGTGGCGATTCGCAGACATCAGCGAAGCTCGGACTGACGGTGCGCGAACTGGCGCCGGACGAGCGCGCGCAACTCAACACCCAAGGCGGACTGGTGGTACAGAACGTCTCCGGTGCAGCGGCCCGCGCCGGCATTCAACCGGGCGACGTGATCCTGGCGTTCAACGACACGCCGGTGAAATCGGTCGAACAACTGAAGAGCCTGGTCAAGAAATCCGACAAGACGATTGCGCTGCTGATCCAGCGGGATGCAAACCGGATGTACGTGCCGGTCCAGGTCGGCTGACCGGATTCGCTCTCGACAAAAAGGGCGGGCTGCTTAGGCAGCCCGCCCTTTTCTTTTGCGGGGCTCCGGAAACTACCGTCCCTTCAGTCCAGCAGGTCGGGCTGTTCCTTGACGATGCGCTGGTGATGCGCTGGCAAAGCGGCTGATATGCCGCCCAGCCGCCATACCGTGGGTCCAGTTGCTGGCGGGTGAGCATCGCATTTTCGTCGTCGATTGCATGAGGCTTGCCTGCGACCTTCACCAACAACGGCGCCTGGCAGGAACGCTCCAAGGTGATGAACCACCAGGCCGCCTATCACGCCAAACAGTCGGGGTGCAATACCCATGTCATGGTCCGATCCGGTCCTGGCGTATGATGATGCCTAAAAAACAGGCGGGGAAACGGCAGCCTTGGCCCAAGCGGCCCGGAGCCCCAAGGCTGGCGCGGCGGCTTGCGGCGGTCCGAGATTCATGGCTCAATTTGCCGCATAAAACCTAAAACCAAAATAAGATCGAATCACAGTTGTCGAGTTGTAGCAGATGTAGTAGTTGCCAACAAACAAAAGCAGCCGGCGGTCTAAGGGAGGCCGAGGTGCAAAGTAAAGAACATTCAAGGGATTACTCTGACCTCAGTCCAGAGTTGGTGGAACTCGTCCGGGCGCTGCAGGCTTCCCTCGCGGAAAAGCGCGTGCGCCAGCAGATTCAATCCGTGGACAGCGAGCAGCCATCGAAGCTCGAGTCCGCTTTCGCCGCGCAGCAGGCCAAGCGCGTCGGCCGGCTGGATGTATCCAGCCATCCGCAACTGCTTGCCGCATTGGTGGAATCCGCAGACGCTGGAATCATCAGCGAAACCTGGAACGGCGTGCTGCTGACCTGGAACAAGGGCGCGGAACGCATTTTTGGGTTTAGTGCAGCGGAAATGATCGGCAATAGCCGCGCCTGCCTGATTCCGGAGTTCCTCAAAAGCGAAGACGCCAAGATCATGAAGCAGTTGATCGACGGCAAGACTTCGCTGAGCTGCGAAACCGTCTGGCAGCATAAGGATGGCAAGTTTGTCGACGTAGCGGTGAGCTTCTCCCCGGTTGTCGAAAACGATAAGGTCGTGCGGTTGTCACTGATTGCCAACGACATTACCGAGCGCAAGCGCATGGAGCGCGCACTGATGGAAAGCGAGCGCAAACAGCGTCAGCGCGCCGCGGAACTCAGGATCGTACTCGATGCAGTGCCAGCGGCGGTCTGCATCGCCAACGATCCGGAATGCAAGTCGATCACCGGCAATCGCATGGCTTACGACCTGCTGCGCCTTCCCCAAGGCAGCAATTTGGCGGTCACGGAAATCGAAGGGGACAAGCCGGCGACCTTCCGCATGTTTCGCAACGGGCGCGCGCTGGAAGCGCACGAGCTGCCGGTGCAGATGGCTGCTTTCCGCGGCATCGAGGTACGCGATTTCGAGCAAGACGTCGTCTTCGACGATGGCAGCATCCGCCACCTGATCGGCAACGCAGCGCCATTACGCGACACTGGCGGCAAAGTCTATGGCGCCGTGGGCGCTTTTATCGATATCACGACGCGACGGAACATGGAAGAACAGATCCGTCGTATGGCGCACTTCGATTCGCTGACGAATCTGCCGAACCGTATTCTGCTGATGGACCGTCTGGAACAGGCACTGGCGATATCGCAGCGCAACCATTCCAAGACTTCAGTCATATTCATGGATCTCGACCACTTCAAGGAAATCAACGACAACCTTGGCCATCATGTCGGTGACATGCTGCTGCAGCAGGTGGCAGAGCGCATCCGCGGTGCGCTCCGGGAAGTGGATACCGTTTCCAGACTGGGGGGCGACGAATTCGTCATGGTGCTGCCGGAACTGCGTCACACCGAAGATGCCACGACCATTGCGCAAAAGCTGTTACGCGCATTGGATGAAGACTTTTTCATAGCCGGCGACAAACTTCGCATTTCGCCCAGTCTGGGCATCAGCATCTATCCGGATCACGCGGGCGATGCCAGCACTCTTATCCGCATTGCCGACAAGGCGATGTATCATGCCAAGCAAGCCGGCAGGAATACCTACCGCTTCTACGACGACGCGATGAAAGCCTGATTCCGCCAATCACGGGCCGCGCAAAGCAGCCGGCGGCCGGAATCAACCGCGACGCGACGATAAGAGGTTGCGGATGAGCGAGCATTGGTACCGCGATGTAGTGGAACTGTCCCAGGACGCCATTTACGTCTGGTGCGACGGCTGTTTTGTCTTTGCCAACCGCGCAACTGCGCGTCTGTTCGGCGTCCAGTCCCCGGAAGACCTGATCGGCCGGCGCGTATTCGATTTTTTCCACCCCGATTCGATCCCCATTGCGCAAGGCAGGCAGCAAAGACTGCTCGCCGACGGGGAACAGCTTGCACCCCAGGAATTGAAAATGATCCGTGCGGACGGCCGGGTAATAGACGTCGAAGCCGTCGCGACGCTGTTCGATTACCGTGGACGCGCGGCGGCACATGTCATTCTGCGCGACATCGCCGAGCGCATAGCGCTCCAGCGCGACCAACTGCGACGCCTGCAGGAAGAAGCCGACCATCAGCGCCTTCAGGCGGAGCGCGACTATTTTCAGCATCTGTTCGAAGCTATCCCCAATTTGGCGTGGACCGCACGTCCCGACGGTTACCTCGACTACGTCAATCAGCGCACGCTGGATTACCTTTCGCTGAAAGCCAGCGACATCGAGGGATGGAGCTGGCAGCAGTTCGTGCACCCCGACGACCTGCCCCATATCCTGAAGCGGTGGTCGCACAGCCTGACAACCGGCGAACGCTACGAGGTGGAAATGCGATTGCGTGCCGGCTCCATCGGAGAATATCGCTGGCACCTGTCGCGCGGCCTGCCCGTGCGCAATGATCAGGGTGAGATCCTGCGCTGGGTCGGCACGACCACCGACATCCATGACCAGAAACAAGCACGCGCGGTGCTGGAGCAGTCCCACGTGCGGCTGGCGGAGGCCGTGCGGCTTCACACGGAGGACCTGCTGAATGCGAATACGGCACTGCGCGAAGAAATCGAGGAGCGCAAGCACGTGGAGAAGGCCCTGCGTGCCTCACGCGAGAAGCTGCGCAAGCTGTCGGCGCACCTGCAGTCCGCGCGTGAATCCGAGCGTGCCGCTGTCGCCAGAGAAATTCACGACGAACTCGGCGCAACGCTGACGGCTGCAAAAATGGACTTGCACTGGATCACGAAAACCATTACGGACGGCCAGATGCCGCGCGCCGACAAGCTTTCCGGGGCGGTCGAGCTGGTCGATTCCGCGATTCAGACGGTAAAGCGCATCGCTACGGAACTGCGCCCCAGCATTCTCGATCATCTGGGTCTGTGGCCAGCGTTGCAATGGCAACTGCAGGAATTCGAGCTCAATTTCGGCATACCCTGCCAGATCGATCCGACGCCTGTGGGCATGCTTCTCGAAGAGGATGCGCAGACCGCCGTGTTTCGCATTTTCCAGGAAGCGCTGACGAATATTGCGCGCCATGCCCGCGCCACCAGGGTACATGTAGGCTTGCATCCTGATCGTAACGGCATACTGGTCAGGATCAGCGACAACGGCACCGGTCTGCCGCCCGGCAAGATCATGGAACCGGAGGCCTGTGGCATTCAGGGCATGCGCGAGCGCGCGAGGACTTTTGGCGGCGAAGTCAGGTTCGAGCAAACCGAAGGCGGCGGGACCAGCGTGCTTGTGAAGTTCCCCGCACGTTTCAAGGCTTCCAAGCGCGCGCGCCGCGATCGCGAGGCGGTGTAACATGACCAGAGCACTGATTGTCGACGACCACACCATCACGCGCGCGGGCCTGCGACGAATCCTCTCCGACACTGCCCAGTCGATCATCGTCGGCGAAGCTGCGAATGGCGCCGAGGCAATGGAACTGATCATGTCACAGCAGTGGGATATCGTGATGCTGGACATCAGCCTGCCGGACCGCAGCGGACTCGAAGTGCTCAAATCCATCAAGAATGCACGCCCCGCGCTGCCTGTGCTGGTACTCAGCATGTATCCGGTGGATCAGTACGCGCTGCGCGTACTGCGCGCGGGCGGGGCAGGCTATCTAACCAAGGAGAGCGCACCCGATCAGTTATTGGAGGCTGTGCGCAGGGTCACGGCGGGCATGCGTTATATCACTTCGGAAGTCGCGGAATGCATTGCGCAGGATTGGAACCGCAATCCGGTTCAGTCCGTGCACGAGACGCTTTCGGACCGTGAGTTCGAAGTCATGCGATTGATCGCATCCGGCAGATCGGTCGGCGACATCGCCAAAGATCTTTCCCTGAGCGTCAAGACAGTCAGCACGTACCGCGCCCGCGTTTTGCAAAAACTGCGCCTGCGGCACAACGCCGAACTGACCCACTACGCAGTCGTCAACAATCTGATTTATTGAGGGATCAGCCTTGCCGGGGCTGTCGGTTTTGTAGGACTAACACTGACTCAACTGTCAGACGCCTGCTGATTGTGTGCTGAAGTGGCTTGGCCAATGCTTCGCCTCAGATGGCACATGCATGGTCGATATGGGACGCGAACCTGTTACTTGCCCGAAATCCGGGTAATCGGCCGGCACCGCATTTCGACTGCGGCACCGAATTGAATCACGCAAGTCTCCTGTCTGCATGAATTCCCCGGTCAACCGAAACGTGCCGGTCATCAGTTTCTGCGCCGCCCTCGCCATTCTCGCCGGCATCTCGGCCGTCTCCTATCGCAGTCTGCAGGAATTTGTGGAAAGGGCAAGGTGGGTCGAGCAAACGCAGGACGTACTGCGTGAAGCCGACGCGGTGCTCTCCGATCTGAAGGACGTGGAAACCGGTGACCGCGGCTATCTGATCTCGGGCGAGGAATCTTTTCTCGTCCCGTACGTCGATGCGCTGGCCAGCATCCCGGCACGGCTGCGCCGGCTAAAGGAACTCACCGCCGACAACGGCGATCAGCAGAAACGAATTCTGGAACTCGAAAAATTGGTCGATCAACGCCTGCGACAGGCCGCCCTCTTCCTCAAGACAGCCGGCACTAAACATATGCTCGTGTCCGAACCGACAAGAAAACATATCGCCCAGGGCAAGCTGACCATGGACGAAATACGAGATGTCGTGAGCAACATGCGGACGCGTGAGGAAATGCTGCTGGTTGAACGCGCGCAAGACTCAAAGCGCAGTTCGAACATGGCAACCGCAATCATTGTCGCCGGTACTCTGACCAGCTTCACGATGCTGGTTGTCGCTTTCGTCTTTCTGCGTAAAGAGATAGAGCAGCGCGCCCGCGCTGAGCACGCCGCCCAGGCATCGGCCGCGGAGATCGAGAGTTTGTACAACGAGGCCCCATGCGGTTACCACTCCGTCGACGAGCACGGTACTTTCGTGCGCATCAACGATACCGAACTGGCCTGGCTCGGATACGATCGCGAAGAGGTCGTCGGAAAATTGAAATTCATCGACGTGGTCGCACCGGAGTGCGTGCAAACCGTACAGGAAAACTTTCCCAAACTCGTGAAAGGCGCCAAAACCACGAACCTCGAGTACACGATGGTCCGCAGGAACGGCAGCACATTCCCGGTTTCCGTCAATGCCGTTCCGCTGCTTGATGCAGACGGTAACTATGTAATGAGTCGCACGACGATGTTCGATATCACCGCAATGAAACAAGTGGAGCACCAGTACAGGCAAGCCAACGCCTTTCTCGATGCGGTAGTCGAGAACATTCCAAGCATGATCTTCGTCAAGGAAGCAAAGACGCTGCGGTTCGCCAGAATAAACAGAGCAGAGGAAGAACTGCTCGGCATGCCACGCGAGGCCTTGATCGGCAAGAGCGACCACGAGCTTTTTCCAAAAGACCAGGCGGACCTCTTCACTGCCAAGGATCGAGAAGTGCTCGCAGCACCCGGCGTAGTGGAAATTCCGGAAGAAAAACTGACTACGGCCAACGGCACGCTGATCCTGCGTACGCGAAAGATAGGCCTTCGCGACGCCTATGGCCGGCCGCAGTACCTGCTGGGAATATCGGACGACATTACGGAGGCAAAGCGAGCGGAAGAAGCCATCCGGGCGCTCAACGCCAGCCTGCAGGTTCGCGCCAATCAGCTCGAAGCGGCCAACAAGGATCTCGAAGGCTTTAGTTACTCCGTCTCCCACGACCTGAGGGCACCGCTGCGAGCGATCGACGGATTCACCAAGATCTTCGAGGAAGACTACGGCGGACAGATCGACGACGAAGGACGGCGTCTGCTGAGGGTCATTCGCGAAAACAGCCGGCGCATGGGACTGCTGATCGACGATTTACTGGCGTTCTCACGATTGGGCCGGCAGCCGCTATCCACGGAACAGACTGACATGAATTCACTGGCGCTCGAGGCGTTGGACCAGGTCCACGCTGGAGGTCTTGGCACCAACGCCTCCACTGTCATCCACGACCTTCCGGCAGCACGCGTCGATCGGTCTTTGCTCAAGCAGGTCTGGATCAACCTGCTGTCGAATGCCCTGAAGTACAGTTCGACGAGGGAGTCGCCGCAAATCGAAGTGGGATCCTTGACGACGGAGAACGCTCTCGACCATTTGATATTTTTCGTGAAAGACAATGGCGTCGGCTTCGACATGCGCTACTACGACAAACTCTTCGGCGTATTCCAACGCCTGCACAGAGTTGACGAGTTTTCCGGAACCGGGGTCGGACTCGCTATCGTTCATCGACTGATCACCCGCCATGGAGGCAGAGTCTGGGCCGAAGCCGAATTGAACAGGGGCGCCACTTTCTTTTTTTCCGTGCCGGTAGGAGGACAAGATGACCGGGTTTGAACGCGCCGAGATTCTGCTGGTCGAGGACAATCCAGCGGATGCCGAATTGACCGTGCGCGCACTCAGGAAGAAAATCCTTGCCAACTCAAGACGGGTTCCAAAACCAGGAGCGTGCCCGTGGTGATGCTGACCTCGAACAAACAGAAAGCTCATGCCTCGTGACCGATAACCTGCGCATCCTTCTGGTGGAGGACCTGACCTCCGACGCCGAGCTCGAATTGCGCGAACTGCGGCGCAGCGGCCTGACTGTCGAAGCGCGAATCGTCGAGACGGAAGCAGATTTTCGACGCGAGCTGCACAGTTTCGGACCGGACATCATCCTGTCCGATTTTTCCCTGCCGCGCTTCAGTGGCATGGCGGCATTGACCATCACGCGCGAACTGAGGCCGGACCTTCCCTTTATTTTTGTGTCCGGCACCATAGGCGAGGAAAATGCCGTGGCCGCGCTGCGCAACGGCGCTACCGACTACGTCCTCAAGACGAATCTCAAACGTTTTCCCTCTGCGGTCCGGCGTGCGATATCGGAAGCCAAAGAAAGGAAGGCAAGGAAGCAGGCCGAAGACAGAGCGAGGGCTCTGCAAACGCAGTTTTCGATGTTCATGAACCACCTTCCCGCAACGGCGTTCGCCAAGGACAGTGAGGGCAAGTTCGTATTCGTCAATCCGACTTTCGAGTCCTTAGCCGGCAGGCACGCCGATAAAATGCTGGGCAAGACGAGCGCGGATCTCTATCCGCCCGACTACGTCGAGGCGATCGCCGCCAACGATCGCAAAGTGATGGAGGAAAAGCAACCCTATCGCACGATCGAAAGGGTGACATTCGGCGGGCCGGATCGCTTCTTCCTGGTGTCAAAATTTCCCATTCTGGAGGACGACGGCCGGGTGGCGATGCTGGGCGGCATCGCTCTCGATATTACCGATCGCCTGCACATGGAGCAGGCGCTCAAGATCAGTGAAGAGCGCTTCCGAGGCATCGTCGAGACCACGGAGGAACGCGTCTGGGAGTGCGATGTGCAATTGCGGATGACTTATAACAATCCGGCGCTGACCCGGATCCTCGGCTACCAACCCGCCGAAATGCTCGGGAGAAGTTCGTTCGAGATCCTCGACGAAAAGGAAGGCGAAATACAGAAGCAGGCGATGGATTTGCGAACCGCGGAGCGATCGGGCTGGCGCGGGGTCGTGATCAAGGCACGCCACAAGAACGGCAGCATCAGATGGCTGGAGAGCAACGGCATGCCGTTGTTCAGCGAAGATGGGGCGTTGACCGGTTTCCGTGGTGCCGATCGTGATGTGACCCAGCGCGTGTTGCAGGAGCAGAAGCTGGCCCGGTTGTCGCGCATTCGCGATGTGCTGGGCAGTTTTTCTTCCGCGATCATCCGGTTGCAACAACGCGAAGAATTGCTGCAGGAATTCTGCAGGATTGCCGTGGAAGTCGGCGGAATGCACATGGCCTGGGCGGGACTGATCGATGAAAATGCGATGTCTCTTCGCCCAGTGGCCTCCCATGGAGCGGTCGAAGGATTTCTCGACATGCTCGACTTCTCGATCGTGCCGAAATCACCGGCGCGGGATACTCTGGCTGCGGTCGCGGTGCGCCAGGAAGCGCAACAAGTCGTCAACGACATCGAAAATTCCGCAACACCACAAATCTGGCGCGAGCATGCGTTACGGCGCGGATATCGTGCCGCGGCAGCATTGCCCTTTATGTCCGGGACACGGGTTGCGGCGGTAGGTGTTCTCTTCGCGGCGGAAGGAAATTTCTTCAACGAGGACCAGATCAAGCTGCTTGCAGACCTGTCCGCCGACGCCTCGATTGCGCTCGAACGCATGGAAAAGCAGGACCGCATCGACTACCTTTCCTACTATGACACCATTTCTGGTATAGCCAATCGCACACTGCTCCTGGAACGTCTGCAGCAGTTCTTGCACGAGGCAAAAAGAAATAACAGAAAACTCGCATTGATGATTCTGGATATCGAAAGATTCAGATTCATCAACGAATCCATGGGTCGCGGGGCCGGGGATAGCCTGCTCAAAGCGCTCGCCGACCGCCTTCGCGAGACCCACGAAAGCGAGCGGATAGGTCGGGTCGGCATGAACAGTTTCGCCATTGTATTGCCCAACGTGACTGACGAGATCCATGCTTCACGCCTGGTCGAGGAAAAGCGCAAGGCGCTGCTGCTGAGTCCGTTCACGATCGACGGGCGCGACTTGCGGGTGGCGGCCCGCTGCGGGGTTACTATTTTTCCGGATGACGGAAGCGATCCCGAAATGTTGATGCGAAACGCCGAGGCGGCGCTGACGCGGGCAAAGCAGGCAGGCGAAGCCGCCGTGTACTACACCCCCAAACTCAACGCCGACGTCGCCGAACGGCTTGCCCTGGAAAACAAGCTGCGTCAGGCGCTGGAGGAACACCGCTTCGTGCTGCACTACCAGCCCAAGGTCAGCCTGGCGAACGGCGAGATCGAGGGGTTCGAGGCGCTGCTCCGCTGGAACGACCCGGATAGCGGCCTGGTGCCACCGGCACGATTCATTCCCATACTGGAAGAAACCGGAATGATCCTGGAAGTCGGCAAATGGGCGTTGATGGAAGCGGCACGCGTATACCGAAAATGGAAAGGGGAAGGCGTCTCCGCCAAGCGCATTGCGGTCAATGTCTCTCCGATCCAGTTGCGGCAACGCGATTTCGTGGATTTCGTCCGTCAAATCTTCAATGACTATGGGCCCGAGACCGGTATCGACATCGAAATTACCGAAAGCATGGTGATGCAGGACATAGAGCGCAGCGCCGAGATCCTGCGCGCACTGCGCGATGCGGGCGCCAAAATCGCCATGGACGATTTCGGTACCGGCTATTCATCGTTGAGTTATCTGGCACGACTGCCGATCGACGCGCTGAAAATCGACCGCTCCTTCATCAGCACCATTACCGAGCGTCAGGATGACGTCGAAATCGCTTCGGCAATCATTTCCATGGCACAATCGCTCGGGCTGAGCACCGTCGCCGAGGGAGTTGAAACGCGCGCGCAACGCGACCTGCTGCGCACGCTCGGCTGTCACCAGATCCAGGGTTATCTGATCAGCCCGCCAGTGCCCGAGGAAGAAATTCTGAAGATGCTCCCCCGCAGCTAGCCACCGCGCAGAAAGTCGAAGTCGCAACCGCCGTCGGCTTGCAGGATGTGCTCGTTGTAGAGCCGTGCATAACCTCTTGGCGGCAGGGGCGGCTTCTTGAAATCCTCGCGACGCCTGTTCATTTCCTCTTCGCTGACCCACAAATCCAGTTTCCTGTCCTTCACGGACAAGCGGATACGATCGCCGCTTTTCACCAGCGCCAGTGGCCCGCCCGATGCTGCGTCCGGCGTAATATGCAGAATCACCGTGCCGAACGCGGTACCGCTCATGCGGGCATCGGAAATGCGCACCATGTCCTTCAGTCCTTTTTGCGCCAGCTTCTTCGGAATGGGCAGGTAGCCCGCCTCCGGCATGCCCGAAGGGCTGCGCGGTCCGGCGTTCTTCAGCACCAGAAAATCATCCTTGGTAACATCAAGATCCGGCAAGTCGATCCGCGCGGACAAATCCTCCAACGATTCGAACACCACCGCCCTGCCCTCTTTTTCGAACAGGCTATCATCGGCCGCGGCTCGTTTCAAAATTGCCCCTCCGGGCGCCAGGCTGCCGAACAGCGCGACCAAGCCGCCTACCGGCGTGATCGGCTCGGATCGAGAACGGATGACACCGCGGTCGACGAACGGCACACCGCGCGCCAACCGCGTACGCAGTGTTTCTCCGGTGACGGCCATGCAATCGAGATGCAACAAGTCCTTCAATTCGAGAAGCAAGGCACTCATGCCTCCAGCCGCGTGGAAATCCTGCATGTAGTAACTGCCCGTAGGCTTGAGATCGATCAGCACCGGGGTTTCGTCGGACAATCGATTGAGGTGCTCCAGCGAAATCTTGATGCCACGCCGCCCGGCGATCGCAGTGAGGTGAATGATGGCGTTGGTCGAACCGCCAATGGCGAGCAACACCCGCAGCGCGTTTTCGACCGATTTTGCGGTGATGATCTCGGACGGCCGCGGCCCCTTGGTCTTGATCATCTCCATTGCGCAGACTCCGGTTGCTTCCGCGGCGCGAATGCGATCGGCATGCACTGCGGGAATGGTTGCGGTGTCCGGAAGGCTCATGCCCAGCGCTTCGGCAACGCAGGCCATGGTGCTGGCAGTCCCCATGACGGCACATGTGCCGGCGGTGGTGGCGAGATTGCCTTCGATCTCGTCGATGCCCTCGTCGCTGACTTCACCGGCGCGATATTTCCCCCAGAAGCGCCGGCAATCGGTACAGGCACCAAGCCGTTCGCCGCGGAATGGCATCGCCATCATCGGACCGGTAACCAGCTGGATCGCCGGCACGTCGGCTGAAATTGCACCCATCAGCTGCGCGGGCACCGTCTTGTCGCAGCCGCCGATCAACACGACCGCATCCATGGGCTGCGCCCGTATCATCTCTTCGACGTCGATCGCCATGAGGTTGCGGAACATCAGGCTGGTGGGGCTCAGGAACACCTCCCCGAGCGAAATGGTCGGAAAGTCGACCGGCAGCCCACCGGACCTGAGCACCCCGCGTTTGACCGCCTCGACAAGCTCCGGTACGTAGCGATGGCAATTGTTGAAGCCGCTCGCCGACTGCGCGATACCGACGATCGGACGTCCCAGCATGTCCTTCGAGTAACCCATCGACCGGGCGAAGGAACGTCTCAGGTAGGCGGCAAACTCCGGATCGCCATAGTTGGTGAGGTTGCGGCGGATGCCGCGCTTGTCGTGGTTGTCGGCCATGATCTCGGAATGGGAGAATGAGCCGCTATGATAGGTTCACCTGCCATCCCGCGCCAACCGGAGTTTTCATGAAAAATTTGATCGCCACCATTTTGCTGGCCCTGCTGGGTTCGGCATATGCCCAATCGGCCATCGCTGAATTTCTGCGCAAGGCCGAGTCCGCTGCACCTGCGCCGGATTTCGAGGCCGGCAGCAGCCGGATGACGGTCATCGTGATATGCAGCGTGCGCGATACTTTGTACAATCGAGATCGGTGAGAGGGTTGAAAACGACTCCGGATTTCTAACCTCCTGTTGATTGTTTACCGTATTTCGCCTCTCCTTCGTGTTAATCGCGTTGGGCTCTTAGACGCGTTCGATGATGGTGGCGGTGGCCTGTCCGTGACCGATGCACATGACCTGGAGGCCGAGCGTGCCGCCAGTGGCTTCAAGGCCCGCGAGCATTTTCGCCATCAGGCCTGCGCCGGTTGCGCCCAATGGATGCCCATGGGCAATCGCGCCCCCCCAGGGATTGACTTTGGCCATGTCGGGATTCAATTCTTTGGCCCATGACAGTACGACGGTCGCAAACGCTTCGTTGATCTCGATCCAGTCCAGATCCCGGATCGTAATTCCGGCCTTCGCCAGTGCGAGCCGCGTGGCAGGAATGACGCCGGTCAATTGCATGGTCGGGTCGGATCCAATGGCGACCCGCGAGCGAAAGCGTGCCTTCGCCTTCAAGCCATCAGCTCGTGCCGCATGGGCGCTGGCGACCAGTACCGCAGATGCACCGTCGGAAATCTGGCTTGAATTCGCGGCCGTTACCACGCCTTTTCCCTCCGGTCGAAAAGCCGGTTTCAACGATGCCATTTTGGCTTCGTCGATTTGCACCCGAACGCCCTCGTCGCGATCGAGCACGAAGGGCTGGCCATCCGGCGATACACCAGTCACCGGAAGCAGTTCCCGGTTCAGCCCGGCTTTTTGTGCAAGGACAGCGCGACGATGGCTTTCCTTGGCAAACTCGTCGACAACCTGCCGCGACAATCCCCACTTGTCCGCGACACGCTCGGCGCTCTCTCCCTGATGGATCAATTCGTGGCGCTTGAACAGTTCGGGATCGAGCTTTTCGAACCCGTTGACCGGACCGCCCAGTCCGATATCCAGAAACATCGGCACGCGGCTCATGCTCTCGACGCCGCAGCCGATGACGTAGTTCATGTCACCGGCGGCAATCGCCTGTGCCGCGAAATGCACGGCTTGCTGGCTGGAGCCGCACATGCGATTCAACGATACCCCCGGCACTTCTACCGGAAGCGTTGACAACAACACGGCAAGTCGCGCCGGGTTCGCCCCCTGTTCTCCGGCAAGTGTCACGGTGCCATCGATCACGTCTTCGATCTTCCGGGAATCGACCCCCGCTCGCGCGAGCAGGCCGTCGAGCACATGCGCCAGCAAAGCGTCCGGTCTCTGCTCCCGCAAAGCGCCCCCCCGCCGTCCGAATGGCGTGCGCACTGCGTCAAGAATCACCGCTTCGTTCATAACAATCTCCAAACCGTGCCCTTATCGAATGTCGCGGCTGAAACGAATCGTCCCTTTCTCGATTCCCTCGAGCACGACCGGGAGACCGCCTGCCGCGATCATCCATTCCAGACGATGGTCGCGATACTGGCGCTTGATCTGGCCCTTGCTGAGCATGTCGGCAAGATCGGGCAATTTCGCCACGACGTCCTCCACTTGCTTCCTGACTTTGTCCACGCTCGGCCGCTGGTTCACGCGCACCAACCATTCGGCGAGTCGTGATTCTTTCGGCGGCAGGTAGCCGTACATCGCCGAGCGATTGACGAACGGCACGATGCAAACATCGCCCCAGCCAAACTGTTCGCCATTGAACCAGGGCCGCGAACCCAGTTGCCGATCGAGCCAAGCCTGGTAACCCTCGATGTTCTTTTTACCATAGGCCACGATCTTTTCGGCCAGTGCTCCGTCCGCGCGCTTAAAGCGTGTGACTTCCATGGTGCCCCAATTGTTCGGTTCGTATTGGGTATCCATCACGTCCTCGATCATTCGCACCCTCGCCCGCTCCGCCGACGATTTCGGCAGCAGCGGCGGATTTGACCACTTGTCCTCGAGGTACTCCAGAATTACCGTGGAATCGAACACTCTGAAGTCGCCATCTATCAGAACCGGGATCTCGGCACGCGGGTTGGCGTCTACGAAGGCACCACCCGCGGTGCCGGACATCAACCCTTCGGCGGGCAGCGATTCGAATGCGATGCCTTTTTCGAGCAAGGCAATCTTGACCTTCTGCACATACCCCGATAACGGATTTTCGTAGAGCTTCAGCATCTCCTCTCCCCTTCTTTTGTCTTTGTAAGTTTTCGGTTACTGGTGATACATCTGGTTCTCTCCCGGCCCGGAGTCCTCGGTCCCTGCCTTCACGTTGTGAGCACGACCTTGCCGCTAACCCGTTTGTTGAGAACCTCGTTGAGCGCTTCCGCCGCCCGTTCCAGAGGATAGGCCGCATGAATATGCGGCTTGATTTTTCCTGCGGCGTACATCGCCATGAGTTCCCAGTTGTTCTCGCGATTGCGCTCCGGTTCGTTTTTTGTGAACGCGCCCCAGAACACACCGACGATCGAGCAACCCTTCAGCAAGGTTAGATTCAGCGCAACCTTGGGAATGTCGCCAGCGGCAAATCCCACGACCAGGAAGCGGCCTTTCCACGCCATGTCGCGCAGCGCCGGTTCCGAATAAGGCCCGCCGACCGGATCGTAGACGACATCCATGCCTTTGCCCGCGGTGATGGCCTTCACTCTTGCGCGCAGATCTTCCGAGCCGTAGTTGATCACGTCATCGGCGCCATTGTCCCGGCATATCTTCAACTTGGCGTCGCTGGATGCGGCCGCAATGACGCGTGCGCCCATTGCCTTGCCGAGCTGAATCGCTGCGAGCCCTACGCCCCCCGCGGCGCCCAGCACCAGCAGGGATTCACCGGCCTTGATATCCGCCCTGTCCTTTAGCGCGTGATACGAAGTCCCATAAGTCAGCACGAACGCGGACGCAGGTATGAAATCCATGCTCGCCGGCATCGGAATGGTGCGATCCGCATCGACTACCATCTCTTCCGCGAACCCACCCCAGGTGTTGAATGCGATCACGCGATCGCCCGGTTTTACGCGCGTGACGCCTTCACCGATCTCCTTGACCACACCGGCCACCTCTCCGCCAGGGGAGAAGGGCATTTCAGGTTTGAACTGATATTTGCCCTGGATGATCAGCGTGTCCGGGAAATTCACGCCGCATGCTTTCACGCT
Organism: Betaproteobacteria bacterium; assembly: GCA_016194905.1. Taxonomy (NCBI): domain Bacteria; kingdom Pseudomonadati; phylum Pseudomonadota; class Betaproteobacteria; species Betaproteobacteria bacterium. The sequence goes on from JACQAP010000005.1 coordinate 18,723, forward strand.
CACCACAACCTGCCCATACGCGGGTTTTGGCGAAGGGATGTCCTCGATGACGAGTTTGCCCGGCAGACCGTATTCTTTGCAAAGAACTGCTTTCATTTGGAACTACACCTCTCTTAACACGAAGGGTCACGAAGGAATCACGAAAGGTACGAAGGAGAACCTACACTACAACCCTCTTTATACCCTGACGCATGTGAAGTACGTTGAAATTTAGCAGTGTCTCAGCCTTCCTTCGTGTTTCTTCGTGCTTTCCTTCGTGTTCCTTCGTGTTAGCGCGTATCAGTTTCTTAGGATTTTTTCGACCTGTTGCCAGCCGGCCTCGGCCATCGGTCTGGCGCGCTTGCCCTGCTCCAGCGCATGCGCGCTCGCCGCGGTGCCGTCGTTCACCCGGCCCATGATCCCCTGCAGAATTCCCGCCAGGCGGAACATGTTGTACGCCATGTAAAAATCCCAGTTGGCTATGTGATCGCGCCCGGTCCGGCGGCAGTAAGCGGCGACGTATTCCTGCTCCGTGGGAATGCCGAGTGCCTTGAAGTCCACGCCCATCATGCCGCGGAACTGCCCTGGCGTCAGGTGCCAGGTCATGCAGTGATAGGAAAAATCGGCGAGCGGATGTCCGAGGGTGGACAGTTCCCAGTCGAGCACCGCCAGGATTTTCGGCTCGGTCGGATGGAACATGACGTTGTCCATGCGGTAGTCGCCATGGACGATCGTTGTCTCGTCGCCTCGTGGAATATTCTTCGGCAGCCACTCGATCAGATTCTCCATCGCTTCGATACGCTCGGTTTCGGAGGCCCGATATTGTTTGATCCAGCGATTGATCTGGCGTTCGATATAGTTGCCGGGCTTGCCGTAATCGCCGAGCCCGATGCTCGCGTAGTCCACGGAATGGAGCATGGCGATCACGCGATTGAGTTCGTCGAAGCAGGCGCCGCGCTGCTTTTTGTCCATGCCCGGCAGCGACGGATCCCATAAAACCCGTCCCCCGACGTAGTCCATCACATAAAACGCCGTGCCGATGATTGCGTCGTCTTCACACAGGCAGTAGGTTTTCGCAACCGGAAATCCGCCGGCGTGTAACGCAGTAATGACGCGATACTCGCGGTCTACCGCGTGCGCTGACGGAAGCAGCTTGCCGGGCGGCTTGCGTCGCAACACATAGCGCCGCTCGCCTGCTCTGAGCATAAAGGTCGGATTGGACTGCCCTCCCTTGAATTGCTCCACGTCGAGCTTGCCCGAAAAGCCCTCCACGGTTTCGCGCAGATAGCGCTCGAGACTCGTTAGGTCGAAGCGATGCCGCTCCGGTACCGGCATCGTGCCGATGAAGTCGTCCTGCATGTTTCTTTATCTCCCCCTCAGGCTGCGGCGAGAATACCACCCTTCGCGAGAGGGCGTGGCAATGCGCGGAGACTCCTGATTCCACATGCTAGAATCGGGTGAAGGTCATCTATTCAGAGATTCCCCCATGAAAGTTTTCAAGGATCGCGTCGCGGTCGTCACCGGAGGGGCAAGCGGACTCGGTCGCGCCATGGCACTGCGCTTTGCGCGCGAGGGCATGAAGATCGTGCTCGCCGATGTCGAGAAGGACGCGTTGAGCAGGACCGAGAAGGAATTCAAGGGATCGGGCTATCCGGTTCTGGCGGTACGCACGGACGTGTCCAAGGGAAGTGAAGTCGAAGCTCTCGCCGATAAGACGTTCAAGACTTTCGGCGGCGTACACGTGCTCTGCAACAATGCCGGCGTCGCACCCGGCGGCACCATCTGGGAACAAAGCGAGAAAGACTGGGAATGGACGCTGGGCGTCAACGTCTGGGGGGTGATCCACGGCATCCGGGTATTCGTGCCGCGCATGATCGAACAGAACGTCGAGGGTCACGTGGTGAACACGGCGTCGGTTGCGGGACTGCTTTCTCCTCCGGGAATGGGAATGTACTGCGTATCGAAGCATTCGGTCGTTACACTGACCGAATGTCTGCATCACGATTTGATCGAGTTTGGCGCGAAACTCAAGGCCTCGGTGCTCTGTCCCGCATTCGTACCCACCGGCATTTCCGATTCGGAACGAAACCGGCCCGACGCATTGCGTGATGAAAAAGAAAAATCACAAGCCGATCTGCAGCGCGAGGAACAGCTTCGGCATGCAGTGAAATCGGGGCGCATCTCCGCCGAGCAGGTCGCCGATCTCGTATTCCAGTCAATCGAGACCGACAAGTTCTACATTCTTCCCCACCAGAAAATCAAGCCGGCGATCGAAATGCGCATGCAAGACATCCTGCTCGAGCGCAATCCGACCAATACCCTCAACAAACGCTAAGGCGACGTACCCCAAGGCATCAGAACCGCAATCAGCGCCATTGCGATCAGCGCCAGCGAATTTGGAGAACCTCACGCAATCTTTTCGGTTCATGCTCGTGGCTGCCCTGCTGGCCACCGCAGTCGACGCAAACGCGGGCTGCGGGTCGGCATTCTGTTCACTGAATACCAACTGGAGCGCCCAAGGCGCATGGACTGAATCAGGCGGGCGCTTCGACCTGCGCTATGAATTCATCGATCAGGATCAGCCGCGCGCCGGCACTGAAAATGTGAGTGTCGGCAAGATTCCCAGGGATCACGACGAAGTCCGTACCATCAACCGCAACATCATCGCTGGATTTGACTACACCTTCGATCCGAACTGGGGAATCGGCGTGCAACTGCCGGTTGTGAACCGCAGCCACTCGCACATCCACAATGACGCCGGCGGACAGATGCCCGAGGCCTGGAGCTTTACCGAGATAGGCGACGCGCGCGTGGTCGGCCGCTACCGTTTCACTCCGGCGGAAGCCCATGCCGGCGCATTCGGCCTGCAGTTCGGCGTAAAGCTGCCGACCGGGAAGATCGATGTGGCAAACGACGACGGCGAAGTGGCCGAACGCTCGCTGCAGCCAGGCAGCGGCACCACCGACGCGATCCTTGGCGCCTTCTTCAGCGGCCCTCTCGGCAACCGCGCAACCTGGTTTGCCGACGTCAACTGGCAGGCACCGCTCAATGAGCGCGACGAATACAAACCGGGCAGCCGGGTAGGCCTCGATATCGGTGCGAGTTACCCATGGACCGGGCGCGTTGCCCTGCAACTGCAGTTGAACACACACTGGAAAGACCGGGACTCCGGAGCCAATGCCGAACCGGACGACACCGGCGGCACATTCGTGCATCTCTCGCCCGGGGTGAGCGTGGCACTCGGCGACAAAACCCAGTTATATGGATTCGTGCAGGTGCCGCTCTATCAGAGGGTGAATGGCGTGCAACTCGTAGCCGACTGGTCGGTCGCGGCGGGTTTAAGCCATCGCTTCTAGCGATTAGCGCGCGGTTGCTCTGTGCCTAACGCATTTCGCCCTAGACCAGTATTTCGCCTTAGATCAATCGTTCCTTGTTGAAGAAGGCCTTGCGCCAGCGTGTGATGGTCACTTTCTCAAACAATCCCGCCTTGGCGAACGGATCGTTGGCGATGAAACGCTCGGCTTCCTTGCGATCGTCGGTGTCGACGATCAGAAGGCCGCCGCTGCCACCGCTGCCGTCGTCCTCGATCAGCGCACCCGCCGCAAGCAGCAGATGTTTGTTGGCGGTCAGATATTCGATATGCACCGCGCGATTGTCCGCCCGAATCTGGCTGCTGCCCTTCCTATCTACTGTCTGAATCGCGTAAGGCATATGGTTTTCTCCTAGTCCCGGGCCATCACGCCGCCTTGCGCGTGTTCTTATTGATGAAATCCTTCATCCGTGCAACGCCCTTCTCGATCGCTTCATTCGAAGCGGCGTAGCTGAAGCGGATGTGCTGGCCTTCGTTCGGCACCCGCGGGCCAAAGTGGATGTCCGCGAGAACAGCGACCCCGGCTTCATTCAGCAACCGCTTGCGGAATTCTTCCGAGTCCGCCGCGCCGATCAGCCTGCAGGCCTCGGTCACATTCGGCCAGGCATAGAAGGCGCCGCCGGGGTTCTGGCAAACCACGCCCGGCACCTTGTTGAGCAGGCCGACGATCAGGTTACGGCGAGCGAAGAAACTGTCGCGCATTTTCTTCGCATCGTCCTGCGGGCCGTTCATCGCTTCCACCGCGGCCCATTGAGTAATCTGCGATGCGCAGGAATCGGTGTTGGTGACCCAGCGCGTGAATACCGGCGCCAGCGCCTTGTTCGCAGCGAAACCGAGCCGCCAGCCGGTCATCGCCCAGGTCTTCGACGCACCGTCGCACAGAATGGTGCGCTCGAGCATGCCGGGGAACTGGGTCACCGAACAGAATTCGCCGTCGTAGCAAAGCTGCGAATAGATTTCGTCGGCGAATACCCAGACCTGCGGATGCTTGCGCAGGATCGCTGCGATGGCTTCCACATCCTTCTTCGGGATGATCCCCCCGGTCGGATTCTGCGGTGAATTGAGGATCAGCAACTTGGTCTTTGGCGTGATCTTGGCTTCGAGTTCGGCGGGATCGAAACTGAAGTTGCGCGACTCGCGCAGATAGATCGGCACCGGCACCGCGCCCATCGCCTTGATCTGCGACTCGTAGATCGGGAAACCGGGGACGGGATAGATCACCTCGTCGCCGACGCCGTGATCGGTCGTCGAAACGATCGCGTACGCGATGAAGGGCTTCGCACCGGCACCGACAACAACGTCATCCGCATGAATACTGATATGCCGCGTGCGGTTCAGGAAATTCGCCGCGGCTTCGCGCAGTTCCAGAATGCCGGCGGACGGCGTGTAGCCGTGCTTGCCTTCGTTGATCGCCTTGATGCCCGCTTCGCGGATGTTCTTCGGCGTCGGGAAATCCGGCTGGCCGATGCAGAAGGAAATGATGTCCTTGCCCTGGCGCTGCAGGGCGCTGACTTCGGCAAGAACCACGAAAGCGTTTTCGGTACCGAGTTCGTTCGCTCGGCGGGAAATGGCGGGCATGAACTGCTCTCCTCGGGAATCAAAAAGCGGGCTTCACCGGCCGGCGTGCCCGTCTCTAAGTATCTAATAGTCAAGCGCTTTATATCACGGCGCCGTACACAGGGTCAATGCACCAGCCAGCCATTCAAAATGGATGGGCCAGCCATTGATGACAAGTTCGTTTTTAACGTTATGAGGTACTAAATCGGATTAACATGCTGATTGCATTCAACCTGAATTATCAGGCGTCCTAAATGACGCAAAATTAAAGCGTCTTTTAGGAAGTCTACTTCACACTAGACGTCGCCCAATACAACCATGTCGTACTTCATTGATCTGTTCTCACCAGAAACGTACGAGGCTTTTGGTCGGTCGCCGCAGGACGTGTCGGGTTTCCGTATGCGTCACAAGGGGATGGCCGAGCGCATCAAAACTGGTGACAACTTTGTCTGTTATCTGACCCGCGTATCGCGCTGGTGTGGATTGCTGGAGGTCATCGAGGGACCCTTCATCGACAGCAAGCCGATCTTTGTTCCGGACAGCGACCCCTTTGTCGTCCGGTTTCGCGTCCGGACCAAGGTATGGCTGGCCATCGATCAAGCACTACCAATTCATGACGACAAGATCTGGCAAGGCCTGTCGTTTACGCGCACCCTCGAAAAGGGGTCCATCGCTTGGACGGGAAAGGTCCGAGGGAGCCTTGTGCGTCTGGACGACAAAGACGGCAAGTTTTTGGCCGACGCCCTGTCCGCCCAAGTTAAAGCACCGATTGTCTATGCTCTGGATGAACTGGACTTAAAGAAACTCACGACGCATACGATCAATCGTTCTGACAAGGTGGTCAGCGTTTCTGTTCCTGAAGACACTCCCGCTTCAGAGGAGACAATGCCTCCGCAAGAAGCGGAATCGCGTGAGTCAATCCAAATTCAGTCCCTCATAGCTCAGATCGGCGCTCGCATGGGAATGTCTATTTGGATACCACGCGCCGACCGAGGCGGCGTACTCCGGGAGTGGAAGAACGACCAGCAGCCACTTCTTGATCGCCTTCCGCTTAACTACGACGATACAACACTGCGCACAATCGAGCAGATCGACGTTATATGGTTACGTGGCCGCTCAATCGTGCGAGCGCTCGAAGTCGAGCACACCACCGCCGTCTACTCCGGGATTTTGCGGATGGCGGATCTCCTTGCGCTTCAACCGAACATGGACATCAAGCTTCACATCGTTGCGCCGGTTGCGAAGCGAGAAAAGGTATTTCAGGAAATTCGTCGTCCCGTCTTTTCCTTGCTTGAAAAGGGTCCTCTCTCTGAGAGTTGCACGTACGTCTCATACGACAGTCTGCGAGAGTTGTCATCACAGAAGCACCTGTCGCACCTCTCCGATACTGTACTCGATGAGTACGCGGAAGAGGCGGAATGAACGCGACGTCTAACCCTTTGTTACTGCGGACAGGGAGCTTGCGCCGTGCCAATTCAACTGTCGTCGTGGCCCGCCGCACAACGATACGTTAGCCGTCTCATGACCATCAAGCACTCGCTACGCATTCCGCCCGGGAAGCTCAGGTACTACCAAGAACGGTACGACTTCAGCGCCGAAGCGAACCTAGACAAGTACCACCAAATCGGTCCAAAGCAGGGCTACCTCACGGTTTCTCAACTACACGAAATCTGTCAATGGAAGTCGAAGCGCCGTGCCGACCTCGCGCTTTCGAACTCAGAAGCACTCGTCCGCGAAATTACTGCCTTCTCCTTCTCCGCAAAGTGCGAAGAGTCGAGGCTCGGGGCGCTCACGCTCCTCTCTGGCGTCCAGTTCCCAACTGCGTCGGTTATATTGCATTTCTGCGTTGATCAGTCATATCCAATCCTGGACTTCAGAGCCATATGGAGCCTCGGTGTTAAGCAGCCTTCGCAGTACATAGTCGCCTTCTGGAAGGAATACGTTCAGCTCTGTCGTGCCGTGGCTGCAAAGCATCGCCTCACTGTTCGGGAGTTGGATATGGCACTCTGGCAGTACTCCAGTGAACACCAAGGTGGCTAACCCTTCGCCCCAGAAGGACACTACGCCGGCAAGCCGGCTTCGTGGCCCTGAGCTAGGACGTTGGGCAGCTTAGAGCGGAACATTCGATCGTCCGCCGCACATCATATGAAGATCAAATGGCTCTGGATGTGGATTGGAGGCGCGATAACCCGTGTCGCTGGCACAGGTTTGGTCGTCGGAATATTTATTGCAGCCTATGGCGCAGCACCGGGGCAGGCTATGGCCGATCTGCTTGCACACCTGCCTCTGTGGCTAACGAATCCGTGGTTCAAACTGACCCTAGTAGTCATCGGGCTATTTCTCATCGGCGTTTCTCTGCATTTCAACGTTTGGTCGCTGCGTCAAGAGGCGATTGACGAATTGGCTGAGGACTTGTCGTGGGCAATACATCACCTGCTCAACAGGCCCGTCGCAAATGAATCAGAGGTTGCTCAGTGGGAGGCAGAGTTTAAGGCGTGGTGCGAGCGAGTGAGCGCCAAGCTCGAAAACAGAGCATTTTTTACGAGAGCAGATCAATTGCATTTCGATAGGCTGGGTTTTGTTCCGGCAGCACATTTTGCGCACAGCTTCAACCAACGGCACGAATGGTTGGTCTCGCAACTGAATTTGAAATTCGAGCGGCTCCGCGACGTAATTAACTGGACGCAGATGAGAAGGCGGTGAGAGCGTGTCTAGCGGGTCAGGCCTGCAGTGCGCATAACTAAAGATGGCGCGAATCGGCCGACCGGCCGTTGACATCGCTATTGCGTTCCGGCATTTTCCTTGTGGAGTATTCTCAAGGACAGTTCAATGAACATCGACACCGGAAAGATCGACGAGACCGTTCTCGCGCTTCTCTATCTGACCCTCCATGATGGCAATCGCGCATGGAAATCTTATGACTGGGATGCGATGAACCGGTTGCACGAGAAAGGCCTGATTTCGGATCCGGTCAGCAAGGCAAAGTCTGTCACGCTGACAGAGCGCGGGCTGAAGGAATCGGAACGTCTGTTCGAAAACTTTTTCGGCAGCGTTTGATGCGGCGTCTAACCGACGCTCGGTAACCGGTTGCCGCACAAAAAATGACGAAGACCGCAATCACAGGGCGAATCCTCGCGGTTCAACCTCGCATCCGGCTGTTACGATCCTTCGATCAGCGCCAGCACAACTATTCCGGCTACGCTCTTCTGATCGAATCCGACGCCTCGCCGTTCTGGGTCGGCGTCGGGCCCGCCGCCCATGCCAAGTACCGCTTTTGCGCGGGAGGAACTTTCTCCGCGGAAGTCGAATCGGTTGCGAACCCGGAACTCGAAACCGTCGACTACTACAAGGCGACAAGGATCCAGTTCACGCCGGGCGAACCGCAGACCACCTCGCCGCCTCCGTGGTTGAGTGTGCCGCCCGAACTCGCAATCTACCGGGAGCGCGGCCATCGACGTCTCGCGGAGTCCACCTACGAATCGTTCTGCCTCTCGTGCATCTGGGGATGCCGGATGCCGGTTGAAATCACCCTCGATCAATGGAATCCCAAAGAAAAACAATATCGCCGGGAAACGTTCTGCTACGGACCGAAATCCTGTCCGAAGTATCAGGCCGGTCCGAACCGCAAGGTTCCCGGCAGAAACAATACAGTCTGGGAAGAAGAAGACTGGGTGGACGAAGAGGCGACATCCCATCGGGGGCCGGACGATTGATGTACAGGTCCTGTATTGGCCTGTTCCTTGCCTCGACTGTCGTTACGCGGCACCGTATGTCTCAGCCTTGGACAGCAGCGGAACTTGCATGGGATTCGCCGATCCCGCGCGACGTAAAATCGCCATGCTGGACCTGAGTATTCCGGCGCTTGTTGATAGACAGGACGGCCGTCCGGAACGGTCCGATTCTTGCGTCAAAGAACCGCAATGGCACTGCATTGCGCGAAGATGTGACGCAACGCGCCGACCATCGATCCCGGAAAATATTGCGAAAACTCTTTTACATGCGACGTAATGCGCGCCGCGTTCCGCTGCTGTCCGGCTGGTGGAACGATGCACGCTTTTTCTGGCACACCACAAACAAGGCTCCGTGGGCCGCCGCTTTGATTGTCGGCGTGGCCATCACGACGTTCGGTGCAATCGCGGTTTGGCTCGAGTCGAACAGTTCGGAGAAGCGCGAACTGACCTGTCTTGCGCTGAACGTTTACTACGAAGCCCGGGGCGAGCCCCTTGCCGGGAAATACGCGGTGGCCGAAGTCACGATGAACCGTGTGGTCTCGCGCCGTTACCCGGGAACAGTCTGCGAAGTCGTCTACGAGAAGAGATGGGACCGGTTGCGCAAGCGTTATGTCGGTGCATTCTCATGGACGGAGTTCGACGTCGTTCCCCACCCGGAAGGCGAACAGTGGCATCGGGCCAGGGAAGTAGCTGAAGCTATCTACTTCGGACGGCAACCGCCGCAACTGAACGGCGCCCTGCACTATCACGCGACTTACATCAGACCGAGCTGGGCACGCGGCCTGCAACCCGTCGCGCGCATCGGCGGGCATGTTTTCTACGAGTGACCGGCCTGCATACATGCATAGTCAATCCATCATGAAATCTTTCGGTTCGGTACTTCAGCTCGGCTCTTTCGTTCTTCTGCTCGCCCTGATTCCCTATACGCTGTTTGCCGGCTTCTGGTTATATCTCGCGGTTTCCTCATGGACGGCTGGCTCCGCTGGTCCACTTGTCTATTCCATGGCCCGCTTTATTGCATGCGTCATGCTCATCTATGCGCTATGGCGGCTGCGGCAAATAGGCTTGCGCCTGCGCAAGGGTATGCCGCTAGGCAGCTGAGGATTTCGTACAGTTGTTTCGTGGTGAGATTCGAGGTTTCCTCCATGTACCCCTCAAGGGCACCCGTCGAGCTATTCCCTGATGCCTTGCATTCCCTCGATGGCTATTTCAACGAGCGTGACGATGCTTTGGCGCAATGCTTCCCCTTCAAGGCGGTTATCGGTCTCAAACCCGCTCGGCGTTCCTTTCAGAACCCCGTCCCGGTAAACGCGCGCGTTCCACACCACGCGCTCGCCGGGTGAGTACTTTGCCTCGTACTGATATCTCCCCCCGCCTACTTTGCGCGTATTGATGTCCTTGATCGATCCGGTTTGCGTGGCCATCAGGGGTTCTTGTCGTCGAATTGATACTATCACCGTGGCTGCAGCATCGTTTCGAGCGCTCGAAGGCAGTTCTGCAAAGGGGTGGTCGCCATAGCCAGACCGAGAGCCACGCCGGTTGAGTTGATCAGCATGTCCGAATACTCGAATCCACGGTAGTCAGTCATCCCCTGGAGGTACTCGAGCGCAATGCCAAGTGCGCTGAATGCGACGGCCAACAAAATCCGGGGACCCGTCGTACGGTAGATCTGCCCGAACCAGATCATCAGCCAGCCGTACGCGACCAAGTGGCCAATCTTCAAACCCTCGGGTGCACCAAGATCCGGCGGATCGGGCGTCAGTGACAAATAGACAACCAGCAGAACAAAGCCGAGCCCGCAGATGATCCAGAGTCGCCTGAATCGCAATGGCATCGCATGAGTGCCCATGAAGCTCTATGATTCGATCAAAAGCATGTCGCCGACGCCCCGCGAAAACTCCGTGTGCGGTATTTCAGGTACGGAAATCCATGTCGCAGTTTTCAAAGATCTTGATCTGGTTTTCGGCTTCTTCACCGGTAATGCCGTAGATCTCCCGGATGGTCCTCGCGAGCCTTTCACGATGTCCTGCAATCGCGTCGAGCTGGCGATCGGTCAATCGTGCCCACTGTCTCAGCAGATTTCCTCTCATTTGCGCCCAGTTGCCTTCTATGAAGCCCCAGTCCATTCAACGCTCCTCGTTATTCGTGACTATTACAACCTCCGGCCGGACCGGATGGGCGTTCGTCATTCGAAGACGCGACATACGGACACCCGAGGATCGCAGGTTACGCGATCCGCTCACCCCCCGTGATCGATTCGTCGGGATAGACTGGGAAGGGCGCCCGGGTGGCCAACCAATCCCTTACCATAAGGCGCCCGCCGGAACCACGCTAGTAGTCGTACACGTGCTCGATTTGGAATCCGTGTTCGCGCAACGTGTTGAGCGAAACCGCCAGAGAACCCACGGTCACCACCAGTGCAACGCGCTTCTTGCCCGGCTGCGTGATGATCGGCTGGGTGAACAGCAGCTTTACACCGCCGGCTTCGGGTTGCCAGTCACTGGAAACCAATGCACTCAACAAGATGATCGAACGATTGCCGGCGATCTCACAGAAACCGGCGCCGCGCCCCGCGAGCGTCGCCGCGTGATGCGTGAAGGCGTCGTAACGCGGCACGGTGATCAGCGCCCTGCCATCCGGTAGCGATTGCAGCACCTTGAGTTCAGGCAGCTCGGATTCAATCCCTGGTGGCAGCCGATCCACGACGATCGTCGTCACCAGCAAGGGCGTCTCGTAACTCGCCTTCGTGGCCTTCTTGATAAGCCAGCCGTAAGTGGCCTTCAACGCGTATTCGGTGGTCAACGCGTACTTGCGTTCCCACTTGCGCAGCATGTCCGGCCCCCACCAACTGGTCTCCTTCCACAGGCCCGCCAGCTTTTGCCGGAAGTCATACTCGTACCAGGGAAGCACGCGAATGAAGTCCACGTAATCCTGCGCGATCCGGGCGCCGTAACGATCTTCTGCGGTCAGGCCATGGGTCGCCGTCAGTCCGCTCAATCTGCCGATGAGGGTTTCGTACGCCGATCTGAGGGCATACTCGACCGTCGTGCTGACCCCGATCACCATGATCATCACGTGATACCCGGCATTGAACGGATAGCCGGTTCGAGTCGCGTCGTACACGGCATGGTAGCTTTGCCAGAACTGGCGGATGTGGCCGAGGAAGGGAAACTGCGTCGGCGCATGATCCTTGACGTAAACCGCGTACTCGGCCGGACTGTGGACCAAGTACCACTCGGGAAACGTAAGGAAAGTCTGCTCCGTTCCCCGCCGGTGTTCCTGCGGGGCAATCACCGTGGTTTCGACATTCACCGGCTGTTCGGCGTGCGCCGCAGGCGCGACTAGCACGATGGCGGCTATGCATGCAGCGACCCGGAGCGAGCGTCCCTCCATCGCCGCTTGTGCCGGTCTCATTTGACGAAGGCCATCAGCAGGTTGTCCGAAGGATCGTGCGCTTGCGCCAGGCGCTGCCCGGCATCCTTGAGGCCAACCGCCTGCAGCCGCTTCGTCCATTCAGCAATCGCGACGAAGTGGCGCAGCTCCGCCTGATTCACTTCCCACGGCGCACCCAGTCCGGCGTTGAAGACCGTGTGCGCGAGCGACACGAAAGTGTCCATTTCCGGTGTGACGACATCATGATCGCGCAGGATGAATGTGCCGCCGGGCCGCAAGATGCGGACGATGGAGCGGATGAATCCTTCGAGATCCGGCGGATCGATGTGATGCAGGCCGATGTAGCAGGTCACCAGCTCTGCGCACTCATCCGCCACGCTGTCGGGACTGATGGGCGCGTAATTGTTCATCGGCACGAAACGGCCGAGCTTGCCGATGCGTCCCCTCTCGACAATATCGACCGGCGAGTTGGTGGGAGCGAAGTCGTTTACCAGCACTAGCGGCCCGCGCAAGCGAAGATGCTTGCGCAGGTCACTGACATACCTTCCGGTGGTTCCGATTTCGACATAGCCCTCTATGTCGCGCTTGTCGCCCAGCAGAAGCAGGGTCTGGCGGGTCATCTCGCGTTTCTGTTTAGCGAGTGACGGCAACGCGTAGAAGACTTCGGAGAGGGCGGGATTGATGCGTGCGAGGTTGTGCTGGATGTAGCGGTAGATGGACTCGTCGTCCGCGTGTACCGAGCAAGCCTCCTTGATCAAAGTGTGGAAGCGGTCTTCCGGATAGATGCGGTAGACGTTTTGAAGGAAGCGGTAGAACGCATCGGCCCACTTCACATCCGAGTAAACCGCGTGGAACTCCGAATTCTTCGCGGTCGCCACGGCAGGCGGTTGCAGCGTCGGGGCATAGTACTTGTCCCACAGAACGTTGCGAAAACGGAAGTCCGGATCGAGTCGCCGCTTCAGCGAGAACAGCTCGCCGACGCGCGGATAGGCACGGTGAAATTGCTCCGGCGTTGCGTGCGGCTGATACGGCAGATAGTACGTGCCGCCGACCGCGATCACCGCATCGATGAGTTCCCGTGTCCATACCGCAACCCGGTGCTTGGCATTCTCCCGTGTGCGCTGCTTGTAGTAGAGAACGAAAGCGAAGGTCTCGCCGCGGGCCCAGGCGAGCAGGGTCCCGGGATCGGAAAGCGCGTGGCGCACCGAGATGTTCAGCATGTTGACGCGGTGGCGGCGCAGGATCTCCGCCATCCTCGGCAGGAACTCGTCGAACTTGTCCACCGGGACGAAGTATTCCTGCAGTACGTAAGTGCGATGCGTTCTCGACGGCGGCTCAAGCTCCGCGACGTTGTAACCTGCCTCGTAGTTACGCCAGTGCACTTTGGAGAAAAGGTAGAGCACGGGATCGATGAGGTACTCGCGTCGCCATTTTCCGAGCGGCGTCTCCGAAATCGCCCACAGGAAATAATTCTCCAGCGGGTAGGCATGGCGATGAGGTTGCAGCCGATAGGGAGTCGTCACCGGTTTCCAGGTCTCCACCCAGGTGACGGCGCGGGCACGCGTATAGTCCGGCGCGTAAAGATCGGCATTGTGGAACACAGCCTTGCGATCTTCGCGAACGGCCCTGCGAAACCAGGCCGCATATTCGTTCGCCGGCATCTTGACCGCGACACGCTCGACGCGGGTGTTATCCGCCAGTTCCAACTCCGCTTCGACGATCACGCCGAGGCCGCCGTACCCGCCGATCGCACCGTAGAACACTTCACTGTTCTGCGCCGGGCTGGCTTCGATCAGTTCGCCGCTCGCGAGAATGACCTTGATCGCGTGCACCGAGAGGATCAACGGGCCAAGACCGAGATAGCGGCCGTGCACGTTGACGCTCAGGGAGCCGCCGACGGTGAAATTGGCATAGGTCTGCATGATCTTGACCGCCAATCCATGAGGATCGACGAACCGCTGAATATCGCACCAGCGGATGCCGGTCTGCACGCGAATAGTCTTGTGCAGCGGGGAAAACTCGATCACCCGATTGAAGCGGCGCATGTCCAGATGCAGGCTGCCGGCGCTCGCCGTCTGCCCGCCCATACTGAAGCGCCCTCCGCCGACGGAGATGGGTCCGTTGGTACGCGACAGCGCCGACCGCACTTCTTCCATGCTGGTCGGCATGGCGACCGCCCATACGGCAACCGGATTGAGCCGGGTGACGTCATTGACGATGGTTTGCTGGGTCATCTTCATGGGCTGGCCTAACTGACGGTTAAGTAATCGTGATCTTCCTCCAGGGGATCCCGGCCATACTGATTCTCGCCGGCAGATCCCTTGCGCAGCCCCAGTTCGACGAACAGCCAGAGAATGCCGAAGACCGGAATCGGCGCGACAAGAAACCAGAGAGGAGATTTGCCACGATCGCGAAGCCGCTTCGTGGCCAGGGCCGCCAATGCCCACAGGAGCGGCGGATACAAGATCAGCGTGCTCGCGTAACCGGCAGTCCTGTCCAGAAATACGAACAGAACGATGAACACGAATCCGAGCAATAAAAGCGTCCACCAGAATGTCGAACGCGAGATGCGACCGTTGAACGAGAAGAGCAATCGGCGAAGTTGCTTCAGCATGGGTCCCCCTGATCAAACCATCCCGGAGACGCCATTATATCTATGCCGTCGTCCTGCCACGATGTCCGGCTGTGCCTGCCGGACACTCTGCTCCAGATCTGTCGACCGTGAGGTTCTCCCGTGGCAACTATCGGCGCCAGTCCGATGTAGTGAGTACCCTCCCGAGCAATCGGATCAGATTGGCAATCGATCGAAGTTGAAAGGCCTAACGAAAAATGCCAATTCTCGGTCTCAGGTAATGCCAGCCCGAGCCGTTGCAGCTTGAGCATTCGGCGTCATCACGGCGGCCGGTGGTAACGCAATCGCCGCATTCTTTCCAGTCGTTCAGGTCCAATGCGCCGCTAGAGACACCCCTGCACCTCTTATTGCCGTATTGAGCCGAACATCGCCCATTGATATTCTGCACTTGATACTCGAAGCGTCTGCATAGCGTGCAAACGGCAACAGGGTGTCCGCGCTTTTCAATGGTCATTGTTGCCTCTCCATTCACTGGAGTGATCGGATGGTCCTGATTCACTTCCCGCTGAAAAGCGGAGCAGGCCCACTCGTTCCGGAATACATCGTCGTCTACGCCCGGCGCGATTCGACCGCCCGAGTCGACTTGCCTAGGTGAAAGTGTTCAATACCCATTTCGGAACGTCGAATACAAATGCCCAGAGTCCCACCGGGCCAGTGACGATCCAGGACACAGGGATCAATCCGACAACAAACATGCTGAGACTGCCGAGTTTGAGCGAGAGCCACAGCCAATGCATATTCGCAAGCAACATCAATTTCAAAGCCCCAAACAACAGGTCTGCCTTCGTGCTTCGAACAAAACGATCAGGAATACGTACAACCGTGTCTTCCATATTTCCTCTGGTCTGAACCCGCTGTGTATCCTATGCCTACCTTGCACGCGCCTGGCTGCAGACAAGTGCGGTCAAGACGGGTGCGCACGGGGTTTGCCGGTGCCGAGTGCCATAACACACACGACCTCCCTTGCTCGTCGGTTGTCCCCGGCGCATTTCCCATATTGCAATGGCCATGCCAGTGGGGAGTGTCGAAAAAGTGGCACATCGGCACCGTTCGAAAGCATTCTGTTTCTGAACGGAAAAAAGAAGTGGCGGGAAACCGTCAAACAAACTGGCGAATCCCCAGCACAAGACTCAGCCGCAAAGCGTCATTGAAGCCGATATTGTGGGATTCCGGTTGATGTATATCGAATATGCCGCCATATGGACTCGGTGCTGTCTCTGTGCGCCTTAACGCCTGCGTGCACGGACTGGCGGTCGCACTTCTCTTTGGCGCACCCCCGATCGCAGCGAAGGAGACTTGTTCCGTCGCAGTGGATGTCGGTCACCTCGTGAGCAAGCCGGGCGCCACGAGCGCACGGGGAATTCCCGAGTTCCAGTTCAACCAGGCTTTGGCGAAGACACTTCGCACCTCTCTCGAGGCAAAAGGTTGTCAGGTCGCGATGGTCAACGAGGATGGGGATATCCCCGCGCTCAGGGATCGCACCGCGAAAGCAGGCGATGCCCGGCTATTCGTTTCGATCCATCATGACTCGGTGCAACCACACTATCTCGAGAATTGGGAATTCGAAGGAGCGGACCGCGGCTACAGCGACCGGTTTTCCGGCTACTCGTTGTTCGTCTCGCGCGACAATCCGTTCCCGGAAAAGAGCCTGCAGTGCGCCTCCGCGATCGGCGCCGCGCTGCAGGCAAGCGGCTTTCCGCCTTCGTACTATCACGCGGAGCCGATACCCGGCGAGAACCGTCCGTTCGCGGACAGGAGCAACGGCGTGCACTACTACGATCGACTGGTCGTGCTGCATACTGCGAAACAGCCGGCCGTTCTGATCGAGGCAGGTGTCATCGTTAATCGCAAAGCGGAACAGGTGCTGGCCATGTCGGAGACAAGGGAGAACATTGCGCAGGCGATCGCGGAAGGTATTGCCACCTGCCTGACCAGCCGAACGGATGCGCATGAATGAGCGCGCGCTGGAGGCCGTCGTGATCGGCGGCGGTCCGGCTGGTTTGATGGCCGCGGAAGTGCTGAGCGCGGCCGGCGCCCAGGTCGATGTGTACGACTCCATGCCATCGCTCGGGCGCAAATTCCTGATGGCGGGCAAGGGTGGCCTCAACCTCACTCACTCTGAAGCGCGCGAACCATTCTTCACGCGTTACGGCGCGCGGCAGGCCAGCATCGAGCCGCTGCTGCATGCGTTCGATTCCAGTGCGCTGCGCGAATGGGTGCGCGGTCTGGGAGTGGAAACCTTCGTCGGCAGTTCCGGACGCGTATTCCCCACAGGCATGAAAGCTGCGCCGCTGTTGCGTAAATGGCTGCATCGCCTGCGCGAAGCCGGGGTCAAGTTCCACGTCCGTCACCGCTGGCTCGGTTGGAATGACCGCGGCGCGCTGCGCTTTGCTACGCCGCAAGGTGAACATTCGGTTCGTGCGGATGTTGTGGTACTGGCGCTCGGCGGCGGCAGTTGGATGCGGCTCGGTTCGGATGCCGCATGGGTCCCAATGCTCGAACAACGCGGCGTTCAGATTACCCCTCTGCAACCATCCAACTGCGGCTTCGACATCGGCTGGAGCGAACACTTCCGCTCGCGGTTCGCCGGCCAGCCGCTCAAATCGGTGGTTGCCTCTTTCACGGACTCAGCGGGCGTAGCGCATCGCCGGCAGGGAGAATGCATCATCACGGACACCGGCATCGAAGGCGGCCTGGTCTATGCGCATTCCGCGTCTTTGCGCGACGAGATCGCCGCCAAAGGCGCTGCGGTCGTTCATCTCGATTTGCTGCCCGGACGCGAACCGCGGCGCGTGATCGAGGAGATCGCGCATCCGCGCGGCGCGAAATCCCTGTCCACTCATCTGCAAAGCCGCCTGGGCATCAAAGGAGTGAAGGCGGGATTGCTGCGTGAAGCCCTGCCGAAACAAGACTTCGCTGATCCGGTCCGCCTTGCCGCCGCACTCAAGGCATTGCCGTTGCGCCTCGTCGCGACCCGCCCGATCGACGAGGCAATCAGCACGGCGGGTGGCGTCGCCTTCGAGGCACTCGACGAACGCTTGATGCTCCGCGCAGTGCCGGGCGTGTTCTGCGCCGGCGAGATGCTGGACTGGGAAGCGCCCACCGGGGGCTATCTGCTTACCGCTTGCTTCGGCAGCGGCCATGCCGCCGGGGCCGGGGCGCTCGCCTGGCTCGACAGTCAAACTCGACAGAGAGCGAATTTCCCAATGTCAACATGAGCACGGCAAGACAGTGAGTCCTCGATCGCACCTGGCCGCGAACCATCCGGAGCCGGCGTCACGCCGGAGACGACGAAGACGGATCGCCCGGAAGTGGACGCAGCGCGTAAAGCAGCATCCGGCGGAAAGGTCGAAAGCAATTCCCTGGCAATTCCGACCCAGTCGAAGCAATCGGACGCAACAGCCAAGCCTGCGAACTGATTGGCGCTTATCTTTCGTTGCCGGTGAGCACGTTTCATCGGCATTATTCTGTTTTCTTCGGGAACGACCATGAGTTCCTACGTCGACGACGTATTGATCAATGACGAGCGGGTGATGTATCGCGCCAGGATCAGCAAATGGTCGCTGTGGCCTTTCATTCTGCTCGGAGCGCTGTTGCTCCCCGTCTACGGCATGGGACTGCTGTTCTGGCTTTGGGCCTGGATCGTTTACGCGACCACCGAGCTGGCGATCACGAACAAGCGCGTCATCGCCAAAACGGGACTGATCCAGCGCCGCACCATCGAAATGTTCCTGGAAAAAATTGAAAGCATCCAGGTCGACCAGAGCGTCCTCGGTCGCCTGTTCAATTTCGGTTCCGTCGTGATATCCGGCACCGGTGTGCACAGCGCGCCGTTCAAGAACATCTCCGACCCGTTGTTGCTGCGAAAGAATTTCATGATGGCAGCGGACGCCCGGCGCACCGCGTAGGTCTTCCTCTGGGAAGAACCCGGGCTCTCGCATGAAAAATCCATGGCTGGGCATTCCGCTTTCCGATTATGAAGGCCACATGGCGTTGCCGGAAGTCGCGCAGGCGCGATTGCTGGCCGACGTTTTTGCCGGGCAACTGGAAATCCACAAGCCCCGGTCACTGGCGATGCTCGGCTGTGCCGGCGGTAACGGATTCGAGCGAATTGCTCCTGAAGTGACCCGGCGTGTCGTCGGCGTGGATCTGAATGGCCAATACCTGAATGAAGTTCGCGCGCGATTCGGAGCGAAATTCGAGCGGCTGGAACTCGTCGAGGGCGACATTCAGACCGACGCAGTCGCATTCGCATCGGTCGACCTGATGTATGCGGCACTGGTTCTGGAGTACGTGAATGTCGAAGTGACGCTCGGCAGAATGCGTGATTTTCTGAATCCAGGCGGCGTCCTCGTCACCGTCGTTCAATTGCCGGGAACGGATCTGCCGGCGGTCACACCCTCGCCGTATTCCTCGCTTGAAGCCCTCGAAGCCGTGATGCAGTTCGTTGCACCGAAAGACTTGCTGGTCATCGCCAAAAGCAATGGCCTGCGCCAAATATCGTCCGCAACAAGGAAAACGCAAACCGGAAAGCCATTCCAGGCGCAGGTTTTCCTGCGCCCGATAGCTTTGCGCCGAATTCCCCGGGATAATCGTGGATGATTTTTCGTACCCGCCACATAGCATCGGAAAACATGAAACCCGCCGACGCCGCTCCCGCCACTTTCCGGGAATTCGAACACCGCGCCTGGCAGAGCGTGGTCAAGCTTTACGAGGATTATTTCGGCACGCTGACCGCGCAATGCATCGAGCCTTTGCTCGACGCCGTGGATGTGCATGCCGGCGATGCTCTGCTCGACATCGCCACCGGCCCCGGCTACATCGCCGCCGCAGCCGCGCGGCGCGGCGCAAGGGTCACCGGACTGGATTTTTCTTCGGCGATGATCGCCGAAGCCTCCGCGCTTCATCCGGGCATCAGCTTCCGCGAAGGCGATGCCGGCAATCTTCCGTTTCCCGATGCGAGCTTCGATGCGGTCGTGATCGGTTTCGGCATCCTTCATTTTCCCGATCCGGATCGCGCGTTGCGCGAGGCGTTCCGCGTTCTGCACAGCGGCGGACGTTTCGGCCTCACCGTCTGGGCGGGTCCGGACAAGGCCGCTGGCTTCGGCATCGTCATGCGCGCGGTCGAGCAGCACGGCAGCACCGATGCAAAGCTGCCACCCGGGCCGCCGTTCTTCCGTTTCAGCGACGTCGCGGAATGCAGCAAGACAATCGCCGCGGCCGGCTTCGGGCAGGTGAAAATGACCGAGGTTCCGCAGGTATGGCGCTTCCCCTCGCCCGCCGCTTTCTTCGACGGCATCAGCGCGAGCACCGTTCGCACCGCCGCCCTGCTGCGCGCGCAGACGCCGGACAATCTGGCGAAGATCCGCGCGGCAGTGGAACGCGAAACCAGCAAGTATTCGCATGCCGACGGACGAGTCGAGCTACCCATGCCCGCGCTGCTGGCCAGCGCGCTTAAATCCTGAAAGGGATTCGACGCCGCTCGCGTGACTGTGCGGCTCCGGCCGTGCACTGGCTTCGAGCAGTCCACTCACTGTTCCGGTGCCGGAATGGTCCGGCCCCCGGATCATGTATCGCCGTCAATGTCCTGAATTAAAAGCGTTCCGGCGGAAATCCCGATGTCCGCCGATCGTTGGTCCGCTTATTGCGCTGTCATGCCTCAACGCGCGCTGCGCAACCATAGGGAGCCGATCATGAACGCAAGCAAGCCTGCCATCTGGGTGCCCGGGGACTGGAACGCCTTCTTCGGTTTCGGCACCAATATTTTGCTCAACCTGCTCGTTCTCACCGGACTGTTGCGATTCGTGCTGAAGATGCCCGACGACATCGTCTTCGGTCGCATCCTTCCGGCTTGCGGCCTGATGCTGTTCATGAGCACCATGTACTACGCCTGGCTCGCCTATCAACTGGCGAAGAAGACCGGCCGAAACGATGTCACCGCGCTGCCGTCGGGCACCAGCGTGCCGCACATGTTCGTCGTGGTATTCGTCATCATGTTGCCGATCGCACTGAAGACCGGCGATCCGATCAAGGGCTGGGAAGCCGGACTGACCTGGGTATTCATTCAGAGCTTCGTGCTCATGATCGGCGGCTTCGTCGCGCCCTGGATACGCAAAGTCACGCCGCGTGCCGCGCTGCTCGGCACGCTGGCCGGCGTATCCATCGCATTCATCTCGATGCGCCCGGCGCTGGAAATGTTCATGACACCGCTGATCGGCATCGTCTGTTTCGCGATCATCATGGTCAGTTGGCTTGGCGGCGTGCGTTACTTCAAGGGCATTCCGGCGGGCCTGGTCGCCATCGCCGTCGGCACGCTGATCGCCTGGGGTTCCACCGCATTGGGCCTGAATTATGGCGGCATGAGCCTCGACAAGCTCGCCGGCTCGGTTTCGAATTTCGGTTTCTCCATTCCCATGCCGGCATTCGGTCACGTGTTCGCCGGTTTCGAATTTCTCGGCATCATACTGGTGACCGCCATCCCGTTCGGCATCTATGATCTGGTGGAAGCCATCGACAACGTCGAAAGTGCCTCCGCGGCCGGCGACAGTTTTCCCACCACGCGCGTACTGACCGCCGACGGCATCATCAGCCTGATCGGCTGCCTGATGGGCAACCCTTTCATCCTCGCCGTCTACATCGGCCATCCCGGCTGGAAGTCCATTGGCGGCCGCATCGGTTATTCCGCCGCGACCGGCATCATGGTGATCCTGCTGGCCTGGTTCGGCATCATCTCGGTCATGATGGCCCTGATTCCAGTCGTTGCGATCGCGCCGATCCTGCTCTACATCGGCATGCTGATCGGCTCGCAAGCTTTCCAGGAAACGCCGCGCAGCCATGCACCGGCGATCATTCTCGGCCTGGTACCGCATGTGGCGGCATGGGGCAAGCTGCAGATCGATGGCGCGCTGGGCGCGGCCGGCACCAATGCCGCAGCCGTCGGACTCGACAAACTCGGTCAGGTCGGCGTCCTCTACCACGGACTTCAGGTGATCGGTGGTGGCGCCATCCTTGGCGGCCTGGTGCTGACTTCGATCGCGGTATTCGTGATCGACCGCGCATTCTCCAAAGCGGCGGTGTTCGCACTGATCGGTGCGGCATTCACGTTCTTCGGCTTCATGCACGGCGAGGCAATCGGCTTGGCCCAATCGCCGGTGGTCGCGCTCGCTTATCTGGGCGTGGCGGGCGTGCTGTTCGGCTGCGGAAAGTACGCGACGGCCATACCAAAGGCGATCGAAACCCACGCGCCCCACGGCGCCATCGGCCAACCGGCCGGCTGATCCGGCATCAGATTCCCCTGCCCCTCCGGCGGCCCTCGCGGGCCGCCGTTCATTTGCGACACCGCAAAGAAGGGTCGACTGCCGCTGCATAGTCAGGCAAGCTGCCGGCATCCAAACGCGGACCGGAGCTTTCCGATGGTCGATCGAAGCGGTTCTGCCGCCGACGTCCTGCACGCACCCCACCCCCCGCTGACCGAGTACTATCCGGACGAAGCGCAACGCCGCAACTGGGTGCGGCGCATGTTCGACGGCACCGCTGCGGACTATGATCGCATCGAGCGTTTCGTCGGGTTGGGGTCCGGATCGTGGTATCGCGGCGCCGCTCTGTTGCGCGCGGGACTGAAGCCCGGCATGAAAGTGCTCGACATCGGCGTCGGCACCGGGCTGGTGTCGCGCCAGGTCGCGCGCATCGTCGCCGCCCCCGAACTGGTCACCGGCATCGATCCGAGCCCCGGCATGCTGCAGAATGCGCGGGTACCCGCCGGCGTGAAGCTGGTGCGAGGCGGCGTCGAACACCTGCCGTTCGCCGATGCCAGCTTCGATTTCTTAACGATGGGCTATGCGTTGCGGCATATTGCGGATCTGTCGGTCGCATTCGTAGAATGTGCCCGCGTGTTGCGGCCCGGCGGACGCTACTGCATCCTCGAGATCACCCATCCCGATAAAAAATTTCACGCGACGCTGCTGAAAGGCTATCTGCGCGGCGTTGTGCCCTGGCTTGCCCGGTTGACCTCGCGCAACTCGGAAACACCGGTACTGTGGAATTATTACTGGGACACCATCGCGGCTTGCGCACCGCCGTCGCAAGTGATGCACACGCTCGAGGGTGCCGGTTTCGGCAAGGTGGATCGCCACGTCGAACTGGGCATATTCTCGGAGTACCGCTCAGACAAGCCGGCCAACTAAACAGCAGCCCTCCTGAAGTGCATCCGGACATTCTTGCCCGGCACTGCTCCGCTTCAATCGAGCTTGAAGATGATTTCCTGGTCGGCCTGGTAGCTGGTGCCGTCGCGCTTGAATATGTACTGAACCACCGCCTCCATGACCGCCGCGTCGAACACGCCTGGCGGGTCCGCAGCCAGGATCTTGGCATCGCTCACGCTGCCGTTGACTTCGACGGTCAGCCGCACCCGCACCCGGCCCTCGATGTGCTTCGCCTCGGCGTCGGGCGGATACTTCGGCTTTATTTTCTTCACCGGCTTGACGTCGCGGAACACGGACGGCAGCGGCTGCGCCTCCGGTTTCGGTTCGGGCACCGGCTCGGGCGGTTTCTCTTCTTCCTTCGGTCTAGGCTCGGGCTTCGGTTTCGGCTCGAGCTTCGGCAGCACGATCTTCGCCTGCACCTCGTTCGGCAGCGGCTTCGGCACGACGATCGGTATCTGCTTGATCTCGCGCTCGGGCCTGGGCTTCTGCTTTTTCGGCGGCTCCGGCGGCGGTATTTCCTCGAGCGGGGGTTGCTCGAGGCGCACCGACATCACCGGCTCCGGCGGCGGCTCCTGCCAGAATTGCAGCACCGACCAGTTCACGCCCAGCAGCAGGAACGGCAGGATGATCTCCATGCCGAGCGCAATCAGCAGCGCGCGCCACAGCGGCAGCGTCTGCTGCTCGGCGTCCCCGGGTTGCGCCCACAGCGGACCCCGGCTTACGACTGTGGCGCTCATCGGCCGCGACCGCCTGCTGGAATCACTTCTTTTCCGCCTTCGCGGCGATGCCGACCGACGAGATGCCGGCGCCGCGAACCGCATCCATCACCTGCAACAGCGACTGCAGCGGAACGTCCTTGTCGCCGGCCAGCACTACGTCGACCGGTTTCTGCTTTTTCAACTCGACGAGCTTCGTTTTCAGTTCTTCCTGGGTGACGGGTTTGCCGTCGATGACGGCCTCGCCGGTCTTGGTGATGCCGACGGTAACGGTGGAGGACTTGATCGTCTGCGTGGTCTTGGAACTCGGTATTTCCATCGGCACGCCGGTGCCGGCGATCATGCGCAGAGAGATCACGACGAAGAACACCAGCAGGAACATCATGATGTCGATCATCGGAATCACTTCCACGCGCGGCCGGTTCGCTTCGAAGTAGGCGGACCGGGTGCGTGCGCTCATGACGCCCTCCCGCGTATCGCCGCAACCCCGCTGCTGTGCGCCTCGCGCACCGGCATGCCCTGGTGCGTCGATCCGCCGCCATAGAGACGGTTCAGCACCATGACCTTGAGCAGATCCATCTGGTGCACGGCCAGCCTCACGCGCTTGTTGAAGTGATTCAGGAACAGCACCGCGAAGATGGCGATGAACAGGCCGGCACCGGTGGCGACCAGCGCCTCGGCGATGCCACCCGTCACCATCTGCGTCGCCGCGCCGCTCGAGCCTGCGGTACCGAGGATGTCGAAGGCGTGGACCATGCCGATGATCGTGCCGAGCAGGCCCATCAGCGGCGCCAGCGTGACGGACGTATCGAGCACCCAGATCAGGCGATCGATTTTCGGCAGTTGCCACATGATCGCTTCGTCGATATGCCGGTCCATGGTCAGGGCATCCTCGCCGCGCGAGGCCAGCGCCGATGTGATGATCGATCGTTGCAGCGAGCCGTCGTAGTGCGTGGCGAGCTGTTCGAGCTTCTCCCAGTTCTGGTATTCGACCAGTTGCAGGTCGTGCTCCATGGCCTCGCCGGACTTCAGCACTTTGAAGAAGAAGTACGAGCGCTCGACGATCACCGCCAGTGTGATCAGCAGCAGCACGCCCATCAGCGGCAGCAGGCCGCCGGACATCACGCTCAGTTGAATCAGTTTGTCCATCATTGTTGCTCTCTCCCTGTTTGATCTGGGCGAACTGTGATTTGGTGATTCAGTGATTTAGAAAACGCGACTCGTGGAGCCATTGTCTTTCACTATTCACCATTCACTGTTCACTGTTCACTGGTCACCGTTCACTGTTCGATCGGCGGATAGAACGGCACGCCGTAGCGCTCGGAAATACGCCTGGTTTCCCCGCTTTTCAACATCGCCGCGAATTCCTCGTCGATGAACTTCAGCAGCTCGACTTCCTTTTCCTTGATGCCCCAGGCGTTGTCGAAGCGCATCTCGTCCGGAGGCCGGTAGCCCTTCACCATCTCGAACTCCGCTTCCGGATGTTCGAGTTTCGCCTGCGAAATCGAGCCCGACCAGATCATCGCGGCATTGACCTGCCCCTTGATCAGCGCGTCGATGACCTGATAATTCTGGAAGAAGGTTGCGTGCGGGATGTCGTGCTCGTCGGCGTATTCGCTCATTGGCGAGTACGCCGGAACGCCGACTTTGACGTTCTGCGCCTTGGCATCGTCGAGCGTCTTCACGTCGCTCGCAGGTCCCTGGGTCACCAGCACGTAGCCCGTGCTCATGAACGGCCTTGTGAACGCCATCTTGTGCCTCGGCATGTGATGGTCGTCGTTGGTGATCGTGAGTCCGAGAAAAATGTCGCAGATGCCTTTGTCGACGGAGGTACCGAAGGTAACGCCGACGCCGAAACGCATGCCGGTGTTGACCCAGGCGATGCTGACGTCCCAGCCATGCCTTTTGGCGATCGCCTGCAGGATTTCGATCTCGATGCCGGCCGGCTCATTATTGTGTGCGGTTCGCGAAAACGGCCAGAACCAGGCATCGGCACAGGCGAGGATGCGGCGCATTTTCTGGACGCGTTCCATCGCCGGCACCGTCTTCAGCTCGTCCGGAATCGCGGTCGGCGCGAAATTCCGATAGCCGGATTGATAGAGGCGGTCGGACAGAGGATCGAATACCTCGGGCTTGCGGTAGCCGATCTGCGGCCGGCGATCCCTGCCGTAGACGTACTCGGGTTCGAGTTCGAACACCTTGGCATCTTCGGCGAGCGCGCGCGCAGCAACGGTGGTCATGGCGGCGGCCATCAGCAACATGGCAGTGCAGCGAACGGGAATCCGCATAAAAATCTGCTCAGGAAGGCTTGCCGGCTCCCGTGGCAATGCGATCGCCATCGGGAGAGCACATTCTCGTTTTTACGTAATGCACCACGATGCTGACGACAGGACGAGATCGAACGGGATCTGGCGCTCGCCGCGGAATGGATGCTTGTGTTTTGTGTGGGCGTAATCCTATAGCAAATCGGTGGAATCAGGCCCGGATTATCGGCATCGGTCGGATGTTGCCCGCAGTTGACGCGCGCGGGCTTGTACAAACTTGCTCTTCTGGTCGGAAAACCGCGGCCACCGCGCACGGTTTCATCCGTGCTAACCTTCAGACGAATTTTTCCGCCCAGGCGAGGGCGTCGGTGTAGGTATCGTGGACGGTCTCGATATTGATGCGAAGGCCCCGGTGAATGGTGTCAATGCGCGCTTCGTCGGCCTTCTCGATGGCTTCGGCGAGCAACAGCAGCGGCATGTAGGGTCCGTCCCTTTTGACCAGGGCATCGCGCATTGTGGCGGCGATGTTCAGCGGTTCCAGGAGCTTTTCCATGGGCTCATCGAACAGGACATCCAGCAGCGAAAATACGCCGACCACGAACAAGTCATCGGCCTGCGGCTTGCCAAAATGAACTTTGCCGAGCAGCTCCATGAAGCGACCGCGGATGATGGCATTCATGCCGGTGACCGAGCGTCCGGCGCGCTGGTCGGCGGTCACCAGCAGCATGGTCAGCCAGCGATACAACTGATGGTAGCCGAGGATAGTAATCACCTGGCGGCAGGACTTGATCTCGCGGGGGAAGCCCATGGCGGCGGAATTGATGTAAGTCATCAGCCGGTAGGAAATCACCGGATCGGCCTTGAACTGGTCCTCGATTTCGGCGATTTCCACTTCCTTGCTGACCAGATTCATGATCTTGACGATCTGGGGGTAGGATGGCACCGTGCGCCGGGCTGGGGACTGCGTGCCTGGAAGATGGGTCGTGCTGGTCATGGGCTCGGGGTGCTGCATAATATTCCGCCTTTTCAATACCGGAATAACGGCATGCCGGGCATCGCCTTGAGCGCCGTGCCACGCCATCGTTTGAAAACGATTGCGACACACTGGAACCGGAGATGTCCCTGAAAATGAAACTGCACGGATGGATTGCCTGGATACTCTTGGCGCTGCTCGGCGCCTGCGCTTCGCAACCGAAAGAACCGCCACGAATCATGATGGACGGTTTTTCCATCGCCCCGCCCAACGAAAAGGAATGGATTATCGCCAAACAGAGTCCGGACGTGACGGTCATTGGCAAGCCGGGCCGCTTCTCCGGGGAAACGTTCACGATGCAGGCGACGATCATCAAGCTGCCGCCGGCCGAATCTACGGATGAACTGGTGCGGCATGTGGAATCCACACAGCGCAAGGAACTCGATCCGAAGCGCTACAGGGTGTTCAAGCTCGAAGTCGGCCAGCAGAAAATCCATGGCCAGGCTTGCGCGCTCTCGCGCGTTGAAGCGGCCGAGCGAACCACGACGGACGGCACCGGCTCGCCGGTCAACATGATGCTGGAAACACTGACGCTCATCTGCCCGCACCCGAAGGATTCGTTGCGTGGAATCAACATGGCGTACTCGCACCGGCATTTTCCCGAAGACGTCGACCCCCAGTTTTCGCAGGATGCCGCGATGCTGATGCAGAACCTGGCCTTCGAACCGCTGTGAACGTCATCGTCCGAAGCTGTCATGGATAAACCCACATGGAACACGTATCCGACATCACCCGCATCATTCAGCTAGCCGTGGCGCCGGTGTTCCTTCTCACCGCCATCGGCACCATCCTCTCGGCGCTCAACAACCGGCTCGGCCGCATCGTCGACCGGCGGCGGGTACTCGAAGAACGCCTGCGCAAAAGCCTTCCCGAAGGCGAACAGCCCGGGAAGGAGGATCTCTACGAGCTGGAACTACTGGCCCGCCGCATCAGTCTGATCTACCACGCGATCGTGCTGGCCATCGTCTGCGCCTTGTTCATTTGCCTGCTGGTTGCCAGCGCCTTCCTTGGCGTATTTGTCACAGTCGATATCGCCAGGTTGATTGGCACCTTGTTCATCCTGGCCATGTTTGCGCTGATCGGGTCGTTGTGGATGTTGCTGAGGGAAGTCTTCCTCGCGGTGAAGGTCGGCCGCCACGATATCCTGGTGAAGGATCTGCTCCGGTAGCACGAGGCCGCTGCGGTTTCCATCACGCTTGGATCGAGGCACGCCGACACGCTAGACTGTGAATTGTTAATTTCTGACCCCAGACAGCGGGCGCCTCGCGTGCCGCCCGCCGTCGTGGTCGCTCCGGAAATCGACGGAGAGCCTTACTTCTGGAAGGACGGCGAAGACGTGCTGTTAGACGAGACTTTCATTCACTACGCCCTCAAATACGCGATACTCGGCGGACTGTTCTACTGGATATTCCTGACGTGACCGGATCCACCGCAGGCAGCGTCACATTCGAGCTCGCCGCGGAGACGGACGCGCTTGGAATCGCGCGGATGTCGCGCGACCTGATCGAAACCGGGCTGGGCTGGTCATGGACAGCGACACGCGTACTGCGATCGATCCGCGATGCCGAGGCGCTGGTACTGGTTGCGCGCGAAGGCAGGCGCATCATCGGCTTCGCGATCATGGACTTTGGCGAGGAAGCCGCGCATCTGGCACTGCTCGCTGTCGATCCATCACATCGCCGGCGCGGCATTGGCCGCCATCTGTTCGACTGGCTCAAGGAAAGCGCGCTGACCGCGGGTATTGCCGTGGTCAAACTCGAGTTGCGTGCAAGCAACGTGGAAGCGCAGCATTTCTATCGTTGCCTGGGTTTCGAGGAAGTCGGCTGGACGGTCGGCTACTATCGCCGACGCGAAACCGCCCTGCGCATGGCGTTGCGCCTGCGCGAGCCCACCGCCGGCAGCCCGCACGCCGCGCGTTGAATAGATGACTCCGCTACACGCGATCGGAGACGGCGGCAGCCCGGCAATGTCGGCGAAGCACTTCCCGATCCGCAAGATCGCCCTGGGTCCATCGGATACGGTCCTCGATCGCCGGAACGACGGCGCGATCCTGATCCGTTCGCCGCACGCGCTCGGCCCCCATCCGGCCAAGCTCAACGAGCGCCTCGTGCACTGGGCACGCGAAACTCCCGGGAAAATATTCCTTGCCAAGCGCGATGCGGGCGGAACATGGCGTACGCTCGCCTACGCTCAGACGCTCGCTCTGGTGCGCACCCTCGGCCAGGCGCTGCTCGATCGCGGTCTGTGCGCACAACGGCCGCTCGCGATCCTGTCCGGGAACGACCTGGAGCACGCGCTGCTCGCGCTCGCGGCAATGCACGTCGGCGTGCCGTATGCACCGATCTCCCCCGCGTACTCGCTGGTCTCGACGGACCACGCCAAGCTGCGTTACATCCTTGAATTGCTCCAGCCGGGACTGGTATTCACCGCAAACGGCAAACGTTACGCCAAGGCCATCGCCGCGGCCGTGCCGCCAGGCTGCGAACTGGTTGTAACCGAGGTGGCACCCGCGAATCGCCACGTCACGTTGTTCGACGCACTGCTCAAGCAACCCGCCGGCAACGGAGTCGATGATGCCTATGCCACGGTAAATCCGGACACTGTGGCCAAAATCCTGTTCACCTCCGGATCGACCGGGCAGCCGAAGGGCGTGATCAACACCCAGCGCATGCTATGCAGCAACCAGGAAATGCTGGCGACGACCCTGCCGTGCCTGCGCGAGGTTCCCCCTGTTCTGGTCGACTGGCTGCCGTGGAACCACACCTTCGGCAGCAATCACAATTTCGGACTGGTGCTTTACAACGGCGGCACGCTGTATATCGACGACGGACGGCCGGTGCCCGGTCTGTTCGAAAACACCGTGCGCAACCTGCGCGAGATCGCACCCACCGTCTATTTCAACGTGCCGCGCGGTTTCGAGGAACTGGCCACCTATCTGAAGCGCGAACCGGCGTTGCGCGAGAAGTTTTTCAGCCGCGTCGGCATGCTGTTTTATGCCGGGGCCGGACTGCCACAACCGGTGTGGGATGCATTCGAAGAACTCGCGGTACAGACCTGCGGTGAACGCATTCTCTGGATCACCGGGCTGGGCGCAACCGAAACCGCGCCACTGGCAACTTGTGCAAACTGGGAATCGGGGCGCGCCGGCATGATCGGCCTGCCTGTCGCCGGCCAGGAGATGAAGCTCGCGCCTGCGGGCGACAAGTTCGAAGCCCGTTTTCGCGGACCGAACATCACGCCCGGTTATTGGAAGCAACCGGAACTCACACGCGCGGCGTTCGACGACGAAGGCTACTACCGGATGGGCGATGCCGTGCGTTTCGACGATCCGGATCATCCGGAGAAGGGGCTGATGTTCGACGGCCGCCTGGCCGAAGACTTCAAGCTGTCCAGCGGAAGCTGGGTGAGTGTCGGCCCGCTGCGCACGCGGTTTCTCGCTGCGGCGGCACCGTTCGTACAGGACGTCGTCGTCGCGGGTCACGACCGCGACTACGTCGCTCTGCTCGTGTTCCCGCGGCTGGAAGAATGCTGTGCTCTGTGCGGCCTGCAGAAACAGGCCGGCGCGTCCGAGATCGTCGTGCACGATCTGCTGCGAACGCGCTTCCAGGCGCTGCTCGATCAGCTTGCCATTGAAGCCACTGGCGGCACGACGCGAATCCGGCGTGTGCTGCTGCTCGACGTTCCGCCTTCCATCGACGCCTCCGAGGTCACCGACAAAGGTTCCATCAACCAGAGAGCGGTTCTGGAACATCGCGCGACACTGGTCGAAGAACTTTATGCGCCAACCCCTTCGCCACGCACGCTTTGCGCGATCTGAAAGAAAACCCCTAGCACGCCATCACAGGTCGGTTCGGTAAGACACCAGCGCTTCCGCCAGCAGCTTGGGCACGTCCACGGAGCGGCCATCCGCACGGCTGATCGCAACGATGACCAGGTAACCTTCCGTGACCACTTCGGCGCCCGCCTTGCTCATGGCGAACTCGAACCGGATCGAACTGCGCCCGATCCGGGCCACCCAGATCTCCGTATCGAGCAAATCGTCCAGTCGCGCCGGACTCCGGTAATCGAGATGGAATTGCACGCGCGGCAGCCAGATGTCCAGCCGGTCCCACAACGTTGCATACGGGAATCCCGCCGCGCGAAACAATTCGGTTTCAGCCAACTCGACGAACCGCGTGTAAGCGCTCCAAAGAATGTTGCCGCTCGCGTCCACGTCGCTCCAGCGTACGTACTCCTGCGCGCGGTGGCGCTTTACCTCTTTGCGGAGAAGGCTCATTAGCGCGCATCATACCGGCGGTTGAATCTCGACCATGTCGATCTCTCGAGCGCTGTCCGGCGGCTACGGGGCTTCCCCTGGCTCGGCAACATCTCAAACGACTGGACCTCATCCACCGATCTTCGGCGAAGCCGCGGCAGCCGGAAATTGCAGTACCCTGGAACCGCCTTGAAACGGACGCCCAGTCGTCCTATAAAAAATCTAACAATAAGGATAAATCGAGATTCAGGTATCGGCTTCGGACAGGCATCGAAGGAGGATTGAACATGGCAATCAGCACGAAGAAAGTGGTTCTCTGGCGCAAAGAGGTGGACAACCAGCCGGGAGTCCTGGCCCGGACGCTGGCACCGCTGGCTGAGGCCGGGGCGAATCTGCAGATAGTGATGGGCTACCGGTTTCCGGGCAACGAAAGCCGCGCTGCGATCGAGATCTTCCCGGTGTCCGGCAGAAAACTGACCTCCGCTGCGGGTACCGCCGGACTTAGCGCATCCGCCATCCCGACCCTGGTGGTAGAAGGCGATAACCGGGCGGGATTGGGAAGAGCAATAGCCGGGTCGCTGGCGGACGCCGGCATCAACCTGGGATTCCTGGTCGCACAGGTGATCGGCAAGCGCTATTCGGCGGTGATCGGATTCGACACCGAGGACGATCTGAAGAAGGCGACGCCTCTGATCAGGAAAGCCACGACTGCCAAGCCGGCACCGCAGAGGAAAAAGGTCAAGTCAAAGAAAACGTAGTCGAACGCTCAGCCAGTCAGCCACTCCCGCAGCGCCGTGTTGACCCGCTGCGGGCGTTCCAGGGTGGACAGGTGGCCGCACTCCTCCACGATTACCAATTCGGCCCCGGGAATGGCCGTCGCCATTCCTTCGCTGTTCTCCAGCGGAGTCAGCTGGTCCTGCCGGCCGCATAACACCAGCGTGGGACACTGGATTTTCGGCAGGTTGGGCCGGAAGTCCGGCCGCGCAATGATGGCCTTCTGCTGGCGGATGTAGCCCTCGACGCCGGTGCGCTCAGCCATTTCCCGGATCACCCTTACCAGAGGCGCGTCTTTTACCCGCGACGGATGCAGCATCAGCGGCAGCATGCGATTGGTTACGGGCGTGAAGCCGCGCTCGGTCTGCGCCAGCTTCATGAACTGACGGCGGCGCTCGGTTTCCTCGGGCTGCTCCGGACGCGAGCGTGTGTCGAGCAAGGCGAGCTTTTTTACCCGTTGCGGCGCTTGGCGCACGATCTCCTGCGCGACATAGCCGCCCATCGACAGCCCGGCGAGCGCGAATTCCTTCCACGGGGAATCGCGCAGCACGGACGCGGCCATGTCCTTCATGGTCTCGTGCTCGGTCAGGTCGGCGACAAAGAAATCGGCAATGTCGGCGAGGTCAGATAGTTGTGGTTCCCATAGTGCTGCGTCGCAGAGCAGGCCAGGAAGAAGGACGAGGGGTTGCTTCATTGTTTCTTCACAGTCTATGTGTGTCTATTGCAGCTTGCGACAGGTACTCCTGAAGCCTGTCGACCGGATAGCCGTAGCCGATGGCACCGAAGGGAATGCGGTTCAACCGGTGGTGGAATTGAGCCAGGTCAACGTTCGCCAGGCCGCCTTCGTCTTCCACGTGCCATCCAATTTGAAACCGCATGTCGTTCATCGAACCCAGCACGCTTCGGTTGCTGGAACGGGTGAAGCGGATCACGCTGCAAGCTTCCAGCATCCGCTCGATCTGCATTTGGGTAAATTCATCCCACATCAGCGCCTTGAACAGACGCTGGCCAAAGACTTGGTCGAGATGCTCGAACTCCGGTTTCTTCAGTCCCGGAACGAATACCGAGTACAAGGTTACGTCGTGCGTGAATAGCACGCACTTGCGACGATCGAACCGCAATACATTGGCGTGCCAGCTCTCGCCGGAGGCGGTCGGATCAATCATGCGATCCGGGATCTCCGCCAAGAGCTTCTGAGTGCAATGAATCAACATCCGACTCACCTGGTCGCAGTTCGGGCTTCAGTTCACGCCGGCAAGAAACAAGACCTACCCTGGCACTTTTGTGTTCGGCGGGTTACAGGCATCCCTTTTACCCGTCAAGTGGGCGGCGGTAACTTGTCGAGAGCAGCGGCTCCCGCCGCAGGGCCTTGTTTGGGCCACACAAGTTTTCAAGCGGCGATGTCACTTTCGCCACCGACGAGCCAGATTTTGGGCTGTGCCCATACCCGCGTAACGAACGCATTGCCCTGCTTCATGCGTTTTGCCAACTCCTGCGGCGAGTACACCGTCGGATTCACTTTCCGGCCAAGCCGTGCCGAAACATCCTCCAGCGCGGCGAAAAGATCGGCGTAAGCCAGGTTGCCGCTTACCACCATCAGATCAATGTCGCTTGCCGCCGCGTCCTGCTTCTTGGCGACTGAGCCATAGACGAATGCCGCAGAGATGTGTTTGGCCAACGGCTTCAACGCATCCCGCAATGGCTCGGCCAGTCCCACGGTTTTTTGCGCAATGGCGCAAAGCTCGGAGAATATCGGGGACTTCGGATTGGCCTGATAATGCTTCTGTGTCCCTACCCTGGTAACCGTCACGAGGCCGCTGTCCTCCAGACGCGCAAGTTCGCGCTGCACGGCGCCCGAGCCGCCGCCGACAAGCTTGATCAGTTCCGTGGCGAAGAAACTGCGCTCGGGTTGGCCAAAGAGATAAGCAAGGACGCGCTGCTGGATCGACGAAAAAAGTGCGTCGGCGAGGCTAGTCCCTGCTCGGACCTTGGAAACCGGAGTTTTTGCATTCGTACCCATATTGGGCATATTAATGCCCATTTTGGGTATGTTCAAGCTTTCTGCCTTACCCCGTCCGTGATGTCCGCTCTCCGTTGTGGCGCGATGCATCCAAATGCAGACTCACATGGCCGCAAGTTCGGGGCTTCAGTTAGCGCCTGCCAGAACAAGACCTGCCCCCTCACCTTTCCCCAGCCTTCACTCACCACGCCAGGTACACCGTGTTCGTCGCTTCGCGGTCCTGCAGCGGATTATGGAACCCGACCACATGCGCCTCCACTGAAGAAAACACCCGGGCCAGGGTCGCTTGGAAAGTCTCGTCCGGCGGGTCATTCGACCACAGTCCGAAAACGCCTCGCGGCTGAAGGTGGGCGGCGAGGCGGCGCAAACCATCCGACGAATAAAACGCAGCGTGATCCGGATAAAGCACATGGCCGGGGGAGTGATCGATGTCCAGCAGGATCGCGTGGAACCGCTTGTCCGGAACCCGCGGATCGATGCCATTGGAATTCACCCGCGCGTAGAAATCGCCGACGAGGAATTCGCAGCGAGAATCGGCGCTCAATCCGGCGCCCAGGGGCACCAGTCCGCGCCGGTGCCAGTCGATCACCACCGGCAACGCCTCGACCACCAACAACGAGCGCACGGCGACATGGTCCAGCACGGCGCGCGCTGTGTAGCCCAGTCCCAGGCCGCCGACCGCAACGTCCAGCGGCCCGGCCTCGCATGCCGCCAGCGCGAGCCTCGCCAGCGCAACCTCGCCATCGGTGAACAGGCTCGACATCAGGAACTCGTCGCCAAGTTTCACTTCGTACACCTCGACGCGGAGCCTGGGCTCAGTGCGCCGCCGCAGGGTGATTTCGCCCATTGGCGTATTGCAATAGTCCAGTTCTTCGAAGTCGGGTTTCATCTTCCAGGTTATTCGTAATGTCCGGCGCGATAATTTGGGGCATGGATAGATTAGCGAACTCCTCCAGCACGCCATCTTTCAGCAAGAAAATATCCAGGTTCGCCTTATCGCGTTATGAGTCCTTACAGCTTTCCGGCTTCCAGAAAACTGAAGTATTCAATCCTGTTGAAGATGATGTGGTCCAGCAGTTCGATGCCTACGATTTCACCCGCCGCTTTGAGCTGAGCGGTGATGTTGATGTCACTTTGCGACGGTTCAACACCACCGCTGGGGTGATTGTGGGCAACGATGACGGCTGAAGCACGGTCGAACAGCGCATCCGCGAAGACTTCGCGCGGATGAACCGGGCTGCGGTCAATCAGGCCAATCGAAACGACGCGGATGTTCAGCACTTCATTCGCGCCATTGATGCTGGCGCATAGAAAGTGCTCCTGCTTCCGGTCGGCGTAGTGCCGGATGTGAGGCAACAGATCGGCCGGGGTTTCAATCTTAGCGCCCTCCGGTTTGATGCGGCGGCGGGCGAACTCGATCGCCGCGAGAATCAGGGTGGCCTTCGCGTCGCCCACGCCTTCGAACTGCGTCAGGTCTTCGGCCTTCACTTCCAGGCCCTTCTCGTCAATGAGCCGCGCCAGCTTCCCGGCGAGGGTCATGACATCCATCCCGGGCGTGCCTTTCCCAAGCAGAACCGCCAGCAGTTCCCGATCGCTCAAGGCAGCCGCGCCTTTCCGGAGCAGCTTCTCTCGCGGCCGGTCGGCTTCGGGCATCTGGTGAATGGTCTTGCTCATCGCCTCATGCCGCGAATGACAGATGGTGCTGGATCACGGTGAACGCCATGATGTCGAAGATGCCGCTGGGGTCCGTGTACTTCGGATCCGACAATTCCTCGTAGCGTCCTCGCGCGTCATAGGCGGTTTGAATCTCGCCGTTCACCTGCCCGCGATAAGCGCCTTCGAGGTAGATGCCGTCGTCCCGGTGGGCGGTGACCGTGCTGCGAATGGCTGGGTCGCGGCTTTCTCCTCCGTGACCTGCTTGATGTAGAGCGCCTCCTCGTCAGTGATAGCGAACCTGGCCTGGATCTCTGCGATCATGTCCTGAACGGACACCTTCTTCGGGGGCGGGCCAGAGCCCTTCTTACCAGCTCCCGGTTTGAGTTTGACCGTTCCACCGCCCCTCTCTACGCCCTGATATTCAACAGCGGCCTTGATGACTTCTGTCTGGCGAATCTGCTTCATCAACTCGGACACACTGCCTTGTTTGATGAGTTGCGGGCCGACGTATTCGGCAAACGTGGCGAGTTGCTTGATCTCCGGCGCAAAGGTGAAGAAGCAAGTGAGGAAGTGAAAACTCTTCACGAAGCGGGCAAGCAGGTAAACGAATTCCTTGCGCTCTTCCGGGTCGGTGAGTTTCGCCTGAAAGCGAGTCCGCAGCGCGTTGACCGAGAACTGCACCTGGGCATCCGTGCCGGTCGCGAGCAGCTTTGCGAGATCAGCAGCATCCTTCTGCGTGAACACCGCCGCAGCCAGAATCTCGGCGTGCAATTTCGGGCAGAGGTACTGGTCCGGCTCTTCCGGCTCGAAGGGCGTGCCTTTTCGGTATTTGACGAACGCCTTGAGGATCGCCTTGGCGTTGTTGGTGAAGTCCACGACCACGACACGATCCTTGCCTTCGTAGCAGCGGTTCAGCCGCGACAGCGTCTGCATGGCGTTGCGGTCCGCGACCGGCTTGTCGAGGAACATGCCGGCCAGCAGAGGCTGGTCGAAACCTGTCTGGAACTTGTTGGCCACGATCATCAGGCGGTAGTCGTCGCCCTCGAACCGCTGCTCGATCAACTCACCGTCCTTCAATTCGTTGACTGCGTGCTCGGAGATCGCCGCGTTGGTCTCCGGATGAACGAAATCCGAGAAGGCATAGAGCGCCTTGTAGGCCGCGCCGCGCTCCTTGAGCTTCTCCTTGATGATCTGGAAATAGCGCAGCCCGGCGACGCGCGAGGTGGTCACGATCATCGCCTTGGCGCGTCCGCCGATGAGCGGCATCACGTCCTTCTCGAAGATGCGCAGCATCACCTCGGCCTTGTACTGAATCAGGCCATCATCCTGGAAGGCCACGTTCTGGAGCGCCTTGGACACGACCCCCTTGGGATAGAGTTTCTCCTCGTCCAGCTTGGGCACGACCGGGCAATGCGCGTTGTAGAGCGTCTTGTAGGAAATGATGCTGGCCGCCACATCCACGATGTAGCCTTCGGCGATGGCCTCGGCCTCGGAGTAGGTGTCGAACGGCTCGCCGAAAAGGGTGACGGTGGCCGGGGCAGGCGTCGCAGTGAACGCGACGATCATCTGATTGAGGTCATGCTCGCGGATGATCCTGGCGAGTTGTTCTTCGAGATCTTGCTCGGGAGCCTCGGCATCAGGATCGTCCGCTCTGCGGAACGGCAATCGAATGGCCGCACCCATCTGACCTTCCTGCGAGCGGTGGGCTTCGTCAATCAGGAAAGCCACCCGGAGTTTCTTCAGTTCGGAATTCTTCTCGATCTCCTCCAGCACCCAGGCGAACTTCTGCTGCGTGGTGACGATGATCGGCTTGCGGCCCGTCAGGAACCGCGGCAGGTCCTCAGCCTTCCGCGCCAGGCCAACGACATCCTTGAGGTGAGTGAAGTTCTCGATCTCGTCCTTGATATTCGTATCGAGCGATTTCCGGTCTGTGAGGATGAACACCAGGTCCACGAGCTTCTCGCTCGTGCCGGGCTTGAACAGACTGTGGAGGCGGTCCGCCAGCCAGCACATGGTCAGCGTCTTGCCGCTGCCCGCCGAATGATTGACCAGATACTTGCGGCCGATATCGGCCTTCGCGGCGAATTGCGCCGAGATGTCGTCCGTAACCTTCCGCACCGTGCGGCTCTGGTGATAGCGCGGGAACAGGGTGAAGGCCGGACGCTCCGGCTTGTCGTCCTCCGCGTCGCGCTGGGGCACGCGGACGAGGAAGAAAGCGAGCGCTTCGAGCAACTGGTCCTTCGCCAACACCTCGCGGTACAGGAACTCCACCGGGTATTCAGTCGCCGTTTGCGGCGTGTTCGTCAGGCCCGTGTTGTGCCAGCGGAAGTTCTGTTCCCGGCGCGGGTCGGTGGCGGCCATTGCGTCGCTGGTGTCGGCGGCGAGGTAGAGGAACGGATGCTGGAAGATCTTGTGAGCGTGGTCGCGGGCGGCGAACTGCGCGACAGCGTCATGCACGGTCTGGTTCTTCTCGTGTTTCAACTCCAGCGCCACGATGGGCAGGCCGTTGAGGAAGAAGACGAAATCAATCTCCTGATTGGTCTCGCCGAAATAGAAATGCGGGCGAAAGGTAATGCGATTCTCGCCGTGTTTCCTGGCAGCGGCGCTCTCGGCAGAGCGGGGCTTGGGGTAGTAGAGCCGCAGCTCCAGCCCGCGAACCTTGAGGCCGTGGCGGAGGAGCATCCACAACGGCGTGTGCTCCAGTTCCTTGCGCAGGGCCTTGAATACCTCATCCCGCGCATCCGTGCCATATTCGTCAGTGAGCTTCTTGAGCGTGTCGTTCTGCGTGGCCTTGAGAAAGGCCCAGAGTTGATCTTCAGCGATGTAATGCTCGGTGTCGGTGATGTCGGCCTGTTCGAGCACGCCATACTTGTGCTCGCGGACGAGAAAATCCGCGATGTGCTGCTGGAATGTGAGCTCAGGAGCCTTCTTGCGCGCCATGTTCAGTCCGCCTGGCCGCAGTCCCGAATGATTACTTCGCGGAAGCGCGTTTGACGCGGTAAGGGGCGGTGGGCTGCGCCACCCGCTTGACGCTCTTTTCATCCGGCTCGAACACCACCCGCACGCGCGCGTGCAGCGCTTCGGCGACGCGTCGCAGGTTGGCCAGAGAATGGCCTTCGTAATCGGGCGATTCGAGCCGGCTGATCTGCTGCTGCGACGTCTTAAGCCGCCGCGCGAGTTCCTTTTGCGAAAGTCCCGCCTGCTCGCGCAGCGCGGCGATCTGCAGCGCCACATCCCACGCCTCGCCCGCCCGCTTGAACCGCTCCGCAAAATCCGGATCACGGAGTTGCTCTTCGAGGTGAAGGTCAAAATTAGTTTTCTTCATAATTTCATTCTCTCCTGCCAGTCGCGCATCCGCTCCCGGGCCGTGCCGAGGTCGCGAGCTGCGATGGCCTGGCCTTTGCTGCGGATGCCGTGAACGGCGACGATGCGCCGGCCTTTCATAAAGAACCACAGCACGCGCGTGTTCAAATTGCCGACGTGGCGCAATTCAAACAATCCGTCGCCCAACGCCTTGGTCAACGGTTCGCGATGAGCCTGTCGGCTTCGTAGCTTTCCCAGGCCAGCGAAGACCGCCGCAAAGTCGTCCGGATCGCTCGCCTCCAGCTCATCGAGAAACTCGCGTACGGGACACCTCCCCGCCACAGTCTCATAGTATTCTACGGTGAACTCCATTTTAAGTAAACATCAAATTTGATGTTGCCTTGCCTGAGGTGCCTCCGTCCGCTTCGCGGCCGCCAAGTCCGCCTCCGTCACCCGCCGCTGGCCGGTGACGCACTCGTGAATCAGCGATTTTCGATAGGCGGTGAGGGTGGCGATTTGTTGGTTCAGCGTTTCCTTTACTGCGAGAGCTTCTTGTTCTTTCATGTCGAGATACTCACCAATCGTCTTTTGCTCCTTCAAGGGGGGAAACGCCGCGAAGTTGGTCCCGATCCGCACGTTGTTAAGGTTTAGTTGGGTGCTAACGCGCGGCAATCGCCGCAGACGCAGGTGAACAAAGTGATATCCATCCCGAAATCCCTTCCGCCGGAGACGTGGGCGCTATAGCCGCAGGCGCGGCATCCGATCTGGTAGACGGTTCCCATGATCAGGCAATCCTTTTCGTGGGCAAGGAGATAACGGCTCCCCTGCTTTCAGTCCCGGATGCTCGGTGAAGCGGGACCGGATTCATATCCAATATGGGCAGGGAAAACCCCACTTTGAGTACGTTCCCCTTAATCTTTTGCCTAGTCTCACCGCGACTTGTCTCGCAACCTCCGATACGACTCCGCAGCCATCCATGCTGTCACCGTCTTCTGAAACGCAATGTCGTTCATATAGCGAATGAAGATCTCCTCGTTCTGATCCATGCGTTCGACAAAGAGCGTTTCGAGAAGATTCTTGAACACGAGCGCGAACTTATCCTCGGGGTTCACGATCGCGGCCTGCTTGAGACCTTCGTCCGTTATCGCCGCCTCGACGATCTGATCAAAGAATAATTGATCAGCTTGATTAAAATCCGTGCCAAAGCGCTCGTTAACCAGATCTATCAGGCGTGAGAGCAGTACCGGCTCACGTGCTGCGAGGCCACTGCCGACTTCAGTCGGTCCGTCCAGCGGTCGCGCATACTCTTTGGAAAGACTGATTGAGCCCTCACTAATTTTCTGCAAGCGGTAATACTCAAGCTGCACTTCTTCATCGAACTGATAGGCGGGGCCACTCATTCGCCTGGGCAGCTTCGCCGCGAGATGACGCAGGAAGACGTACAACCGCTCAAGGTCCGAATCCTGATAGGGAATCACCTGACTCAAAAAGCCATAGAGGTTCCGAAAGGCTTGTACCTTGCCTCTCCACAACTCAGCTTCTTCCTCGCTGGTCTTCTGTCGCACGGTAAAGCGTGACACCGCAGGATCCAAAGCCGTGTTCATCGCTTGATGGTCTGACGGACTCTGCCGTTGTTTCGGCATGAAGTAGACGGCGCAAAAACGTTCGACTTCCTCGTCGAGATAAACGCCCGATGCATCCAGTTCACCCTTGATCGCATACATACGAGCCGGATCAACTTCCTCCCCTATCTCGGCGCCTTCGTAGTACGTTGCAAAGGCCTCGCGAATTTCTTCGCGGTCGTTCACGAAGTCGAGGACGAATGTGTCTTCCTTGAACGGGTGAATGCGGTTCAGGCGCGACAGTGTCTGCACGGCCTGGATCCCGGCAAGCCGTTTGTCCACGAACATCGTGTGCAGGAGCGACTGATCAAACCCCGTCTGGTACTTCTCTGCGACAAGCAAGACCTGGTACTCCTGGGTCGCGAACTTCTCGGGGAGCTCCTTCTCGGCGATGCCGTGATTCATGCCCTGTTCCGTGTAGCTGACGCCGTCGAGCTTATCGTCCAGCACCGTGCCCGAAAAGGCCACCAGCGACTTGATGGCGTAGCCCTTCTCCCGGATGTAGCGATCGAAGCTCTGCTTGTAGCGCACAGCCTCGAGGCGCGAGCCGGTCACCACCATCGCCTTCGCTCGCCCACCGATCTTGTGCCGAGTGACGGCCTGGAAGTGCTCGACCATCACCTCGGTCTTTTGCGCGATGTTGTGCGGGTGCAGCTTCATGAAGCGCGCCAACGCCTGTGCGGCCTTCTTGCGTTCGACGTTGGGATCGTCCTCGCAGGCCTTGAGCAGCTTGAAATAGGTCGCGTAAGTCGTGTAGTTCTTCAGCACGTCGAGGATGAACTCCTCCTCGATCGCCTGCCGCATCGTGTAGCGGTGAGCGGGCCGTCCATCGCGGCCGAACACCGCGAGTGTCTTGTGCTTGGGCGTGGCGGTAAAGGCGAAGAAGCTCAAGTTCGACTGCTTGCCACGCTTGGCCATGCTGCGGAAGAGCTCTTCCATGTCTTCCCGGCCT
Source organism: Betaproteobacteria bacterium (assembly GCA_016194905.1). Taxonomy (NCBI): domain Bacteria; kingdom Pseudomonadati; phylum Pseudomonadota; class Betaproteobacteria; species Betaproteobacteria bacterium. Next base: position 60,181 of record JACQAP010000005.1, read on the forward strand.
TCCTCGGCCGCGCGCTTACTGGCCTCTTCCCGCAAGCCCTCGCCGCCCAGTACCTCCTTGAGGTCGGTCGCCGTCTCGCCACCCTGCGAACTGTGGGCTTCGTCGATGATCACTGCGCAACGCCTGGTGGCGAGCGTCCCAGTTCCTGTCGTCCCGCGCTCCTCCGCCATCTTCAGCAACTGGCGGGACACGAAGGGGAACTTCTGCAGTGTCGTGATGATCACGGGAACGGCATTCTCGAGCGCCTCGGCGAGCTGCCGCGAACTCTCGTCGATTCGCTGCACGACGCCACGCTTGTGTTCGAACTGGTAGATGGTGTCCTGAAGCTGCTGGTCGAGCACTACCCGGTCGGTCACCACGATCACGCTGTCGAATACCCGTTGGTTTGCCGCGTCGTGCAGGGACGCCAGCCGATGCGTCAGCCAACCGATCGTGTTGCTCTTGCCGCTGCCCGCCGAGTGCTCGACGAGGTAGTTGTGCCCCACACCCTCGCTACGGGCGGCGTCCACCAGCATGCGCACCGCCTGAAGTTGGTGGTAACGGGGGAAGATCATCGACTCCGTCTTGACCTTGCGGCCCTGGTCGTCACGCTTCTCGTCGATCTGCAAGTGGATGAAGCGTGCAAGGAGATCGAGCAAGCTGTCCCGCTGCAGCACCTCTTCCCACAAATAGGCCGTGCGGTAGGTCCGCCCAGCCGGATCGGGCGGGTTGCCGGCGCCGCCGTCGCAACCCTTGTTGAACGGAAGAAAGTGCGTCGCGGTACCCGCCAAGCGGGTCGTCATCAGCACCGACTCGGTATCCGCCGCGAAGTGGACCAGGGTGCGGCGTTTGAACTCGAAGATCGGCTCGCGCGGATCGCGGTCCTGCTTGTACTGCCGACGGGCATCCTCAACGCGCTGGCCCGTGAGCGGATTCTTCAGTTCCACCGTGGCTACTGGAATACCGTTCAGGCTCAGCGTGACATCGAGGGATTTCTCGGAGCGCGGCGAGAAGTGAAGCTGTCGGGTCAGCCCAAGGCGGTTCGCAGCGTAGCGAGCCTCCAGCTCCGGGTTCAGGTCGTGCGCTGCCTTGAAGAACGCCGCATGCAGCGTCCGCCCATAGCACTTGAAGCCGTGGCGCAGGGTCGCGAGCGCACCGTTGGCGTCCATCCACTTGCACAGGTCGCCGAGGATTTGCTCCCCGGTCTTGTCCCCGTGCAACGCCTCCAGCTTCGCCCACTCCTTCGGTTGCGTCTCGCGGATGAAAGCGAGCACCGTCTCGGGGAAGATCGCGCGCTCGCGGTCGAAGCCCTCGGGCGCGATCCGCACGTAGCCATTCTGAAGCAGGTGCGCCTCGATGACGGTCTCGAACGCCGCCTCGTTCGTTCGATTCATGATTGCGGCCCCAGTACAAAGCGTGCGCGCTCAAACCGGAGCATTTCGTATGGTGTCATGCACTTGACGCCAAGCCCGATGCAGACGTTGGGAATCTTGACTTTCTTTGCCTGAGGAGCCGCCTTCTCATGGGTGACGACGATGTAGCCATGAGCCAACGCATGAGCGATGAGGTAGTAGTCGGCCACCTGGAGAAACGTGTTCACTGCAGCGGGCTCGTAGCCTTGACCGGTGACCCATGTACTGACCGAGCCGAGAGCTGGCAATACTTTCGAGTCGGGTTTCAGAAAGAAGCCTGGCCCGCGCGCGCCAGCCCACGTCGAGAGATCATCGCCGCCAGCCGCGATTTCGTCGCCTACCTTTTCGATGCTGAACACTTGATCGGCTGTATTCGTGACGATCAGCCAATCCCAGAAGGCCGGACAGAAGTCGAGTCCATAGTGGAGGTTCTTCGCAGCAATGAACACGTCGGCATCGAGCAGGTACGCCATCAGGCGACTCCCAGGCTATGGCCAAGCTCGCGGAAAGTCGCGAGCTTCGAGAAGCCAAGGAGGCGAAATGCATCGATATATCTAGTCTGACCTTCCAGCGTGCTGACCACCAAGGCCCGGGCGAAGCGCTTGCTCGTCCTGGCGCCGATGGTCAGGTAGAAATCGCCGCCGCTTCCCTTCGGGAGTGCGCGCAGGCGGGCAAGCTCTTCCTCGTAAGCTCGCCAGTACGCCTCACCTTTCAGACCGCCGGCGTCGTGGATTCTGCGCAAGATAACCAGTGTGCTCACCTTGAACCGTCGCGCCAGTCGGTCCAATTCGGCGCGCAGTTCGGCGCGGCGGTCGTACTGGGCGCGGAGAACCTCCAGCGGCACGAGCAGCTCGGCGGCAACCTGGTTGCACCAGCGCTCAACCTCGTGTTCGGGCACCGATGCGGCCTGCGCATCGGAGAGGGCGGACTGGCCGAGCCATATGTGCACCAGCTCGTGGGCCAACGTGAACATCTGCGCCGCCTTGCTGTCCGCGCCGTTGATAAAGACGAGCGGGGCGAGGTCATCAGCCAGTGCGAACCCGCGAAACTCCTGGGGATCAAGCTTGCGCCTATTGTTGCTGCCCACCACTCCACTCACCATGACGAGCACACCCAGCGCGTCCGCTTGCCCGATGAACCGGCGCAGCGCGTCGGTCCAAGTCGGCATCTGGCGCCGCTCGTCGATGTCAAACGCGAGCGCGTGACGGATCAGCGCCGCTGTTCGGACCACGTCGTCCGCCACCCGCACGGAGCCGACGAACGCCAATGGCACCTCTCCCATGGACCGGGCAAAGTCCCGGTACCACTCCTGGCGCTGCTGGCAGATGTACAGCGTATCGAGCAGGTCGGGGCTCGGGTGATCGATGCGCTCGTTGGCGACGGTGCGGAAATCCGGAATCGGCACACGCTCGACCGGGGGTTCTGGAAGGAAGAGGTATCCAATCGGCGTATGCGTGGCCTTGGCGAAGCCTTCGAGCTGCTTCAGCGTCGGCTGCTTCTCGCGACGCACCCAAGTCGGAAGCTGCGGAATGCGGTAGGCCAGGTCGCCCGGGTCCATGCCAGCTCGCTCCCAGGCCCAGCGCAACATTTTAGGTTGGATGGCGACGCGCGTCATGCCGCGAATTCTCCCACGTCGAGCTTGCCCGTCACAGCAGCCGCAATGAGGGCGGCCCGGCGCTCTTTCAGCAGAGCGATGGTGCGTTCTGTCGCAGAGCGCAGTCCGTCCAGCTTTGTGAGTTCTCTAGCCACGCTGGAGACGATCTCTCGCTGTTCCACCAACGGAGGCACCGGAAGAAAGACTTCAAAGAAGCCCTCGGGATAGAGCCTGAGCCGCGACGACCAGACACCTTTTGAGTATCGGGTGACTTCCTGAGCGAAGACAGGCAAGCGAACCATCAGGTCCACGTAGGCCGGTTCAAGTCGCGTCCCGGGCTGGTACACGTTGTACGCTGGGCTGACGATGCCGTTTACGGGCGACACGCCCATCGCACCCATCCATGCCCACAGCGTGTTGATGACGAGGTCCCCCGAGAAGCAGATCTTGTATCCTTCAGTTGTCTCCGCCTCGAACATGTTGACGTCTTTCTCAGAGCGGAGAGTGACCCCTGTGAGATGCGACACCGTAAGGAGCTCTTCCTCGCCCGTTTCGGACCGCTGATCGCGTTCTTTGAACAGCCATCTCGAACGCTCTATCTCCCAATGCGCCGGAATCTCGCCGAGCCAGGGGACGCCGGAGTCGCGGAGGGGGGCACGGGGGTCGGGGCCGCGGGTGACGGCGCGAGTGATGAGCGCCCGGCGCTTCTCGGCCAACAGCACGAGCACCCGCTCCTTCGCCGCCACCAGCGCATCCAACCGCGCCGTCTCGCGGTCGAGGTAGTCGGCGATGGCACGCTGCTCCCGATACGGCGGCACGGGAAGTTCGAGGTTAGCAATTACGTCGACCGCAAGGCCCGGCTGGGCGGCCGATTGCGAGTACTGATTCAAGTTCATTGACCGCAGCACTTCGCCGAGCCAAGTCACATCGGCGTCTGCTTTTATCGTAGCCACAACCGCATGTTCAGATGCCCAGAAGCATCCTGTCGCATAGTTGATATTCCCGCACAACGCTCCCTGACGGCCAATGAGAACGTGGCGACCGCAGTGGGTATATGCGGTCGTGTAACCCCGGAGTCCGTTGCCACCGAAGACCGCGTACTCGCCTGTTTCAGCGATGTCATCGGTGGTAATGGCTTCGCCACTCCGCAAGGAAGCGACGTACTTCAATTTCTTGCGCTCCCAATGGCGCGGTAGCGCGTCGAGCCAGTCCGATGACTGGCTCACTCCGTCACCTCCCGCAGCAACCGCATGATGTCCTCCTCCGCCTTCTTCAGCTCCGCATCGATCTCCTCCAGCGGTCTCGGCGGCGTGTACTTGTAGAAGTGGCGGTTGAAGTTGATCTCGTAGCCCACCTTGTCCTTGCTGCGGTCCATCCAGGCGTCGGGCACATGCGGGCGCACCTCGCGCTCGAAGTAGGCGTCGATGTCGTCCTTGAGCGGCACGTTCTCGAAATCGCGCAGGTCGGCGTCCGGCTCGTACCCGTCGTCGCGCCCGCCCCTGGCGACCAGCTCGGCGTCTGGGTCCTTCTGTGTGAAGACGCCGCGGAAGAGCTTCTGCTCGGTTGCCTTCCAGCGCGACTTGCGCTCGTGCAGCAGGTCCTCGATGCGGCTCCACACCGCATTCCAGTCGCGCTGCGGCTCGCGGCCCAGCGCCTTGTCGATCGCCTGCACGTCATCGAGCAGGTGCGGGCAGGCGTCGAGGAAGCGGGCCTTGTCGTCAACGGTCATCTGGTAGCACAGGCGCAGGGGCCGCTCGACGGTCACGCGGGTGTAGCCGAAGTCGGTGTTGTCGAAGGTCCTGGAGGTCTCGCCGTCGGTCTGCCGGCCGTAGAGTTTCACGATCTCCGCAATCTGGCTCCCGGTGATGTGCCGGCGCTTGTCGCCGAGGCTGCGCTTGTTGTCTTCGCTGCCGCCTGCCGTCCACACGTCGCGCGCATCGAGGAGCTGGATCTTGCCCTTGCGCCGCTTCTCCTTGCGGTTGGCGACGATCCAGACGTAGGTGCCGATGCCGGTGTTGTAGAACATCTGCTCCGGCAGGGCGATGATGGCCTCTAGCCAGTCGTTCTCGATGATCCACTTGCGGATGTCGCTTTCGCCCGAGCCCGCGCCACCGGTGAAAAGCGGCGAGCCGCTGAAGACGATGGCGAGCCGTGCTTGTGTTCCGCCGGGCGCACGGGCTCGAACTTGTCGACCATGTGCTGCAGGAAGAGCAGCGCGCCGTCGTTCACGCGCGGCAGCCCTGCGCCGAAGCGGCCATCGAAGCCGCTCTTGTCGTGTTCCCGCTGAATCTCCTTTTGCTGCTTCTTCCAGTCCACGCCGAAAGGTGGATTGGTGAGGAAGTAGTCGAAGGTCTCGCCCGCGAACTGGTCCTCGATGAAGCTGTCGCCGTAGCGAACATTATTGCCGCCGCCGTTGTGGTCAACCTGCTTCATCAGCATGTCGGAAGCCGCGGTGGCGAAAGCACGCTTGTTATAGTCCTGTCCGTAGACGTAGAGTTTCGCCGCGCCGTGGTGCTCGCGCAGGTAGTTCTGCGCCTCCGCCAGCATGCCGCCAGTGCCGCAGGCCGGGTCGAGGAGCTTGCGCACGGTGCCGGGCGTGGCGAGTAGCTTGTCGTCATTGATGAACAAGATGTTCACCATCAGCCGGATGACCTCGCGCGGCGTGAAGTGGTCGCCTGCGGTCTCGTTGGCCAGTTCATTGAAACGCCGGATGAGGTTCTCGAAGATAAGCCCCATCTGCTCGTTCGGCACCGCCTTCGGGTGCAAGTCCACGTCGCAGAACTTGGAGACGACGAGATAGAGGATGTTCGCCTCGCGCATCCGCTCGATCTCGTTCTCGAACTCGAAGAAGTCGAAGATGTCTCGCACGTTCTTCGAGAAGCCTTTGATGTAACTGACAAGGTGCTTCTCGATGTTGTCGGGGTCGCCCTTCAGCTTCTCGAAGTCGAGGGGGGAGTGGTTATGGAAGCGTTGCCCGGCGGCCTTGTTCAGCCGCTGGTCCAAGGCCTCGCCTTCGACCTTGCCACCTTTGAGCTTCGCGTGTTCCACCATGACCTTGGCTTTCGATGAGGCGAGCACGCAGTCGAACCGGCGCAGCACTGTCATCGGCAGCATGACGCGCTCGTACTGCGGAGGCCGATAGGGGCCACGCAGGAGGTCGGCAATCTGCCAGATTAGATTGGAAAAATAATTGTGGTCGGGCGTCGTCATAGTTAGATGTTCTTATTCGATCCCAGATCCTTACGTCCCGTTGGTGCCTCACTAACCTGCTAGCTTGACGGATTCTACCCACCCGACATCAGGGTGACTACCGCCCAAATAGGAATGAAGGGTGAAGACGTGAAGTGTGAAGGGTAATTGCGGTGCCGGCCTGACAGCGGTCTTCAGCACATTTTTCAGCATTTCAGACCGCCAGGCGCAAGGCTTCTTCTTGCGTCAGACGCGCCGTTCAGCGGCTTTCGCCAGAGCGCGCCTGCTTGTAGTCGTAGCCCTTGCGAACGCCGCCGGATTCCTGAAGATCGAGGAGTTTTTTCTGTTTTCCGCTGTGGACGTAACGCCGCAGCGCAAGGTCAACGACCTCGCGCCTGGTCTTGACGTTGGCGAGCTTCATGGCTTCCCTGACGAGTTTTTCGTCGAGCACGATTCTTGTTCTCACCATGCACCTCCGGATGTGTACGAAAATCGTATACAAGTCCGCCGATAGTATAGCCGCCGTGACGGGGGCACCGGTCTAAAAGGGTACGCTTTCGCGTCAGTCACGGCCTTTCCCAGCAACCCAGCACGTATGGACAAATCCGGTCTGCAGCGAAGTCGGGCAGTACGCAGCACGGCTTTTCACCCGTCACGCCTTTGTCGCTTTCCCTCTGCGTCCTGAAAGGGTACTCCACGCTTCGCAAGGGTATCCGCGTCCTCAGCGGTGAGCGCTTTTGTTCTTCCCGTCAGGGCAAAAAAAACGCCCGCAAGCGGGCGCCCACCCTCCCAAAGAAGGTTTATTGTTTTTTCTTTTTGTTTGTCTCTTACGCGATCTGCCGCTGCGACTGCGAGGCGAACTGCGGTTCCTTGTGAAACTGGCCGTCTTTCATGATCATCAGCAGTTTGTTTGCGTCCTGAAGCAACTTCACATTGGCGACCGGGTTGCCATCCACCAGGATCATGTCGGCAAGGAAACCCGGCCGGACTTGGCCCATTTCGTTGCCCGCTTTCATGATTTCGCCGCCCAGCTTGGTGGCCGACAGGATGGCATCCATCGGCGAGAAGCCCAGTAGATTAACGAAGTGCTCGATGTCGCGGGCATTGGTGCCGATCGGATTCCATGCGAAACCGTAGTCGCCGCCGGGCAGAACGCGCACGCCGCGCTTCTTGAGTTCCTTCATGTTCTTGATGCCGGTATCGAGCTCGATGCGCATGCCCATGCTCTCCGCGACTTGCGTGGTGATACCCCACTTCGCGGCCTCGTTCAGCGTGGTGTAGTTGATGCCCAGCGTCGGCGCGACGAAGCACCAGTCTTTGGCTTTCTCCAGGGCGGCGGTCGCTTCGTCGTCCACCAGCGTCGCGTGATAGATCACCGCGACACCGTGCTTCAGGCACAGCTTCACCGATTCGGCGCTGCGCGCGTGAGCAGCGATGCGCTTGCCGTGCGCATGGCCGACGTCGCAAACCGCCGCGATCTCGGCTTCGTTCATCACGGTATGGTGAGCGCGCGCATGGGGAATGAATTCGTCGCCGGACGGGTTGATTTTCAGGGTGTCCACGCCTTCGCGCACCATCAAACGCGCCATCTTGCGGAATTCCTCGGCGCCGTCGCAAATGACCGCGAAGGTTTCACGGTGCATGTGCAGTAGCCGCACATCGCCCAGTCCCGCCGTCACCGTCATCTCCGGGCTCGCCGCCAGGGTGCGCGGGCCGGGAAAGTCGCCGGCATTGATCGCGTTGCGCAGTACCACGTCGAGCCGCGGCTTGGCGGACGCCGCGCTGTTACAGGCGGTAAATCCCTGGTCGAGCATTTTCTTTGCGTTCTTCACCGTGCGCAGCATGTGCTCCTCGGGCGGAACGAAACCGAGTCCCTCAAGATCGGGCGTATCCAGAAAAGTGATGTGGGAATGCGATTCGATCAGACCCGGCATCAGCGTCGCCCCGCCGCCATCCACCGCCCGCGCACCCTCGGCCGGAATCGTCGAGCCTTGTGGCGCGACGGCCTTGATGCGGTTGCCCTCTACCAGCACCTGGCCCGCGTACGGCGGCGCGCCAGTGCAGTCCAGCACATTGACGTTCTTGAACAGAATCTTAGCCATTTCTCTTCTCCTCGCCGTAGTACAGGTTGTTTCCGCTGCCGGTGTCGAAAAAATGCAGCTTTTCCTGTTTGAATGAAAACCTCACGGTCGTATCGATGCCCAGTTCCAGCCGCGCCGGAACGGTGGCCTTGAGCAGGCATTCGTCCATCCGCAGGGTCACCACTTTCTCCACTCCCTGATTCTCCACCCCATGTACCCGCGCTTCAACTGTTTCGTTCGGACCGACGATGATGTCTTCCGAACGCACGCCCAGCGTCGCCGGCCCGGACAGCGTCGCCGCCCGGCCGCCAGCCCCCTGGTCCACCGGCACTTCCAGCTTGCCGGGCACCACCACCGCGCGGCCGTCTGTCACGTTGGCCTGCATCAGATTCATCGCCGGGGAGCCGACGAAAGTGGCGACGAAAGTGTCGTGCGGCTGATTGTAGATCTGCTGCGGGGTGCCGGCCTGGATGATGCGGCCCTGGTTGAGCACGCCCACCTTGTCGCCCATGGACATCGCTTCCACCTGGTCGTGGGTTACATAGAGGAAGGTGGCGCCGAGCTTCATCTGCAAGTCCTTCAGTTCGGCGCGCAGGAGCTCGCGCAACTTGGCATCCAGGTTGGACAACGGTTCGTCCATCAGGAACACCTTCGGTTCGCGCACGATCGCGCGGCCGATCGACACCCGCTGCATTTCGCCGCCCGACAGGCGGTCGGTCTTGCGTTCGAGCAGATGCTCGATGCGCAGCGTCTTGGACGCCTTGGCCACGCGCTGGTCGATGTCAGGCTGCGACAGGCGCCGCACTTTCGATTTCAGAGGGAACTCCAGGTTCTGGCGCACGGTGTAGTGCGGATACAGCGAGTAGTACTGGAACACGAGCGCCACGTCGCGCTCGGCCGCGCTCCAGCTCATCACGTCGTGACCGTCGATCGCGATGCTGCCGCCGTTGGGATTGTCCAGCCCTGCAATGAGCCGCAGCGTCGTCGTCTTGCCCGCGCCGGTCGGCCCGAGCAGCACGAAGAACTCGCCGCTGGCGATGTCCAGGTCGAGGCCGCTCAGCGCCGTGTGGCTGCCGAATTTCTTGCTGATGTTGTCGAGTCTGACGTGGGCCATGTCTGCTATAGGCGGATATGCAGCGATTCCCCGGTGCGGGTACTGAAGAAATGGGTCTGGGTTTCATCCAGTTTCGCCCAGACGACGTCGCCGGCCCTCGCCACGTAACCGGATGGCGTCCGCGCGCGCAGCATCTGCCTGCCGACCTTGAGGTCGACGATGTCGAAGGGACCGAGCGGCTCGATGATGTGCGCTTCCACCGGGATGTAGCCGGCGGTCTGGCTGCGCGCCACCAGCACGCCTTCCGGACGCACGCCGATGGCGAGTTCGTCCTCCGCATGCTTCTTTTCCACGACCAGGCGATGGAGCTTCTGCGGAAAGTCCAGGATGGCGTCGTTGTCGCCCAGTATCACCCTGGTGCTGCCGTCTCCCGGCCGCGCCGCGCCGTTGACGACGTTCATGATCGGACTGCCGATGAACTGGGCGACGAACAGGTTCTCCGGGTGCTGGTACACCTCGGTTGGCGTGCCCACCTACTGCAGCACGCCGTCGTTCATGATCGCGATCCGGTCGGCCATGGACATGGCTTCCACCTGGTCGTGCGTCACATAGACGGTGGTCGCCCCGTTCTCGATGTGCAGACGCTTGAGCTCGCTGCGCATTTCCTCGCGCAGCTTGGCATCGAGTGCGCCGATCGGTTCATCCATCAGCAGCGCCTTGGGCCGCCGCACCAGCGCGCGGCCGATGGCCACCCGCTGCAGGTCGCCGCCCGACAGCGCGCCGGGCCGCTTGCCGAGCAGGTGCTCGATCCTGAGCGCCTTGGCCACTTCGCGCACGCGGCTGTCCAGCGTTTCTTTCGATTCGCTCATCGCCCGCAGCGGAAAAGCGATGTTTTCATAGGCGCTCAGATGGGGATAGAGCGCATACAACTGGAACACGAATGCAATGTCCCGGTCGGCCGCGTGCAGCGCCTGCACCGGCTTGCCGTCGATCAGGATGTCGCCTGTATCGATCTCCTCCAGGCCCGCGACGGCACGCAAGGTGGTGGTCTTGCCGCAACCGGACGGACCCAGCAGGACCACGAATTCGCGGTCCCTGATCTCCAGGTTGAGCTTCCTGATGATGTAGTTGTCGCCGAAATATTTCTCGACGTCTCTCAATACGATATCGGCCATCTGGAAACGGTGATTGGTGATGGTTAACGGGTGCGCTGGTGCGCGTGGTCCTTCACGCGCATCCACTTGCCGCCGGCGGCATTGCTCTCCAGAGCGGTCTCGATGAAGGCCATGGTTCGCGCGCCGTCGATGGCCGTCGGAAAATCCTGCTCCACGCGGGCACCCTGGCGGCGGGCGATGATCGCGTCGGCGAAGTTCCGGTACAGATTGCCGAACGCTTCGTAGTAGCCTTCCGGGTGGCCGGGCGGAAGTCGGCTGGCGCGCTTCGCGGCGTCGCACAGATACGGCTCACCGCGCCGCAGCGTCCGCACGGGTTGGCCCGGCTGCCGGTGAATCAGCGATTCGGGTTCCAGTTGTTTCCATTCGAGCGCGCCGCGCGTCCCGTAGATGCGGAAATTCGGCCCGCCCTCCTCGCCCGCCATGACCTGGGAGGCCGACAGCATGCCCCGCGCGCCGCCGCGGAAGCGCAGCAGAATGCTGATGTCGTCGTCGACCTTGCGGTCGTGCAGGTGCCCAAAGTCCGCGCACAATTCCTCGACCTCCAGCCCGGTCACCGTGTGCATCATGTGCTGGGCATGCGATCCGATGTCGGCCAGGCAACCCGCCGCGCCGGACTTCGACGGATCCGTGCGCCACGCGGCGCCTTTGTGGCCTTGTTTCTCGATCGGCTGCAGCAACCAACCCTGCGGGTAGTCGACGACCACCTTGACCAGGTCGCCCAGTTCGCCGCCGGCGATCATGTGGCGCGCCTGCTTCACCATCGGATAGCCGGTGTAGTTGTGGGTCAGCAGGAACACGATGCCGCTCTTCTCCACCACGCGGCATAAATGCCTGGCCTCTTCCAGCGAGAGGCCGATCGGCTTGTCGCAGGCCACGTGAAATCCGCTTTCGGCAAATGCCGCCGACACCGGCACGTGCAAATGATTAGGCGTCGCCACCGTGACGAATTCGATGCGTTCCGCCGCCGGGAGCTTCTCCTCGGCGTCCAGCATTTCCTGCCAGGTTCCGTAGCCTCGCGCCAGACCCCAGGCTTTCGCGGCAGCCCGCGAGCGTTCGGGAGTCGAAGACAACGCGCCCGCCACCAGTTCCACGCGGCTGTCCAGCGCGGCGGCATGACGGTGCAATTCGCCCGCCATCGCGTCCAGCCCTCCACCGACCATGCCCATCCTCAACCGCATCACGGGTCTTCCTTCGGCAAAGGCTTGATCTTCGAAAACACCGAAAACCCGATCAGCCCGGCCAGCGTAATGGTGACGCCGTAGCGATGCAGCACCTCGATCCACGGCTGGCACAGCGCGACGATCCCGAAAATCATCAGGAAGATCGATGTGGGTTCCAATACCCGGCTGCTCAGCTCGCGGAAGTTCATTGCGCGCTCCCGTAAGACGCGCGCGCGGTGACTGGTGACTGGTGACAAGTGACTGGCAAGAACACCCGCCGACGTCGCTGGATGTTCGCCTCTCGCCTCACGCCTTTCGCCTCACCCGTCATTTTCTGATCGCCCCGAACGTCACGCCTCTCAGCAGATGCTTCCTCAACAGGAACGTGAACACCGCCACCGGTACCAGGAACAGGAAGGTGCCGGCTGCAATGACAGTCCAGTCCGTCAACCCCGAGCCAAGTTGGGACGGGATATAAGGCGGGGCGGTCTGTGCCCTGCGATTGGTCATCATCAAGGCGAAAGCGTACTCATTCCAGGCCGTGATAAAACAGAACACCGCGGTCGCCGCGATGCCTGTCGCCGCCTGCGGCAGCACGATCCTGAAGAAGGCCTGCATGCGCGTGTAGCCGTCGACCAGCGCAGCCTCTTCGTATTCGATTGGAATTTCGTCGATGAATCCTTTCATCAGCCAGACCGAGAACGACAGATTGAATGCGGTATACAGGATGATCAGACCAATATGCGTATCGACCAGGCCGACGGTGCGATACATCAGAAACATCGGGATCGCCACGACCACCGGCGGCAGCATGCGCGTCGACAGGATGAAGAACAACCAGTCCTGCTCCCCCGGCATCCTGAAACGCGAGAAGCCGTAAGCCGTCAAGGTGCCCATCGCCACCGCGAGAAACGTGCTGATCACCGCGATGATGACGCTGTTCAGAAAGCGGCTCAGGTAGCCGGAACTTTCGAAATTGCCATCGGCGTCCTTGATGATGCGCTCGCCACCGTCGTATACCCGCTTCTCGTACCAGGGCGCCTTCTCGTACACCTCCGGCTCGACTTCGCCGCGCATCTGTACGCGCGAGGTGAACAGCTTCACGAACGGTGTGATTTCAGGCCGGAAGAAGACCGTGGGCGGCACGGTGGTGGCGGCGCTTCGCGGCTTGAATGCGGTGGAACTGATCCAGTACAACGGAATTAGGTAGAGGAACAGGACCACGAACACGAGTGCGATGAGCAGGCGGTTGGTGAGCTTGTGTCGCTTCGACTGGACGGCGGCCATGCTAGCGGTCCTTCACCTGGTTGAGGTACTTCACGTAAATATTGGTTATCGCCAGCACCATGATCAGCACGATGTAGGCAAGCGCGCAGGAGCGGCCAGTCTGCCACTCCTGAAAAGCGAGCTTGTAGAGCCGGATGGCGATCAGCTCGGTGGAATCCAGACTGGTCATGATGAAAGCCAGGTCGAATGTCTTGAACGCTTCCATCGTCCGGAAGATGATTGCGACCAGCAGCAGCGGACTCACCAGCGGCAGCGTGATGCGCGTGAACGTATACCACTTGGTGGCGCGATCGATCGCGGCCGCTTCATACAGATGCTGCGGAATCGCGGACAAGCCGGCGAGGCATAACAGCATCACGAACGGCGACCACATCCAAATGTCCGTCAGCGCCACGGCGTAGAGCGCCCAACCGGGATCGGAGAGCCAGGCAAAATCCTCGAGACCGAGGATGTAGTTGATAATTCCCCAAGAGGGGCTGTAGAGCAGTTGCCAGAACAGGCCTATCACGGCCATCGACATCATCATCGGTAACAGCAGCAGTGTGGTGAGCAGCCCTTTGCCGGGAATCCTGCGATTCAGCAGCAGCGCCACGCCGAACCCGACCAGCACCTGGCCGCCTACCGATACCAGCACATATTTTGCGGTGACAGAAAAGTTGTTCCAGATGTGCTCGTCGCCGAGCAGTTCCCGGTAATTGTCGAGTCCGATGAAATTCGCGGGCTGGTTGCTTGAGGCGCGAAAATCGGTGAACGAATAACCGAGCGAATAGATCAGCGGAAAGATGTTGAAGACGATCAAAAACACGATCGTCGGGATGATGAACAGATTGCGTATGGCGACGTCGCTCAAACCCCGTCTTGCCGCCGCAGACTTAGGATCGAGACTCGCAATCATTTACGCCCTTCCCCTCATCGCGAAGATTCGTCCCCGCAGAACGACCTTCAGTTTTTTTGTGCCCGTGGCTCCCGCGCGCAAACAAGGCCGGCGGAGGGCAGTGCCTCCGCCGGACGGACTCCTTACTTGTAGCGCTTGTACTTCTTGAATGTCGTTTCCCAGTCGTTGGCAAGGCCGTTCAGAGCTTCTTCCGCTGTGCCCTTGTTGCCGACAATGAACGGATGCAGACGCTTGTTCATCTGGTCAAGCAGTTCCGCATATTCTTCCGTGGCCCAGAAATCCTTCACCATGAACATGGTTTCGTAGAACGCCTTGTTGTAGGGCGTCGCCTTCTGGAAGGCTTCGGATTTCAACACGCTGGCATTGCAGGTGTAGCCGCCCAGCTCGGCCCACTTCTTTTGCACGTCGTCCTTGATGAACCACTCCAGGAACTTCGTCGCCTCGGCCTGCTTCTTCGAGTATTTGATGATCGAGATGCCCTGGCCGCCGAGTGCTGCGAAGCGCTTGCCCGTGGGACCTTCCGGATTAGCGAAATAACCGGTGACTTTGGCGTTCTTGTTGGTCGCCGGATTCGTCAGTGCCGGGAAGAAAGCGAAGAAGTTCATGCTCATCGCCGCCAGGCCTTCGGTGATCGCCTGGTTGTCTTCCATGAAGAACACCTTGCCCCAGCCCGGAGGCGTGAATCCGTAAAGTTCCTTGTAGAACTTCAGGGCTGCGATGGCTTCTTTGGAATTGACCATGCCGCGCACTTTGTACGTCGAGTAATCGCCCAGGTCGCCGCCGTAGCCGAACAGCACGTTCTCGTAGCCCATTGCAAGGGCATCGTATGTATTGTCGGTATAAATCGCGATGCCGTAGCGCTTCTCGCCCGGGCGATGGAAGAATTCGGCGATGTCGTGCAGATGCGCCCAGGTCTTCGGCACTCCCAGGTCATAGCCGTACTTCTTCTTGAAGGCGGCCATTTCCTTCGGATCTTCGAACCAGTCCTTGCGATAGGCCCAACCGGTCGCATCGCCTTCCAGAGGCACTGCCCAGTACTTCTTGCTCCTGGGCGGATACTCGGCGTAACCCGCAACCGTGGCGGGCGCCATGCTCTTGTCAAGCCCGTTCTTCACGACGAAGTTGGTCAGATCCACATAGTGGCCGCCGGACGAGCCTGCACCGAGCCACTGGGAATCGCCGACCACCAAATCGTAGGCATCGCCCTTCGCGTTGAACTCGGTGAAAGCCTTAGTCTGAAAATCGGGCCATGGCACCGTTTCGATCACGACCTTGGTGCCGGTTTGCTTTTCGTAATCCTTGACCAGTTCCTGCAGGTAGTTCGCCGGGTCCCATTGGGCCCAGAGGATGGTCAGTTTTTCCGCTGCCAGCGCCGAACTGCAGGCCAGAGCGAAAACAGCGCCGGCCAGCAGGCCGGACCATTTTTTCTTGCTCATCGTTTGCTCCTCCGTATTGGTCTTTTGCTATTGCGGCCATCCGTCCCGGATCGCAAACAGCCGGCCGCTCCTCGACACCGAACCCTGCCACGGTCTTGTCGCCGTGTTCCAACAAACTGCCGTTTCTACTTTAACTTTATCCGGGCCTTCCTTTTCAACAACGCGCCTGAAGTATGCACGCCATTCTTCCTTTTTCCCGCGGCCGCCGGAACTCGCGCCACGGTCTTGCCCTCTTCGGCAACCGCCGCCTGGATCAACGCGTGGCACGTCCACAACGCCACCTCCTCGGCACGCTTGCGGTCCAGACCCCAGATGTCCTTCAGCACAACGAAGGCTTCGGTTCCGAACACCAGCGAGAGCGCTTGCGTGAGCCGTTCGAAACCGGGCCGGCCCAACTGGCCCTTCAACGGCTGTACCGCGGAATTCAGCAGACCGATGCGATGCCCGCGCACCATCGGCGCTTCATCGCCGAACAAGCCGGCATGCCGGCGCGCCCACTGATCCAGCGCAAGCCGCAACGCCGCCTTCAGCGTGGCTTCGTAACTCTCCATGCGCGGATAGGCAAAGGTCACCAGTTCGGTGATCCGGACCTCCGCATCCCCGGAGTCAGATGTCCACGCCAGGATCGGCCCCAGCGCCTCGTCCACTGCAGCCTGAATCAGGGCCGACTGGGACGGGAAGTAACGATAAGCCGTCGCCCGCGAAACCTGCGCCGCTCCCGCCACGTCGCTGACCGATGGAATCAGACCATCCTGCATCAGGCGCATGGCCGCATCCAGCATGATCTTGCGCATCCGCGCACGCGGCCCCCTGTCGGCCCGCGCCTTGCCATCCGAATGAATCTTGGGACGCCGTTCTTGACCTGAGACTAGCATCTCACTACGATACCAGCGTCTTACAACAAAAACAGTCGACTCGCCGTTTTTTTTTCGCGCTGCGACGCACAAGCGAAAGCGAGTCCGGTCACCTAGCGGGAGGAAGTTCAATGAATGCCGCAGTGGGCATATCGGCGGCCGCGCGACTTTCTCCGCCCCCGTTCATCCATCACGCAACGCCATGAAGCGCGTGTATGTCGTCGGCACGGCCGATACCAAAGGCGAGGAATTGCGGTACGTCAAGTCGCTGGTCGAGGCGGCGGGCGCGCCTGCGATCGTCGTGAACGTCGGCATCAAAACGCCCCAGATTGCGGTCGACGTTGCCGCAGCCGATGTCGCCGCGTGTCACCCGCGAGGCGCGCGATTCGTGCTTGGCGGCGACGATCGCGGCATGGCGGTCGAAGCCATGGGCGAGGCCTTCGCGCAATACATCAGCCGGCGGGACGACATCGCCGGCGTGATCGGCCTGGGTGGCGGCGGCGGCACGTCGATCGTCACGGCCGGCATGCGCCGGCTGCCGGTGGGCGTTCCGAAGCTGATGGTTTCCACGCTCGCCGCCGGCGACGTCGGGCAATTTGTCGGCGCAACCGACATCACCATGATGTATTCGGTTACCGATGTCGCGGGGTTGAACCGGATCAGCCGGGTCGTGCTCGGCAATGCCGCGCACGCGATGGCCGGAATGGCGATGCACACGCTGCCGGATGCGAAGGTCAGGACTGCGATCGGTCTGACGATGTTCGGCGTCACCACGGCCTGCGTGACGCAGATCGTTTCGCAGCTCGACAAGGAATTCGACTGCTTCGTATTTCACGCAACAGGCACCGGCGGCCAGTCGATGGAAAAACTCGCCGACAGCGGCATGCTGGTCGGTGTCATCGATGTCACTACGACCGAGATCTGCGATCACCTTGTCGGCGGCGTACTGTCCGCCGGACCCGACCGGCTCGGAGCCATCGCCCGCAGCCGGATTCCCTATGTCGGTTCGGTCGGCGCGCTCGACATGGTGAACTTCTGGGCGATGGAAACCGTGCCGGAGCGTTTCCGCGGCCGCAAGCTCTACAAGCACAACCCGAACGTCACGCTCATGCGCACCACAGCCGAAGAATGTCGGGAGATCGGCCAATGGATCGCGGAAAAGCTGAATGTTTGTGCGGGCCCGGTCCGCTTTCTGATTCCCGAGAAAGGCGTGTCGGCACTGGATGCGCCCGGCCAGACATTTTACGATCGCGAGGCCGATGCCGCGCTATTCGACGCGCTTGAAAAGTCATTGCAGCAAACCGCATCGCGCCGCCTGACGCGTCTGCCCTTCCATATCAACGACCCGGCGTTTTCCACCGCATTGGTGCAGAACTTCCGGGAGATAACCGCATAGGAAAAAGGAATCGAACCGATGCCCGCAATCGAAAGAAGGAAAATCCTGGAGAAGTTTCTGGATATGGTGGCGCGCCGCGTGCCGATCGTCGGCGGCGGCGCCGGCACCGGGCTATCCGCCAAGTGCGAAGAAGCCGGCGGCATCGACCTGATCATCATCTACAACTCCGGGCGCTACCGCATGGCGGGGCGCGGCTCCGCAGCAGGCCTGCTCGCCTACGGCAACGCCAACGAGATCGTCAAGGAAATGGCCCGCGAGGTATTGCCGGTGGTCAAGAAGACGCCGGTGCTGGCCGGCGTGAACGGCACTGATCCCTTTGTGCTGATGCCGCAATTTCTCGCCGAGTTGAAGCACATGGGTTTCTCCGGCGTGCAGAACTTTCCGACCATCGGCCTGTTCGATGGCGTGATGCGCGCGAGCTTCGAAGAAACCGGCATGGGCTACGGACTCGAAGTGGACATGATCCGGCAGGCGCACGAACAGGATCTGCTGACCACTCCGTACGTATTCAACGCGGAAGAATCGAAGGCCATGACCGCGGCCGGCGCGGATATCGTGGTCGCGCACATGGGCGTGACTGTCGGCGGCAGCATCGGCGCCTCCAGCGCGAAGAACCTGGACACCTGCGTCGGGGAAATCGACGCGATCGCCGAAGCGGCCATGAAAGTCCGCAGGGACGTGATCGTGCTCTGCCATGGCGGACCGATCGCCTCGCCGGAGAATGCCGACTACGTCCTCAAGCGCTCGAAGCACTGCCACGGCTTCTACGGCGCCAGCAGCATGGAACGCCTGCCGACCGAAACCGCACTCACCGAACAGACCCGCAAGTTCAAGAACATCAAGTTCTAAGGATGAACCACGGAGGACACGGAGGATACGGAGGAAAAAATGAGGAAGAGCGAATCAGGGCTAAGAACAGTATGAGTATTCGCAGATCCGCGCCGCCCGCTTTTGCTATCACGGGTCATCAGCCACTGAAACGTTCCGGCCCGAGCATTTTCCTTGCTCTTGTCTTTCCTCCGTGTCCTCCGTGTCCTCCGTGGTTCAAGAACTAGATTTCAGTTCAAGAAGGAGGAGAGAAAATGATCAAGGTCTATCGCAGCGCAATCATCAACGCGACCGCAGACAAGGTCTGGAAGCTGGTCCGCGACTTCAACGGACTGCCCAAGTGGCATCCGGCCATCGCCACCAGCGAGATCGAAGGCGGCCTGCCGGCCGATCGCGTTGGCTGCGTGCGCCGCTTCACCAGAAAGAGCGACGGCGGCCTGTTGCGCGAACAGTTGCTCTCGCTGGCGGATGACACACGAACGTTCACCTACAACATTCTGGTTTCACCGATGCCGGTGGCGAACTACATGGCGGCGATGCGCTTCACGCCGATTACCATGGAAAACCGAACCTTCGCCGAGTGGTGGGCGGTGTTCGACGTGACTTCGGGACCACCGCAGGTGACCGCCGACGACATCGGTGACAACGTCTTCGTGGCCGGTTTCGCGGCGATCGACAAACTGCTGGCCCGCTGAGGAGAACATCATGACCAAGATATTCGTCAGTGCGGTGATCGACGCCCGGGTGGAAAAAGTCTGGGCCAAGGTGCGCGACTTCAACAACCTGCCCGAATGGCATCCGAAGTTTTCGCGCAGCCACATCGAAGGCGGGTTGCCGAGCGATCGCATCGGCTGCGTGCGCAACTTCGACATCGCTGGTGGCGGCGGCACCATCCGCGAGCGGCTGCTCGAGCTGTCTGACGTCGAACACAGCTTCCGCTACTGCATCCTCACATCACCACTGCCGGTCGAGGGCTATGTCGCGCAGCTCACGCTCTACCCGGTCACTGTCGGCGACAAAACCGTTGGAATCTGGACTGCGGAATTCAAAGTCACCAACGATGACGAGGCCGAGGTGGTGAATGCCGTTGGCAATGACACGTTCGGCAAGGCCTTCGAGATCCTCAATGACATCTTCAGGAGTCCGTCATGAACCATCGCAAACCGATCATCCTCGCCTCACTGGTTTTCGCCGCGGGTCTCCCTGTCATGGCGGCCCATGCCGACAGCGGAATTTATATCGGCGGCGGGATTGGTAAATCGAACATCGAGGACAGTGCCGGGAATCCTGGCGGAGTGTCGTTCGACGAGTCGGCCAAAGCCGGCAAGGCCTTTGTCGGCTATCACCTCGACTTCATTCCACTTCTGAAATTCGCAGATGAAGTGGGTTATCGTGACCTCGGGAAACCGGACGGCTCGACAACTGGCGTGCCAGTGGAATACAAGGCTCGCGGCCTCGACTACGGCGTCCTGGCGGGGATGGGAATCGGCCCCGTCGACCTGTTCGGTCGAGTGGGCGGGATGAATTACAAGCTGCAGAAGAACATCGGCGGCATCCGCAACGATTACGACGGCACTGCGCCGGTATACGGCGTCGGCATCTGGTTTACGGTGGCCGGCGTGGGTGTGCGCGCCGAGTACGAAAAGATCGACATCGACCAGTTGGATAACGCGCACATGATGACGATCAGTGCGTTCTACCAGTTCTGATCCACAGTTACAAAAAACGGTTCGGCCGCAGGAACATTCCCAGCAGCAAAGCACCCTCGGGTGCCGTTGCGACGTGGGTGCTTCCTGCCGGCCGCCATACATACTCCCCGGCTTTGACTTCACCCTCGTCATCGACCAAACGTCCTTCCAGTACATAGGTCTGCTCGACGTCCGCATGCTCGTGAAGCGGCAGCACCGCACCGGGCGCCATGCGCGTGATGCTGGTCATCAACCCGGTGTCCTTGTCTTCCAGCAGGACTTTGATTTCCACACCGGCGAAAGGCGTCGGCCGCCACGGCAGCGCATCCATCCTGACGTAGCGCGACGAACGCGGTTTCAATTCGCTTTCGGCTTTCCAGTCGGGTGTGCGTGCGGTCATGATCGTCCTCCGGTTTTTTTCGCCAGTGTCCTATTCCGCTGATTCGTGGGGCAACTCACAAACCATGGAAGTCAATTCTTTATGTCCACATGACAGCAATCCAACTTCGATCGGAAAACCCGCGAAATCGGTGTCAGGCAAGGCGCGAGTCCTCGACAGTGGCGGGCCCCACGGCGAGGACTCGTAACACAGCATGGCGCCGATTCTCGTCGGGTTTTCAGCCACGAATCAGCGGAACAGGACACTAAACCTGGGTCAGCAACGGCTTGCCTGCAAAGTAGGCTGCGAGATTGTCGACAACAAGCTGACCCATGGCGGCGCGCGTCCAATGCGTGCCGCTCGAAACATGCGGCTGCAGCACGACATTGTCGAGCTTGAGCAGCGCATCGGGAACTTTGGGCTCGGCGACGAATACATCGAGGCCGGCCCCGGCAAGACGGCCATTGACCAGCGCGTCGACCATTGCGGGCTCATCGACGGTCGATCCGCGCGAAACGTTGACCAGATAGCCATCCTTGCCGAGCGCGTCGATCACTTCACGGCTGACGATGTGCTCCGTTTCCTTGCCGCCCGGGCAGGCGACGATCAGAATTCTGACGTCGCGCGCCAGGTCGACCGGCTTGGCGTAATAGTCATACGCAACGCCGGGCTGGCGGTTGCGGCTGTGATAGGCGACCTTCATGCCGAATGCTTCCGCGCGTTTCGCGATGGCCTTGCCGATGCGCCCGAGTCCGATGATGCCCAAGCGACTACCCGAGACTTTTTCCGCCAGCGGCGCACCGCCTTTGAGCCAGTTTCCGGCGCGGACGAATTTGTCGTTGAACACCGTGCGCCGCATCGTGGCGAGCAGCAATACCAGCGCATTGTCGGCGACGCATTCCGTGAGCACCTCCGGTGTATTGGTCACCGCGATGCCGAGTTTTCGTGCAGCCGGCACGTCGATGCCGTCGACGCCGACGCCGAAGCAGGAAATGATCTTCAGTTTTGGGAACCTTTTCATCAGCGCCACGGGCATGCCCTCGTGACCGGCGGTCGCCACCGCGGTCACGCGGTCCGCAAGGCCAGTCACGAACGCTTCCCGGTCGGCGGCCTGGTAATAGCGGTGCACCGTGTACGCCGCGTCGAGTTGCGTCATGGTGGCGGGGAACAGCGGGCAGATCAGCAGCAGATCGGGTTTCATGGTTTTGCTGTCCCTGTCGTCGGTGATTTCACCGGCCGGAGTTTACCCATTTCCTCAGGTCCCAGGGTTCGTACAGCGTCCAGATGTAGTCCGTTGTCGAGTCCTCGCGCAGGGGGTGGATGTTCTGGGTCTCCGCCTCGTCGATGAACTGCTCGAAAACCTCGACGCTGGGGAATTCGACCACGATCATCTGCCGGCGCGTGCGATCCCCGTGCAACTCGCGCAGCGGCCCTTCGCCGGCACTGACCACCTTCCCACCCAGCCGGTAAATGATCTTTCCCGCCTTGACGCTGTAGTCCCGGTAGTCGTCCTCCTTGCCGGGAATCAGATTGAAAACGTTCAACGCATAGATCATCGCAAACTCCGCAAGGAAATATGGAGCGACGCGACGGTATGAGCGACGCGACGGTAGGGAGCGGCGCCCCGGTAGGAAGAAGCGCTCCGGTAGAATGGCACGCCACAAGCTATTCTTTCATAGGAGGACAGTATGGCAAAGAACATCCAGGTGGTGCTCGCGAGCCGCCCCACCGGCCCGGTCGAGGAATCGAATTTCAAAATCGTCGAGACGGATGTACCGAAACCCGGACCCGGCGAAGTCCTGGTGAAAAACCTGTGGCTGTCGCTCGACCCGTACATGCGCGGGCGCATGAACGCGGTGAAGTCCTACAGCAAATACGTCGAGATCGGCGAAGTCATGGTCGGCGGCACGGTCGGCCAGGTCGTCGAGTCGAATAATCCCAAATTCAAGGTCGGCGACCATGTCGTGGGTGCCCTCGGCTGGCAGCTTTACGCCCTCTCCAACGGCGACGGGTTGACCGTGGTGGATCCCAAGCTCGTGCCTTTGTCGGCCTATCTGGGCGTCTGCGGCATGCCGGGTGCAACGGCGTGGATCGGCCTGCTGGAGTATTGCGCACCCAAGGCTGGTGAAACCGTTCTGGTATCCGCTGCAAGCGGCGCGGTCGGCGGCGTGGTTGGACAGCTTGCGAAACTGCAGGGCTGCCGCGCGGTGGGCATTGCCGGCGGCGCGAAGAAATGCGAATACGCCGTCAAGGAACTCGGCTTCGATGCCTGCGTCGACTACAAGGCGGGCAAGCTCATCGACGACCTGAAGGCAGCGTGTCCGAACGGCGTGGACAATTATTTCGAGAACGTCGGCGGCGAAGTCATGGACGCCGCGTTCCGGGTGCTGAATCCTTTTTCGCGCGTGGCGCTGTGCGGCATGATCTCCGACTACAACGCGACCGAGGCCTACGGCACGAAGATGATGCGTGCCCTGCTGGTGAACCGGGTCAGGCTGCAGGGCTTCATCGTCTTCGACCGGCAGGACTTGTACATCAGAGCCGTATCGCAATTGGCGAAATGGGTTTCGCAGGGCAAAATCCAATACCACGAAACCGTCGCCGATGGCCTGCAGAATGCGCCGAAGGCGTTCATGGGACTGCTCAAGGGACAGAACCTCGGCAAGCAACTCGTCAAGCTCGCCTGAGTTGTTCATACCTGAGTCCAGATCAACACCTCGACGCAAAGGCGCAAAGGACGCAAAGAAAAACGAGGCGTGGCAAAGAGAAATTGGGTGCGATTTCTGCTGGCACTTGATGCACCACTGGCTGATTCTGCTGCCCGCTCTAGTTTGTTCCGGTTCCCTTTGCGTCTTTTGCGCTCTTTGCGTCTTTGCGTTGAGGTTGAGTTTTTCTAACGGCCACCGAACAGCCAGAGCAACAGCGGAAACAGCAGCGCGGTTAGCTTATCATTGCACGACCCATTTCCTGTTCCGGAGCGCAACGATGAATCGCCTCATTCCGTGCAGCATGCTCGTTCTTGGCCTCTCGATTTCGCTGTCCCCGGCGCAAGCCGGCGACCTCGCGACCGTGGTGGATCAGCGCATCCGCGCCATCGAACCCAAGGTGATCGCCTGGCGGCGCGACATTCATGAGCATCCCGAGTTGTCGAACCGGGAAATCCGCACCGGCGAGCTGATCGCGGCGCATTTGCGCAAGCTCGGCATGGAAGTGCGGACCGGGGTCGCCCATACCGGAGTGGTCGGGCTGCTCAAGGGCGGCAAGCCGGGACGGGTCGTCGCGTTGCGCTCCGACATGGACGCGCTGCCCGTCGTCGAGGAAGTGGACGTGCCGTTCAAGTCCACAGTGAAAACTGAATACATCGGCCAGCAGGTCGGCGTGATGCATGCCTGCGGTCACGATGCCCACATGGCTATCCTCATGGGCGTGGCGGAGGTGCTGGCGAGCGTGCGCGACCAGCTCCCCGGCAGCGTCAAATTCATTTTCCAGCCGGCCGAGGAAGGCCCGCCTCCCGGGGAAGAAGGCGGCGCGCCGCTGGTGATCAAGGACGGCGCGCTGGAGAACCCGAAACCCGATGCGATCTTCGGCCTGCACGTGATCTCCGGGATTCCCGCAGGCATGATCACCTACCGCGCCGGCCCGCTGATGGCGAGCGCGGACTGGCTCTACATCTCCGTGAAAGGCAAGCAGACGCACGGTGCCTGGCCGTGGTCGGGCATCGACCCGGTCGTCACTTCGGCTCAGATCATCGGTGGATTGCAGAACATCGTCGCGAGACAAATCGACGTCTCCAAGGAACCGGCTGTCGTCACCGTCGCCACCATCCATGGCGGCACGCGCAAGAACATCATTCCCGACCAGGTCGAGATGACCGGCACCATCCGCACCTTCGACGAAGAGATGCGCCAGGACGTCCATGCGCGCATCAAACACATTGCGGAATCCATTGCCGATGCGAACAATGCGCAGGCCGAGGTCAGAATCGACAAGGCCGTCCCGGTGACCGTCAACGATCCGGCGCTGACGGAAAAGATGCTGCCGACCCTGAAGCGCATCGGCGGCGAGGGCGGATCGAGGATGAACCAGCGTGTGATGGTCGCCGAGGATTTCTCCTACTTCCAGCAACAGGTGCCGGGCATGTTCTACTTCGTCGGCATCACGCCCAAGGACCAGGACATGGCCAAGGCCGCGCCGAATCATTCGCCTCGTTTCACCATCGATGAATCGGGGCTGCTGCAGGGCGCACGGTCGCTCGCGGCGTTGGCGGTGGATTTCCTGACGCAGAAGCCCTAGCGCTGTCCGGCGCTGTATTTGCCCCCCGGTCGTCAACGTTGCGGGCGGGGCGACCGTTTAGCTCCTGTCGGTGATTGGCCGACCAATTTATGGAGGCATCGATCATGAAGCGAATCCTCGGCGCGTATCTGCTCGTCATCGGCGGACTTTTCATAATGTCCGCAGCGCAGGCGGAAGAGAAGGAAAGGCCCGGAGCATGTCGGACGGACGTGCAAAAGCTGTGCAAGGGCGTTCAGGCGGGAGGCGGGCGTATAGCAGCCTGCCTGAAACAACACGAGTCGGAACTGTCGCCGGGGTGCCGGGAGCGAATTGCCGAGGCCCGTGAGGAAGTCAAGGAATTCGCAGAAGCGTGCAAGACAGATGCCGAGACTCTCTGCAAGGGGGTGCAACCAGGACAGGGGCGCATCATGCGTTGCCTGGCCGAGCACAATGACAAACTTTCCGGCGGCTGTCGCGCGAAAATCTCTGAAGCGGAAAGCCATCATCCCTGCATGAAAGACATGGAACGCTTCTGCAAGGACGTTCAGCCGGGCGAAGGACGCATGGCGGAATGCATGAAGAAACACGAAGCCCAATTGTCGCCGGAGTGCAAGGCACACCACGCTCAGAAAAATGGTGGCGAGAAGAAGTAACGGCGGGCAGACGCCGCCTGGGCATCGTCAAGTTGAACTGGAGCTGATGCAAGGGCCGCATGGATACCTCAACGAGTTCGATCCACCGCGGCTATCGCCTCCCGCGCGACAGTCCGTTGGGTTAGGCTGAGCCTTCTCCGTTAGGCATTATATTGAAGGAGACAACTTGAATAGTGCCGCTTCAATTCAAGAACTGCTCGAGCCGCTGTTTCCAGGACTCATGGGCGTGCAGCTAAGCGAAGTGACCGCGAATCGCGTAATGGTTTGGCAAACAAAGATTACGTCGGAGGAAGGGAAGCTATGTGCAGTCGTGACCCAAACGCAGTTGGTTCTGGACGCCTGACGTGCGTATACGCCCCGATCTCGTAGCGCTCTTCCGGCTTAAGCCGCACATAGGGCGTGGTGGGTTGCTCCCGGTAGGTGGGTGGGTCGCACTTCTCACACTGCCAAACACCCGCCGTGTCCTACCCGCGATCAAGTGGTGCAGTTAGATGTTGAATCCACCTGCTGAATAACGGTGCCGCCTGATAGCAAGCATAGGGCGGATCACACCCGCTGCACGGTCAGATAAACCGGGACGACGTGCCCAACTATCACCGCGTGATTGCTGAGGGATGATGCTATTTCTTCACAGTGAATACGCATACAGGGAAAAAATGAAGGGCCCAACAAGAGTTGCAGAGCCCTTCATCCGTTCACGATCAGTCGTAAAGAACCGCGGCGATCTTGGGATCTTTGATGTTCGTCTTGTCGTACCAGTAGAAGCCGGTATCAATGATTTTGGGCAACTTCTCGCCTTTGAGCGCTTTGACCGCGGCCTCAACGGTTTTGTAACCAATACCCACCGGGTTTTGGGTAATGGCACCGGCCATGGAACCGTCGCTGATCGCAGCCTTCTGCTGCTTGCCAGAGTCGTAACCGATGATCACAATTTTGCGTTTCATTTCCTTGGCACCATTCAGCACCCCGATAGCGGAACCTTCATTGGCACCAAACATACCCTTGATATTGGGGTTCGCCTGCAAAATGGACTTGGTGATTTCAGTCGACTTCAACTGATCGCCACCGCCATATTGAACACTCACCACCTTGATGTTCGGGTAGGTCGATTTGATGCGGTTCAAAAAACCATCGCGACGGTCAATGCCGGTACGGCTGGTCTGGTCGTGCACGACTACTGCCACTTCACCGGCCTTGCCAATCAGCTCGGCCATTTTGTCGGCGGCCAAGCCCGCCGCTGCAAGGTTGTCTGTCGTAGCGGTGGTCACAGGAATGTCGCTGTCCACGCCGGAGTCAAAAGCCACGACCGGAATTTTGGCCGCCTGGGCTTTCTTCAGCAGCGGGATCGCAGCCTTGCTGTCCAGCGCGGCAAAACCCAGTGCCTTGGGCTTTTTGGCCAGCGCCGCCGAGAGCATGTCGATCTGTTTGTCGACCATGGCTTCGGTCTCAGGGCCTTCAAAGGTCACCTTCACTTTGTAATCCTTGGCGGCCTGTTCCGCGCCCGCCTTCACGGCTTGCCAGAACTGGTGCTGAAAGCCTTTGGATATCAGGGGAATGTAGGTCTCCTCGGCTGCAAAACCTGGTCCGGCGAGTCCGACGGACAGACCGAGGCCGATGGCCATGCTCAATATTTTTCTCTTCGAAATCATTTTATGTCTCCTCACGAAGTTACTTATTTGGCTATTAAAAGATCACGAAACGGACGCGTAGCCGGCAACGAATCTCCTTTTCAAGAAATGGACAAAAACTATTTGCGTTTGCGCAGAATGTCGGCGTAGACGGCCAAGATGATTATCACGCCGGTCACTACAGTTTGCCACTCCTGCGCGACTGACAGAATGCGCAGGCCATTGGTCAGTACACTCATGATGAAGGCGCCGATGATGGTCCCCAATATCGTTCCCGCGCCACCACTGAGCGAGGTGCCACCGATGACCACGGCGGCGATGGCTTCGAGCTCGTAGCCCTGCCCCAACGCCGGCTGCGCTGAATTGAGACGCGAGGCGATCAGCAGACCCGCAACGCCACAAATGGCACCACTGAACGAGTAAATGATAATTTTCCAGCGATCGACGTTCACGCCCGAGAGCCGCACGGCTTCTTCGTTGCTGCCCAGGGCAAAGGTGTAGCTGCCCAGCACCGTTTTATTCAGTATCAAACTGGACACAACCGCCACCACAAACAGAATCAGCACCGCGTTGGGAATGGGCAGGTCGGGCAGAAAATAGCCAATGAGCGAATCCTGCGAAATGCCGGGGAACTCGGGCGTGTCATTGAAATAGATCGGCTTGGTACCCGAGATCACCAGCGACAAACCCTTGAGCAGCAGCATCATGCCCAGCGTGGCGATGAATGGCGGGATTTTCAGCTTGGCAATCAGCGCGCCCGAGACAAATCCCGAAAACGCGCCAAAGAAAATGGCTGCCGCAACGCCCACATAAAACGGCAAACCCCAGTAGGTCAGGAACACGCCCGCCATGACCGCGCAAAATGTCATGAGCGTGCCTACCGACAAATCAATCCCACCAGTGATGATGACAAAAGTACAGGCAATAGCCAGGACACCATTGACCGCTGTGGATTGCAAGATGCCCACCATGTTGTCGGTTTGCATAAAACTGGGGGACGCCATGCTAAAGAAAAGCATCAACCCCATCAGGCTGGCAAACGCCAGCAGTTTTTGCCGGGTGCTGGGGCTGAAGACAGCGTCCTTAAGTCGCCGCAATGCAGTGGAACCAGACATGGGTGATGTTCCGTTCATGCGTTTTTCGAATTAGCGATTGACAGGGTACAGGCCATCAGTGCGCAGCGGCACTCACCATGGATTCGCGCTGGGTAGCCAGTTGCATGATCTGCTCCTGGGTGGCACCCAAGGCTGGCATTTCACCGGTAACGCGGCCTTCGCACATCACCAGAATGCGGTGGCTCAAGCGCAGTACCTCGGGCAGCTCGGACGAAATCATGACAATGGCGCGCCCTTGCTCGGCCAGCGCATTCAGCAACTTGTAAATCTCGCTTTTGGCTCCCACATCGATGCCGCGTGTGGGTTCATCAAAAAAAAGAATTTCGCAATCCCGTACCAGCCATTTGGCAATCACGATCTTTTGCTGGTTTCCACCCGACAGCAGGGACACCTTTTGCGACACCGATGGTGTCTTGATCCCCAGTCGTTTGACTAAGTTTGCAGCAGTGTCACGGATGGCCGGGCGCTTGAGGAAAAAACCCAGCGACAAAAACCGCCGCATGCTGGCCAGAACGATGTTGGACTCCACATCCATGCCCGTGGCCAGGCCAAAGTGCTTGCGGTCTTCCGAGAGGTAGCCAATACCCCGCTGCACAGCATCCGCCGGGCTATGGATGGATACCTTTTCGCCCCGAACCCGGATTTCACCAGAGTCCATTTTGTCCGCGCCAAATACGGCGCGCGCCACTTCCGTGCGCCCTGCCCCCATCAGCCCGGCGAAACTCAAAATCTCGCCTCTGCGCACCACAAAGTTCACATCCTTGATGGTCCGGCCGCGGTTCAGATTGCGCACCTCCAGCACCACCTCATGGTCCATGGCGGGCGCAACCGGGCCTTCGCTTTCAAACAGAGGTCGCCCCACCATCATGCTGATGATGGTGTCCATGCTGGTGCTCGCGGTGGGCACCGTGCCAATGTACTGGCCGTCCCGCATCACCGTCACGCGGTCCGAAATTTTTTTCAGCTCATCCATCTTGTGCGAGATGTAGACAATACCGACACCCTGGCTTTTTAGCTGGCGGATGATGCGAAACAGATCATCGATTTCGGCATTGTTCAAGGCTGCGGTGGGCTCATCCATGATGAGGACCCGAGATTCAAACGACAAGGCCTTGGCAATTTCCACCATCTGCTGCCTGGCCACAGTCAGGTCACCCACGGGGGTACGCGGGTCCAGATTCAGGTGCAGGCGTTCGAAAATTTTCCGGGTGTCCTGATCCATCTTCTGCGTGTCGATGAACACGCCCAATCGCCCCCGAGGCTCGCGTCCGATGAATATGTTCTGCGCCACGCTGCGGTGGTTCATCAGGTTGAGTTCCTGATGGATGATGCCGATGCCAAGGGCCTGCGCTGCATGCGGGCTTGGAATATCCACCAATTGCCCATCAATGCGAATCTCACCCTCGTCTTTCTGGTACACCCCCGCAAGCACTTTCATGAGGGTCGATTTACCCGCGCCGTTCTCCCCCATCAGGGCATGCACTTCACCGGCCACCAGGTCAAAGCGACAGCTATTCAGGGCACGCACGCCCGGAAAGGACTTGCTCAGGTGCTGGATCGAGACAAGGGGGATCACAGACTGGCCTCTGAAATGGTCAACTCGTTTACGAAACTCTCAGGGAACTCTCGGAACTCAGGACTGCAGTGTGCATAATGTTCGGTAAACACAGTATGGCACTGGAGAAGAAAATCACAATACCGGCGGACGGCTAGCAGGTCAGGGATTCTACCCAGTGAGCATAGCGATTGCTATGCCGTGAATGTCGCAAGTACCGTAACACAAGTAAGAGCGGGACTCGGGACTGAGGGAAAAGCGGGATTTAGAACACTGGACTCAGGACTCAGTAAGACGTGCTTTCACTCGTACTTCGGACCTCGAACATGATGTGAAAGAAAACACGACCGAGGTATCGACCAGGCCTTTCACGCAACTTTGCGTTGCATTTTGTTATCGTACTTGGGGTCGTAATCTATCTTGCCGAATTCAGAGACGATTGCCTGTTGCTTGAGCCACTGGACATACTCTTCCAGTGCGCGGCTGACGGCCTCACGTTTGGTCTTGTGACCGCCTAGCTTGCGCGCCGTCTCGATGAGCTTGTCATCCAGTTCCAGATTCGTAGCCATTTGCCAGCCTCCTTTCAGACTCACCCATCCATTCTACACAGCCGGCTGTGTACCGCGATGCCTTCAGCGAGGTGAGGTGCCTGCGGGATTCCGAAGATTCCCAAGGGATCCCTAAAGGGTTCCAGAGGATACCGACCTTCGGTCATAACCGGGCTGCGGCCATAAATGTGACTACGTGATTGTCGTAACAGCGGTTACTGGTAGTCAGGCGACCACCCGTTCGATGGCATCGATCTTCCGGCCCAGTTGTTTGCGTGCTTCTTCCAGGTCGTAATCGGAATGTCCATCGGCGCCAAGAATTCCTCGAGCAGGATTTCGCCGGGATGAATGTTCTTCAAGGACACATACGGCTGTCGCGCCCACGTCGGGAATCCATCTTGGCTTCTGGGTCGGGTTGGCTGTCGTGAAGGCCGTGACGGGGTAAAGGCAGGTACGAGGGCCGAGGTTCGAGGTTCGAGTAGATGCACAAAGATTCGGTGCCTTAAATCAATCCCGACTCGGACCTCGGCCCTCGTACTTCGGCCCTGAAGCTAGAGCGGCTCCACCTTCGCCAACCCAAACCCTTGGCCGAAATCGATCTTGCAGCGGCGCAGATGATCCAGCACCCGGCTGTTTTCCACGTGCTCGGCAATGGTTTGCGCGCCCAACTCATGGCACATGCGGTTGATCTCGGGCACCCTTGCCGGGTCGACGGCGGTGGCGCTGATCTTGACGAAATCGGGCTCGAGGGCTTTCAGCTCCGCCAGCGAGGCATCGCTGCCGTCGAAACCGGCCACCGTCAGGCTGCAGCCATGCGGCCGGAGTTCTTCCATGAGTTGCAGCAGCGATTCCCGGTTGGCCTGGGCGCTGTCGCATGAAATGTCGAAGCCGAGCACCCCGCAGGACAGGTAAGAATCATCGGCATACTGGAGCACGTACTCCCCGAATTCCTCATCGGCGAGCGTCTCGTCCGACAGGTTGACGATGTAACGCGGGACGTCCCAGTCCGGGTTGATCTTCAACCCGGCGCGGACAAAGCGGGCAAGGCGGTTGACCACCCAGCGGTCGAGGTAAGGCAGCATGCCGACCTCTTCGAGCACGGGAAAGAACGTGCCCGGGGGCAACAGCTTGGCATCCTCCTCCTGGAAGCGGACGAAGATCTCGTTGAACGCCCGGCCATCGGCTTCCGGAACGAACGAGACGATGGATTGGCAGTAGAGGACGAATTCGTCCTCCTGCAGCGCCGACAAGAGCCGGTCGGCAATGTCCTTCTGGGGATCGGATTCACTGTGCATTTGTCGGGTGTCGCGGTTGTCGGTTTCCAGCGTGTGGATGCGAAGCTTCTGAATTGGCAAGCCCCATGCCACCGATGCGCAGGCGGGCCGGGCGCCAGTCTTTAACGGCTACACAATATGCGAAGTAAATGAAAGTGCGAAAAAATTTTCCGCCGGCACAGAAAGGCCTGCGGCCGGGACTACGGGTCAGAGGCCGATCGAACGCCCTCGTGATGCCGGTAGTAAGTGCCGTGGAGTGTCAGAAGGAACGTGACGTGGTAAAACCAGGACTGAGTGCTGAGGACTGAGTAAAGGCGGGAATTGCAGGACTTGAGACGCAGACGTCCGGACCGGGCAAAAGCGTGAAGCAAGACCGATGTCCTTGGGCCCTTACTCAGTCCTCAGCACTTGTGGTCGAAGGCCGGTTATGGCGCAGCCGGTTATGGTCGAAGACCGGTATCCCCTGGAATCCTTCGGAATCCCGCGGGCGTTACTCGTCCCCTGCTATTCGTTCCTTCTCGGCATGAATGTTATGTCATCGCGGCGCTGATTCCCTTGAATCCTTCCTGCCTAACATGCCAGCCTGATTAGGCTGGCCGTGAATGTCGTGCCCCACAAGGGGATTCCGCAAGGGATTCCACAGGATTCCAGGGGATACCGGTCTTCGACCATAACCGGCTGCGCCATAACCGGTCGTCGACCATAACCGGGCGTTCGCCCATAAATATCGTGAGGATCGTGAATTTCGTGAAGACCTTGGCCGAGCGCGCGCTCGCGACGGAATTAACGCCCGCGCTTCGGCTCGAAAGCGGTAATGACCGCCTGGACGAGCTGGCGGGCGAAGCCGGCATCCAGCTTGGCATGCTGCACCAGCAGCCGGAACCAAACCGGTCCGAACAGCATGTCGGTCATGAGTTCCAGGTCGGCACCCTTGGTGATCTCGCCGCGTTCGACCCCGCGCTGCAGGATCTCCCGGGTGGCGGCGCGGCGCTTGGAGATGAAGGCCACGCGGAGGATCTTGTTGAAGTCGGCATCGAGTACCGCGTCCGCCATGAGGCCGCGCATGATCGCGCCGTAGTCCTTGGAGAGGCGCTTGAATCCGGCATTCATGAACACGTCCAGGTCCTCGCGCAGCGATCCGCGATCCGGGGTCGGCACCAGGTCGGCGGCATGGTTGGCGAAGGCCTCGAGGATGAGCTCGGCGCGCGACCCCCACCATCTATAGATGGTCTGCTTGCCGACGCCGGCATGGCGGGCGACGCCTTCGATGGTGACGGCGTTGTAGCCGTCCTTCTGCATGAGCTGCAGCACCGCATCGAGGATCGCGCCGTGGCATTCCGTACTGCGCGGCCTGCCGCGTAACGCTTTGGCGTCGTCGTCGAGGATTTCAGTCGTGGCGGATTTGGGCATAGTCCGGCTCTTCCTGGGTCGATTGTAACGAAGTGTATTTTACAAAACGGTCCGTCTCGTTTTAAGATGGGCTTCTGAACCGTGGCGTCTCGTTAACCAGGCGCCATCATATCACCCGCTCCCGCCGCCACGAGCACGATCGCTCCCGGCGGCGAAACCAGTTCGAAAGGCGTCCCAACCATGTGGATAGTCACCCTTGCCCTGCGCCGCCCCTACACCTTCGTGGTGATGGCGCTGCTCATCCTGATCCTCGGCATCGTCGCCATCCGCAACATGGCGACCGACATCTTTCCCAAGATCAACATCCCGGTGGTCAGCATCATCTGGCAATACAGCGGCCTGCCGCCGGCCCAGTTCGAGAAATACATCACGACGTTCAGCGAATTCACGGTTTCCTCCGCCGTCAACGACGTCAAGTCGATCGAGTCGCAGACGGTGAACGGCGCGGCGCTGATCAAGATCTTCTTCCAGCCGGGAGTCGACATCGCCAACGCCGTGGCCCAGGCCACCGCCATGTCGCAGACCATCCTGCGCCGCATGCCGCCGGGCACGATCCCGCCGCTGATCCTGCAGTACGACGCTTCCAGCGTGCCGATCATCCAGTTGCTGCTGGCCAGCAACAAGCTCTCCGAAGCTCAGCTCTACGACTTCGGCCTGTATCGCGTGCGCCAAGCCATCGCTCCGGTGAAGGGTTCGCGTCTGCCGCTGCCTTTCGGCGGCAAGCCGCGCCAGATCATGGTGGACCTCGATCCGCAGGCCCTGAACGCCAGAGGCCTCAACCCGATGGACGTCACCAACGCGTTCGCCGCGCAGAACCTCAGCCTGCCCACCGGCAGCGCCAAGATCGGCACCAAGGAATACATGGTCGGGTTGAACAGCAACCCCGAGAACATCGCGGCCATGAACGACGTGCCCATCAAGAACGTCAACGGCTCGATGGTGTACGTGCGCGACGTGGCCAACGTGCGCGACGGCTTCGGCGTGCAGACCAACGTGGTGCGCAGCGAAGGCCGGCGCGGCGCGTTGCTCACCGTCCTGAAGACCGGCGGCGCCTCGACGCTGGACGTGGTGCAGGGAATCAAGGACGCGCTGCCCGCGCTGCGCGCCACCTATCCCGACATCGAGATGAAGGAATTGTTCGACCAGTCTTCGTTCGTGAAGGCTGCGGTGGACGGCGTGGTGCTCGAAGGGCTGATCGCCGCGCTGCTGACCGCCGTCATGATCCTGCTGTTCCTCGGCAGTTGGCGCAGCACGATGATCGTGACGGTGTCGATCCCGCTGTCGATCCTGACCTCGCTCATCATCCTGTCGCTGACCGGCGAGACGCTCAACATCATGACGCTCGGCGGGCTGGCGCTCGCGGTCGGCATACTGGTGGACGATGCCACGGTGGCGATCGAGAACATCCACCGCCACGTGGAAATGGGCAAGCCGCTCGAGCAGGCCATCATCGACGGCGCGCAACAGATCGCGGTGCCCGCCTTCGTCGCCACCCTGGCGATCTGTATTGTGTTCGTCTCGGTGGTGTTCCTCACCGGCCCGGCCCAGTTCCTGTTCACGCCGCTCGCGCTTGCGGTCGTGTACGCGATGCTCGCCTCCTACGTGCTGTCACGCACGCTTGTGCCGGTGATGGCCAAGTATCTCCTGCGCGGGGAAAAACACGGCGGCGATTCACCTAACCGACCCCAAGGCCGCGGCGTGTTCTCGCGCATCCATCGCGGTTTCGAGGCGGGCTACGACGGTCTGCGCGGACGCTACGTGCGCTCGCTCGACTGGGGCCTCAACAACCGCGTCGCGCTGTTCGCGGTGTTCGGCGTGGTCGGCCTGGCCAGCCTGGCCGTGGTGCCCTTCATCGGCCGCGATTTCTTCCCGCAGGTGGATGCCGGCCAGATCCGCATGCACGTGAACGCTTCGCCGGGCACGCGCCTGGAGGAAACCGAGGAGGTCTTCACCCGGGTGCAGAAAGCCATCCGCGAGATCATCCCGCCCGAGGACATCGCGTTGTCGATGGACAACATCGGCCAGCCCCAACCGGTGAACATGGCCTTCGTGGACACCCCGGCCATCAGTGCCGCGGACGGCGAAATCCTGATCTCGTTCAAGCCCGAGCGGCACAAGTCCACGTCCGAATACGTGGAGCTGCTGCGCGCCGAACTGCCGAAGCGCTTTCCCGACGTCACTTTCTTCTTCCAGCCGGCGGACATCGTCAACCAGATCCTGAACTTCGGCCTGCCTTCGCCGGTGGACGTGCAGATTGCCGGCTACAACCCGAAGCTCTACGGCATCGCCCGCGAAATCGAACAGAAGTTGAAGGCCATCCCCGGCGCCGTGGACGTGCATCTGCACCAGATCCTGAATGCCCCGGCATTGCAGGTGACCGTGGACCGCTCGCGCGCCGCCGAGTTGGGACTCACCCAGCGCGACGTCGCCAATAATCTTTTGGTGGCGCTGTCTTCGAGCTCGATCGTGAACTTCAACCTGTGGCCGGATCCGAAGACCGGGGTCACCTACCCGATCGCGGTACAGACGCCGCAGTACAGGCTGGACTCAATCGAAGACATGATGAACACGCAGTTGCCCGGCCGCGGATCGGTGAACATGCAGATGCTCTCCAACGTGGCGACGGTGGACCGGCGCGAAGCACCGGCCGTGGTGAGCCATTACGACATCCAGCCGGTGTTCGACGTTTTCGCCAACGTACAAGGCCGCGACCTGGGTTCCGTGTCCGACGAGATCGACAAGGTCCTCGCCGACTACCTGCCGGCCAAGCCGCCGCTGTGGAAGAGCGCGCTCTGCCCGAAAGATCCTGGCATGCTGACCTCGTGGATGTGCGCGAAGCCGGCGCAGGCAAAGGGTCCGGACGGCAAACCCGTCGAGCCGAAACTGCCCCCGGGCACCAAGCTCACGGTGCGCGGCCAGGTGGACAGCATGAACACCGCTTTTACGCGCATGGGCTACGGTATGGTCTTCGCCGCGCTGCTGATCTATTTCCTGATGGTGGTGAACTTCCAGTCGTGGACCGACCCTTTCATCATCATCACCGCGCTGCCTGGCGCCTTGTGCGGCATCGCCTGGATGCTGTTCATGACGCATACGACGTTCAGCGTGCCCTCGCTCATGGGCGCGATCATGTGCCTGGGGGTGGCGACTGCGAACTCCATCCTGATCGTCACCTTCGCCAACGAGCAGCTGCGCGCCGGCAAGTCCGCGCACGATGCCGCGCTCGCCGCCGGATTCACGCGGCTGCGGCCGGTGCTGATGACCGCCTCGGCGATGATCATCGGCATGGTGCCGATGTCGCTGGGCCTGGGCGAAGGCGGCGAGCAGAATGCGCCGCTCGGCCGCGCCGTCATCGGCGGTCTGATTTTCGCGACCCTGTCCACGCTGTTTTTCGTACCCACGGTGTTCACGCTGATCCGCGAACGCCTGCACCACGCGCCCGAGCCGCAGTTGAACACTGCGCCCCAGGCCGGTTGATCATTCGACATAGAGGTTTAGCCATGGAAAACGACTCCACTGAAGAAATCACGAAAGCCCTGGCGCACCGCCGGCCGGCCGGCAGCACCAGTTATCGCACTGTCGCCATCGCGGTGGTCGCGGGAGTGCTGGTACTGACCGGTTTGTTCGGCATCGGCCTGATCCCGCGGCTGCAGACGCAGAAAGCAGTAGCGGATGTGGCGAAGGACAACCATCCGACCGTGTCGGTCATCCCGGCGATGCGCGGCAACGCCGCCACCGAAGTGAACCTGCCGGGCACGCTGCTCCCCTACCAGGAAACGCCAATCTACGCGCGCACCAACGGCTACGTGAAGCGCTGGCGCGTGGACATCGGTGCCAAAGTCGCGGAGGGCGAGTTGCTGGCCGAGATCGAGACGCCGGAAGTGGACCACGAGCTTAAGCAATCAGTGGCCAACCTCGCGCAGGTGAAAGCGCACCTGGAACTGGACCGCACGACCGCCGAACGCTGGCAGGCGCTGCTCACCCGCAAAGGCGTGTCCCAGCAGGAAGTCGACGAGAAAATCGGCGCATACGAAGCGCGCAAGGCGGACTACGCGGCGAGTGAAGCCAACGTGCAACGCCTGGAGGAAATGAAACTGTTCCAGCGCGTGGTCGCGCCCTTTTCCGGCACCATCACCGCGCGCAACGTGGAGGTCGGCCAGTTGATCAACGCCGGCGCCAACGATCCGGCGCGCTGGATGTACAAGCTCGCCAAGACCGGCACCCTGCGCCTGTACGTCAACGTGCCGCAGAATTCCATGCGCCTGATCCAGGCCGGCGCACCGGTGGACGTGATGCTGCAGGAGTTTCCGGGCAAGGCCTTCCCCGCAAAGGTCGCGCGCACCGCCGGCGCGCTCGACGCGCAGTCGAAGACGCTGCTGACCGAAGTGCAGGTGCCCAACGACAAGGGCGAATTGCTGGCCGGCATGTACGCGCAAGTGCGTTTCAAGGTGAACCAGACCCAGCCCACCATCATCCTTCCGTCGAACACCCTGATCATGCGCGCCGACGGCCCGCAGGTCGCCGCAGTGGCGAACGACGTCGTGCACATGCGCAAGGTGACCCTGGGCCGCGATTTCGGCCAGCAGGTCGAGATCATCGCCGGCCTCGACGAGAAGGAACAGATCGTCACCAATCCGCCCGACTTCCTTCGCGAAGGCGTGGTCGTCAAGGCGATTGCACCGGAACAGAAAAAATGAACGGCCAGGACATGTCTCGCGCATGCAGTTACTTGGGCCCGCGCCGGCTCGCGGTACCGGTGCTGCTGCTGGCGCTGGCCGGCTGCGCCGCGGTCGGGCCGGATTACAAGCGCCCCGAAACCGGCACGCCCAAGGCGTGGAAGGAATCCAGCCAGCAGGATGTAAATAGTGCGAAAGCATTGCCGGCCACATGGTGGGAAGTGTTCGGCGACACGAAACTGAACGAGCTGGAAGACCAGGCAAAGATCCAGAACCCGAATCTGCGGGCGGCCGCGGCGCGCGTTATGCAGGCGCGCGCGATCGCGCGGGTGTCGGAGGCGGACTTCTATCCGAAGGTGACGCTCGATCCGGCCGTCTCGCGCGATCGTTACTCGGAAAACCGTCCGGTGCAGCCGAACACGCCGGTGATCGGCTATACGGCGAACCATTTCCGGTTGCCGCTCGATGCCTCCTACGAAATCGACATTTGGGGCCGCGTGCGCCGTGCGGTCGAAGCCGCGGACGCCCGCCTGGACGCGAGCGCCGACGATTACTTCACGGTACTGCTGACCCTGCAGGCCGACATCGCGCAGAACTATTTCGCGCTGCGCTCGCTCGACGCCGAACGCGACGTGCTGCGCCGTGCCATCGGCATCCGCCGCCAGGCGCTGGACCTGATCCGCGTCCGCTACGAGGGCGGCATCGGTACCGAACTCGACGTCACGCGCGCACAAACCGAAGTCGCCTCGGCGGAATCTGAATCGATCGGCGTCAGCCGGCGCCGCGCCGAGATCGAGCACGCGATCGCGGTGCTGATCGGCAAACCACCCGCCGATTTCGCGCTTGCCGAGAATCCGCTGAACCTCGCGCCGCCGGCCATCCCGGCGGGGCTGCCTT
Source organism: Betaproteobacteria bacterium (assembly GCA_016194905.1). Classification (NCBI taxonomy): domain Bacteria; kingdom Pseudomonadati; phylum Pseudomonadota; class Betaproteobacteria; species Betaproteobacteria bacterium. Next base: position 98,616 of record JACQAP010000005.1, read on the forward strand.
CCGAACTCCTGGTGCGCCGTCCCGACGTGGCGCAGGCGGAACGGCTGCTGGCCGCGCGCAACGCCGAGATCGGCGTCGCCAAGGCCGCGTATTTCCCGAGCATCCGGCTGACCGGCGCGCTCGGCTTCGACAGCACGGAACTAGGCGACCTGCTGAAGTCCGGCAGCACCGCCGGATTCCTCGGTGCGGGTGTCTCGCTGCCGATCTTCGATGGCGGACGCATCAAGGGCAACGTCGATCTGGCCAAGGCCGCCTACGAGGAGAATCTGGCGCAATACCGCAGCCGCGTACTCAGCGCATTCGGGGATGTGGAAGACGCGCTCTCCGGCTTGAGAATACTCGCGGAGCAGGCCGGCGCACAGGCACGCGCACTGGCCTCCGCACAGCAAACTGCCGAGATCTCCGCAACACGATACGAAGCCGGCCTGGTGATTTTCCTGGAGTTCGTCGATGCCGAACGCACCCGGCTCGCCACCCAACGCCTCGCCACCCAGATCGACGGCCAGCGCCTGGTGGCGAGCGTAGGCTTGATCAAGGCCCTCGGCGGCGGCTGGCAGGAAGCAAACCGCGGCACGGTAATGGAGCCGCGCGCCGCGGCGAACTGATCACGAAGTAGAGGTGAGGAGTAGGAAAAAAGGGACTTAGGACTCAGTGAAACGATCTTTCCCTCGGCCCTCGTGCCTCGAACCTTGTAGTTCCGCTACATACTGAGCAGCAGCTGTGCCTGCAACAGCTCCGGTCGTTCGGTATCGCGCTTCGCGGTCAGTTGCAGCAGTTGATCGGCAAGCGCGCGGGCCATCTGCCTGTCGCCAGAGAGTTCGGCAGCGCGGGTAGCGTTGGCAATGGCGCGGTAGCGATTGGGTTCGGTTGCCGTTTCGCGCGAGAATTCGGCGAGGGCCGCGTGCGGCTTGTCCATTTCCAGCAACATCTCTCCCAACAGTTCTCGCGCCGGCACCAGCGGGCCGGGTGTGACGGGATGCTTGTCGCTGTTCGTCTCCAGCTCGACGGCTTTTTGCATGGCAGCCAGTGCCTCGTCGTTCTTGCCGTCGGCAAAGGCCAGCCAGGCTGAAGCGGCGGTAATCTGAATCTCGGTTTGTTGCGCCCAGTATCCCAGTTTCATCTTCTGCAGTTCTGCCTGGAGTTGTTTCAGCCGCTCGATATGCGCCGCTGCGACGTCACGCTTGCCGCTACGCGCGGCACCGAGCGCACGGGCATAGACATTCACAGCTTCGGCGTGGGGGAATTGTTTCCAAGGCATGTCCTTCGGCCGCAACTCGAGTTGCGCCGCCTCTTCCCAGCGCCGGCGCTCGAGCGCATACCGTGCCGGGATCGCAGCCAGGGCATAGGCTGCCGGGAAATTGGCGGCGTCGAGCTTCTGGATTTCCGACACTTCGTCCATGAGCCGCTGCGCCGCTTTGTCCTGCGAGCGCTGGAGATACGCGTACATCATGTAATCCATCGCGTGCAAGGCGTTGTAGGAACCGAGGCTCAACGATGGCGTATGCATTTCGGCTTTCGCGGCTTTGGCGGAGGCGCTGTTGGTCTCGATCGAATCTTCCCAGAGCCCGAGCCGGGTAAAGATGTGCGCCGGCATGTGCAGCGCGTGCGGTGCAGACGGCGCGATGGAAGCGTAACGTCTCGCCGCGGGCAGGCCCTTGTCCACCAACCCGGTGTAGTCGTAGGCATGGATCAGGTAATGCGCGACGCCCGGATGGTCGGTGCGGCTTTCGAACAGGGGTTGCAGGATGGCGCCGGCCTTCAGCTGGTTGGCAAAAGTCTTGTCGGTGGGCTGCGCATTGGCGATCAAGGCGAGGGCATAGAAGATCTGCGTTTCGATTTCGTCGGGATTGGCGGCCGCGACTTTCGCCGTCGACTGCTCCCATGCGAGCGCACGCGGCCTGTGCTCGGCGTCTTGCCAGTTCGCAAACAAGGCGGCGAGCGCATCGATGAAGCCTTTCTCGCGCTCGCTGCGGGCACCGACCTGCTGCGCTTTTTCGATGTATCCCGAGCCGGCCTGCATCGCCTTCGCCGGTGCCGGCCAGGCAAACGGATTGCCCAGCGCCGAGAGGGCCAATCCCCAATCGGCCATGCCGCAGGTGGGATCGAGTTCAAGGACTTTCTTGTAGGACTCGTTGGCCGGATCGAACCAGAACGAGTGGTAGAGCGCCACCGCGCGGTCGAACTCGCGCTGTGCGGCCTCGTTACAGGAAACGGGAAAATGAACCTTGCCGATTACCTCGTTAGATTTACCAGAGGATACGTCGTCATCGTGGGCCGCAGCAGGCCTGGGCGCGAAAAGAATCACGAGAGCGGCAACCGCCGCCGCAAGGTACGGGTTGCTCATGGTTTCCCCCCAGAAGAACTACCAATCCCAAATTCTGTTTATAGCCGAGGATCGGACGAGATCAAGGGCAAAGTATAGAGGTGAGAGGAAAGAGGAAAGGTAAAAACCTGCCAGACACGAACAACCAGCCACCACCTACGGTCCTGCGGGTGTTACGAGGAAAACAGAGCCGAGTTGGATTCTAGAGCGCCTAAGGTTTAGTGCTTTCACTCGAACCTCATCCCTCGAACCTCGTGTCAACCCTACAGCGGCTCCACAGGGGAGATCTGGAATCCCTGGGCAAAATCGATTTTCGATCGGCGCAGGTGCTCCAGAACCTGGTCGTTTTCCACATGTTCCACGATGGTCTTGCTTCCGGCCAGATAGCTGCGGCGCTGGATTTCAGGCATCTTGGCCGGGTCGACGGACGTCGCGCTCATCTTGACGAAATTCGGTGTGAAGGCATTCATCGCTGCAAGGGATTCGTCGCTCCCATCAATGGCGGAAAGGGTAAAGCTGCAACCGTGATGCCGGAGTTCTCCCATCAGGCGCCGCAGCCCCGTCGCGTTCTTCAGCGCGGTGTCCCATGTAATCTCGAACCCGATCGCCCCTTTGGCCAGGAACGAGTCGACAACGTACTTGCGCACGTAGGGCCCGAATTCCGCATCGAGGAGCGTCTCGCCGGAGAGATTGACATTGCTGCGCGGGACTTCCCAATCCGCCTTGACGCGCAATGCGCCGCGTACCCAGCGAGCCAGGCGGTTGACCACCCAGCGGTCGAGATAAGGCAGCAGGTGGCACTCTTCGAGAACGGGAAAAAACGTTCCCGGCGGAAGCAACATGGCGTCCTCTTCCTTGAAACGGACGAAGATCTCCTGGAACGGCCTCTGTTTCTGCGGCGCTCCGAGCGGAACGATAGTCTGGGTGTAGAGGACGAATTCGTCCTTCTGCAACGCCGAGATCAGGCGATCGGCGATATCCTTTTGTGTCTCCGGTTCCGCATCCATATTGGCAGTTGCGTCCAAGTATCAGGCTTTCGGGATCAAGCGTGCATCGCGAACATCCATTCGATTCGGGAGAGCTTTCAGCGCAGCCCTCCGCTGCCGGTTGTTCGCCCAATCCACCGACGGCGGCAGACCGATATCCTGAATCATACGGGGAAAACCGTGCGGCACCATCGCCGCGCCGCCGATCGGAACAGACGCGACTTCCGCTACGCCGCGGCGATTTCGTCCCGCCGGTTGAAGTCACGGTGAGCTTCCCATATCGCCTTGAACATCAGGTCCACATAGCGCAGGAATTCCCGCGGCATGCGCATCTGCATCGCCACCGCGCCGCGCAACGCCATCAGCGAGTTGACCGGGAAATGCGGAGTCGGGGTGAAGGGCATGCCATAGCGCTTGCCCCACAACTGCAGGTCGCCGAACGCGGCCCTTGGCCGCGACCGTCACGGCCTTTCAGGCCTTTTTCGTCGCCTGCCACGACACGAATTGCGCGCCCGCAATGCGTTTGGCCCAGATGGCGTGGTAGAGAAGATCCAGCGTGCGGTTTTCGCCCTTCACCGTAACCTCGAACTTCGCGCTGCCGCTGACGATGGCGATTGCGCCGTAGGTGCGGACCTTCGATTCGCCCTGGTGCATGCTGCGGTACTTCACATTCCCGGAGGTGATGGATTCGATGAAGCTCTTCTTGGTGTCGACCACAGTGCTCGAGTGAATGTAAACCAGGTCGTCGCCGAACAGCTTGTTCATGGCGGCGCCGTCGCCGCTCATCTGCGCCTTGAAGCGCGCTTCTTCCGCCTTCAGCGCTTCGTCGACGGTGATGGTGCCGCTGCATTCCTTCGCGCCGCTGTCAGCGGCGGCGCGAAGGATGAAGAAGTTGGTGAGTGCACGGATAAGGTTGAACATGTTGTCATCTCCTCGTTGTTGTTGGTGGCCGGCAGTGAATAAAATGCCAGGCCGGGTCAAGAGCTCTACTGCGTAATTCTTCGCTTACTTCGTACGGGGGTTTTCATTTTACCCGGCATCTCCGGAATCCCGTGGGCGCCCCTTCGTCTTGCATTGTAGGCGATTCCCCCGGGCTCGCAGCCCTCGGAGGATTCGTGCAAAGGCGCCGATTCGCTCCTGCCGGAACTCCGGTTACACTTGCGCGATCTGTCAATCCAATCGTTTCGGCACGGAGAAGTTCATGTTTCGCAGTAGGGCGAGCGGTGTCGCCATCGCGCTGGTTCTGGCCGGTTGTTCTGGCCTTGCCCCAAAGGATCCGGATCCGACGCCCATCAATCCCACGGCGGTGATGGAAACGCATCTGGTCAACGCGGGGATCAAGGGCTTTCCGGTGTTCGAGAGCACGACTCGCACTTACACCCGGTCCAACATGCAGCGCAGCGAATCGACGGCCGGCAGCGCCGGCACCATTACGCGCTTGCTGGGTAGCGCCAACGCCGACGCGCGCATCGAGCGGCTGGAACGGAAGCTGGCATGGACACTGGACGCGAAGAACAAGCAGTACGTCGAATGTCCGCTGAAGGGCTGTCCCGGCCCGATCCCGAGAAAGTCGCCGGAGAGAAAATCAGCGGATGAGGACCGGGACGCGGAATGCAGGCTGAAGATTGGCAACACGACTTTCTCCGTCGAACCGACCGGACAGCAGCGCAGCATCAACGGCTTCGACACCGAGCAGTACGAAGTGAAGTGGCTGGTCACGTTCAGGGACAACGCCTCGCGCAAATCCACCAGTACGGTCAGCATCGACCTGTGGACGACGCCGGTCACGCCGACGATGAAAGACGCGATGGCACTGGAAAAAGCCTACGCCCGCGCGCACGACAAAATTCTCGGCATCGACAGCGATACGGACAGGATGGTGGTGTTGCCGCCCGAGGTGGGCAGGATGATCAGCAGCTATCTGTCTCCGAATGTCAGTCCCACGGATCGTGCCGTGTTCCTTGCCGGAGCGAAAAAACTGGACAAGGTGAAGGGTCAGCCGATCCTGATGAACGTGAAGTGGAACTTCGCCGGCGAGGCCTGCTCGATGGACGAGACGATGAAAGACATCGGCGACAAGCCGCTGTTCACGTTCATGTCGGAAGTGAAGTCGCACAGGATGGAAGCGCTGCACGATTCGCTGTTTGCGCCGCCGAAGGATTACAAGCGCGCGAAGTAAGCGGTGTGTGAACGCCGGACAATGAGGCCGGCGCGGGCTGTGTCGCCCGTGCGCGGCGACGAAACGGCGGACTTCCGCTCGCGCAATAGGAAACTGGCGCGAATGGTTCGGGGACCCATGGAAATCGAGGAGGTCGAATGACGACGATCCGGAGCATCGTGTTCTGCATGGCGGCCGCTGCGTTCAGCGCCAATGCAGCCGCAGGCGACGAAGATGCGGTGCGCCAGACGCTCGAGGCCTATGAGCAGGCCTGGAGCCGCCACGACGCTCACGCGGTGGCGGATTTCTACTTCGAGCCGGCAATGCGCGTGAGTAAAGGCGGCCCGGTGATCCGCGCCACCCGCGCAGACCAGGAAACCTTCTTCGACGGCTATTTGCGCAGCTTCGTCGCCCGCGGCTACCAACGCAGCGAATGGGAATCGCTGGAGGTGCGCCTGATCGACACGCAGACGGCACTGGCAAGCGGAATTTCAGTCCGCTATCGCGCGGACGGTTCGATCCTGGAGCGGGTCGCCGTGACCTACGACCTGTGGAACACCGCCAGCGGCTGGAAAATATTCCTCTCCGCCACGCATGCGCCGGAGAACGCCCTGCGTTTCCGTTGACGCAACCATGCCGGATCACGCCGTGACGGGGAATTCCGGACCGGCCAGCAGCCAGGTGGGCATGTCGCTCGGGATCCTGCGGGCGGGAATTCCGGGAGCCCTCGCGGCCTGGATGGGAGACGCTGCGACAGAAGCGCAGCGTACGATCGATGCTGGCCCTGGTGTCGTTCCTGCTTCTCGTCGTCTGGCGCGTCAGCCCCTGGATCATCGTGATCCTGGCCATACTTGGGGGTGCAATGCTCTCTACGTTATGAGACTGGTGGAACCGGGATATCCATCGGCTCCGGTCGTCCCTTCGCCAGCTAGTTCCAGCCGCAATCCGGATCGGGAGCGTAGGACGACCCTTTTACGGAAAGATTCCGGGTCTTCGTACCAGTCGGGCCTACTGCGATCGGTCGCTTCGCCCACGTGTTTTCCCAATGCCCCTTGGTGCAGCCGAGCAGGATTTCGCTGCTGCCGCTCTTGCTTGCCAGCTGCGCGCAATCGTTGACGGAGGAATTCGCGGGAATGACACGCGTGAAGCTGCGATGGTCGGGATCGGTGTCGGGAAGCGTGACCAGGCAGAGCTTGCCCGGATCGGCGATGCCCTCCTTCTTGTCCTGCCATTCCTTCACGCCCTGCGCGACGAGTTGCCGCCGCAATTCGAGATAGATCCTCCTGTCCTTCTCGAATGCTTCCTTCTTGATCGCAGCGTTCGAGTAGGCGCGGCAGGCATCGAAGTACACCGCCTCGACGTCTTCGTGCTTGAGCTTGAATTCCTTCGCCTTGGTCAGCGCTTCGTCGGCTTTCGCATCGGATTCGAACAATTCCGTGAGCTGCACCGCAGCCGGAGACTGCCGGGTCTCGGCGAGTCCGGCGGGTTCGACACAGGTGGTGCCGTCGCTGAGCGTGATCACGCGGCTGATGTCTTTCTCGACCACGGGTTCCGCCACCTTCTTCGGTGTCGCACAATCGGCGACCATTACGGCAAGGAGCAAGACCACACCGCCGGAAATTCCTCTTGTTGTTGTCATCATTCCTCCATAGGGTTTTCTTGGTGTTTGCAGTTTCAGTCCACGCGGAAAGTCGGCTCCCGGCGCAAGACAGGTTCGGTTTCGCCGATGGGGACAACGCGCGTTTCTTTCCTGATCTTGACCGGCACGCTCACGCCCATCGCATTCAGCGCCATCGCACCGACACCCATGACCAGCAGCAGCATGCCGATGAACCAGCCGGCGAACGGCACGCGCGCGAACAGAAGCATCACGCCCAGCCCCATGGCGAGCAGGAAGATGCGCCGCCCTTTCGCGCCTGCGCTCGGTCCGGCAATCGCGTCGCTCACCGCCATGACGCCGGCCAGATAACCGAGGATCAGGATAATCGGCCAGGCCAGCAGCAGCATGAACGCGAAAGGAATGCCGACGATGGTGAGCATCAGCAGCACGATCGCGATCGGCGCGCAAAGGATCGTCACCAGTCCCATGGCGAGCGAGGAAATCGGTCGGGCCCGCCCTAGCTTGCTCGTGTGCGCGGTCGACTCCGGCGCCACGATGATCACCAGGATGCCGATCAGAAACAATCCGACCGTGAACGCGATGACGCCGACCCAGGCCACCACTCTGGCGACGGGCCGGTAGGTTTCGTCTTCGAAATCGAAACTCAGATAATTGATGCCGCCGATGATGACGGCAGCGGGATCGATCTGCGCCGGCACGGAACCGCGGTAAGTCAGCTTGCCCGATACGCGCGCATTCGGTCCGATGGACAGCGTGCGCGATGCGATGGTGACGTTGCCGGCGACCTCACCGTCGAGCGTGACATGCTCGCCGAATACGGCGAGCTGGCGGCCGGCTTTGCCCATCACCGTCACGCGACCGCCGACCAGTGTGGTCTTGCCGGACACCTGACCGCGCCTGGTGATCTCGACATGCCCGCCGGCGAGGCGGGCATTCCCCGCGATCGGCGCATCGATCACTACGCTGCCGCCGGTTGCATAGAGATCACCGCCCACTCGCTCGGATATGGATACGCCGCCACCGGCAAGCAACGCATCGCCATTGACGGGCTTGTTCAAATCCACCTGCCCGCCCGCGACGAAGGCATCGCCTTCCACTGTGCTGCCGGGCGACGCATTGGTACCGGTACCGAAGTAGTCGCCGGCGATGACGGTTTCGTGTGCGCCCGGACGCTGCCCTTCCACTGCGTGGCCGATGGCCGGAGGCAGGAGTAACAGAATGAACGTGATGGCGTGACGACGTGACGGTCGTAACGATCGGAAAAGCCTTTCGATATTATTGATTTCTGATTTCACAAAATCCTGCCGCGGCTTTTTGTTTCGCTGTTCACTGAACACCCCCTCATCGGGGTATGGTGAAGAATCCCGAGTGCTGCTCTTACCCGGTCACGTCTTCACGATCGTTACGTTCGTCACGGTTTTACAAGGCGGCGATTCGGGGCCGGAGCGGATGACTCAATCCGGCGACACTCTCAATTCGTACTGTTTCCATTATGCCGTGTGCGTGCCGGCAACGCATGCGGACCGCTCAAGTTTCTCCGATGAAGTGCCGATACCGCGATTAACGTCGCGCCCTGCAGCCTTCGACCACAAAAAAGGGGAAATGTTTTGGAACAGACCGTCCGTGAAATCGACAGGGAAGCCGACAAGATCGTTCGCGAGATCGGCATTCCGCCGTGCCCCGCGATTCTCACGAAGCTGCTCAAGGAGATGCGTGAGGACGAGCCCGACTACAACAAGGCCTCGAAGCTGATCAGCACTGACGTGGGCCTGTCGGCGGCCATGCTGAAAACGGTCAACTCGCCTTTCTTCGGGCTGCGCACGAAGGCGACCTCGGTAAACCAGGCGCTGCAGTTGATGGGATTGCGCAACACTGTCGAAATCGTCACCGGTCTGCTGCTGCGACAGGTCTTCCCCGTCGGCGACAACGCCGCCATGGACGGCTTCTGGCAGGCCTCCTCGGGCATCGCCGAAGTCACCGCGCAACTGGCACGGCCGCTGGGCATTACGAACCGGGACGAGGCTTATACGTTCGCCTTGTTCCGCGACTGCGGCATCCCGCTGATGATCGGTCAATTTTCGGGCTATGCGAATTTCATGAAGGTGAGCCACCTGGATAGCGGCCGCGCAATCACGGCGGACGAAATAGACGAGTTCGGCGTCGACCACGCGAGCCTGGGCGCGCGGCTCGCACAGAGCTGGCTGCTGCCCGAAGAGACCTGCCTGGCGATCCAGAACCACCACGATTACCCGCTGCTGCAAGGTGGGTCCGTGGCGGACGGGATCTGCACGCTGGTGGCGCTGGTCCTGGCCGCCGAATGGATCTATACCCGGCATAATATTGGGCCGAAATGCAGGGAATGGTCGCAAGGGGGGGGCTTTGCGCTGGATGTTCTCGGGATCAGCGAGGAAGAATTGATGGCCAAGGCGGAGAAGATAGATCATTAACATCAGGGGCTAGGGACTAGGGGCTAGTAAAAGCTCCGTGCTTTAAGCTCCCATTCGGTACTCCGACCTCGGCCCTGCCTTTGTTCCCCCCCTAGCCCCTATTAGTCCCTAGCCCCTGCTTTTACCCTAGTCCCTATCCCCTAGCCCCTATTTCTTACATTCCTTCCTGGAATAGATAATATAGTCATCGCTGGTCTATTGTGCGATGCCGCAATGGCGTCTAATGCTACCCATACGACGGACGAAAGGGTTTTCGTCCACCCCGCCAAGACTGACGGGCTATCGCAAGACAAGATCAGTTATTCTTAATTGGAAGGAAAACACCATGAACGCAACCAAACTCATCATCGCTGCGGGCTTGGCCGTTGCCACGACTGGCGCCTTTGCTGAAACCGGCGTGGGCACCTACCAGATCGACAACGTCGCCAATGTCTATGGCCGGGCAGGCGTGCCCAACGTGAAGATCGTCGGCGCCGTCGCAACGCAATCGGGCAATGTCGCCGATTCCGGCCGCGATAGCAGCAAGGGCGATACGAAGGTCGCCGTGACAGTTGGCAAAGGGGTGATCGAATTCGGCCGTAGCTAAGGTAATGGCAACAGGCCTTCGGTGAGCGATCACTGAGGCCGAAAGTGCAGTAAAAACAGCGGCGCACCGTCAATCGGTGCGCCGCTCTTCATGGCACTCACTAGGAAAGCTTTACCATCGGCAACCTGGCGAAGCACGCCAAAGTCGGCGTGGAAACCATTCGCTGCTGCCAGAACTTCGGATTGCTCCAAGTACTCCCTAAACCGAACACCGGTTATCGCCAGTACCCGAAAGAGGCCCTGGAACGGTTGCATTTGGTTGCGGTTCGCGCTGTCCTCGAAGAACTGATTCATCAATGCGATGCGAATCCCTATGCGACCGGTTCTCCAATCGTCTCCGCCCTCTCCGGAGCCAACAATCCTTCTTGACGCACTGCAAGATTGACTGTTCCACCCGCAGACAGTTAGTCTGCGCGCCACTGTACGGTTTCCGGGCAAGCAGATGATGAAGCCAGGATTCGTGCAGATTGTTCGGTGTTGACCTGCCCCAGTGCAGATTCAAACGGGAAGACGATGTCATAAGCGACATCATCGATTCTCACGAATGCATCGCCGTGGCGTGTTGCAACCGATACCCGGCGACAGCTATGCGTTCTGCTTCTATGGCAACGCGAATGCCCGCCGCGGTTGACCTGACCGCAAGGGAAGGTTTCGATTTACCGGATTGGATAGTTGCCGGATCGGCCAACACCGGTTCGACGCAAAGGAGACTTCTGGCAACACAGCCGGGGGAGGAGTAACCAGCCGACGAAGAGGCACGATCTGCCCACTTCGCCAACTGGTTTATAAAAAAGACGACGGCCCCGAGTGCGGAGCAACCCGCTCTGCGTTCGGGGCCGGGTCATTTCCAGCGCAGGAATTCAGCCGATCGGCATGGCCAACGATGGCCAGACGACGTAGCCGAGAAACTGTTCCGGTTCGAGCAGCACCACCGCCTTGTCCCGCAGTTCTCGGGCCGACGGCGTCTCGCCCGACCGCAGATAGCGTTGCAGCACTTCAATTGGGTCGTCGCCTGGCTTGCAGTCGAGCGAGCGGCCCCTGAGTTCGATCCGCCTGCCCTGATAGGCTTCGGGATTTGCCGCATCGCGACCGAACTTCGATTTACCGAAATCCGCCTTGGCCAGTTGCTGGAACGGAAAAGGCGCTTCTGAATGTTCTGCGTAGAAAGTCCAGACATCGAACACGTCGACGCCGGTTGAACCATTGACGAAGTGCAGCGCCGGATCCTTGCAGAGCGCGGCGCAAACCATGCGCCTGCGGTAGAGCATCGCCCATTCGGGATGACGCTCGAAAAAATCCTCGCGCTCGGCACTTGCGATACGCGCGAGCCTCTTCAGGTCGGACTTGGTTATTCGTTCGAACGAGCGTTCTTCACTCATAACGGTGATTAGTAACTGGTGATTGGTGATTGGTCGAACGGAACACCCTCATTTTTGTCTTTCGCCACTCACCGACTACTGGTCACCAATAACCTCACCGTGGGCATCAGCCCATCGTGTTCGGCACCCACTGCGTGCACCATCCGTTCGGATTCACCAGCTCGCTGAGGATGATGCACTTGCCATCGCCCTGGTAGAGCACGCACCTGGAACAGGTGCGGCCGAGATAGGGTTCGTCGCGATAGCCGACTTCTTCCCGCGTACGAATGCGCATGCCCGGCTTTTGCTGGGCAACAGCCGGCGCCATCGCGACGCCCGCGCAGGCGACCGCGGCCTTCAGCAGCGCGCGCCGTGCCGGTACTATTGGCTTCTCTTTCATCCCCACCTCCGATCAGACAGAAGCTGACCCGCATTCGAATGCGCAAACGATTATAGCCCCGCGCTTCCCGCCACCCGGTCAGACGTGGAATTTCTCCAGCATGGTACGGTCCACTTCGACGCCCAGACCCGGACCGGACGGGATCTCGACCCATCCACCGACTTGCTGGATCGGCCTGGTGATCAGGTGCTGGCGGAAAGGATGCGAGGAACAGTCGTACTCGAGGACCGGTTCCATGGCGAACAATGAATGATGCGCAACCGGTACTGCGGCGATGAATTGCAACGACGCCGCTTGTGCGATCGCCGAGCCCCAGACGTGCGGATTGATTTGCACCCCGTGCGACTGCGCCAGCGCGATGATGTGACGACCGGCGGAGATGCCGCCGCAGGAACCGAGATCCGGCTGCGCGACATCCACGGCACCGGCACCGATGAACTCGCGAAAACCATAGAGCGTGTGCTCGTTTTCGCCGCCGGCGATCGGCATGGACAGCTTCTGCCGCATTTCGACGTAGCCCTGCACATCTTCCGGAACGACCGGCTCTTCGTACCACCGCAGGTCATATTCGTCGAGCGCGCGACCGAGCTTCAGCGCCTCGGCACGTCCGTAGGCGTGGTTGGTGTCGACCATAAGCGTGATCGGCCTGCCCTGGATCGCGCGGCCGATTTCTTTCATGCAGGCGATATCGTCATCGACGCCATAGCCCAGCTTCACTTTCATCAACGAGAAACTCGCTTCGAAGTGACGGACGGCTTCTTCACCGAGCCGCTTCGCTTCGCCCTGCCCCTTGATGCGATAGAAGCCGGTCGCGTACGGCTGCACGCGCGTACGAAAAGCACCGCCCAACAATTTGTAGACGGGCGACTCATGAAATTTGCCGGCGATGTCCCAGAGCGCGATGTCCACCGCACTGATGGCCGCGACGACAGAGCCCTTGCGCCCGTAGTCGCGGGTCATGTGGTACATGCGGTGCCAGAGCACTTCGATGTCGAGCGGATCTGCGCCGATGACCAGGGGCTTCAGCGCCTTGTCGATGACGGTGGCCGCGATCTCGGGCGGTTCCAGCCCCTGGGCGAAGGCTTCGCCCCAGCCGGTGATGCCCTGGTCGGTGAGCACTTCGACCAGCGTTGCGGAGCGTTGCCTGACCCAGCCCTGGGAAAACGCAAACGGCTCGGCGAGCGGGCTCTTGAGGACGTGGATTTTGACGTCGGTGATTTTCATTCTTACGGTCCTGTTATTTGGTACGCCCCTGCCCGGAGGCGGGAAACGCCGCTGCAATTGTCCACGAAGTCCCGAGCAACCTCGTGGACAGGTGGGATCGCGGCGGGAAAACCCGCCGCGACGCCAGGTCAGTAGTGGCTCAGGAAATGACCGTGACGCACTCCGGTCATCATTTCCATGAACTGCTCCAGGCTCAAGTGGATCAGCTCGGTGTGGTCTCCAGCCTCGATAAAGATGTCCGGCTGCGTTTGCAGGGTTTCTTCCACGATGGTCTCCACGCCGTAAGCGGGCCCGACCGGAGGAATCGCCCCCGGAGCGCAGTCGTCGAACAGGCGATTTACCTCCAGTTCGCCCGCGAGCCTCAGTTTGCGGTGCATTTGCTTGCTGAGTTCGCCGAGATGAACACGCGCATTCGCCGGCACAACCGCCATCACGTAACCTTTGTCGTCCTCCAGGATTACCGACTTGGCCAAGCGCTCGCCCGGTATATGCGCCACGCGCACCGTTTCCATGCTGCTCGCGGTGCGGGGATGGCTGAAGACCTCGTATTCGACGTGGTACCGGTGCATGTACTCCATCAGTTTAGGGGAGATACTCATAGTGCCCTCCTTCGGAAAACAAGCTCCGCATCAACCGCCCGGTCATGGCACATACCCATGGCGGAGCGTGTTTTCACTCACGACGCGGGTCCATAAAAACTGCTTCAGATAGTCCGGTCCGCCAGCCTGAATACCGGTGCCTGAGTGACCGATGCCGCCGAAGGGCTGTGCCGCAACCAGCGCACCAGTGATCCGGCGGTTGATGTAGAGATTGCCGACCCGGAAACGCTTGCGTGCCAGCTCGATGTGCGCAGGCAGGCGGGAGAACACGCCACCCGTGAGCGCGTAGTCGCTGTCGAGCGCCATCTCCAGGGCCTGTTCAAAGCTGGCGGCACGCAACACCGCCAGCACCGGACCGAAGATTTCTTCGCGTGCGAGGCGGTGATGCGGTTCGATGCCGGTGAAGATCGCCGGCGCGACGTAGAAACCGAGATCGGGCACCTTGCCGCGGTAGAACAAGCGGCCCTCGATCCGGCCGACTTCAACGTAACTTTCGATCTTCTGCCGCGCCATTGCACTGATCACCGGGCCGAACACATGCTGCGGATCTTCCGGCGGCCCGTAACTGTAAGCATGGAGCGCCTCGGCAAGCCTCTTCACGAAAAGGTCGTGGCGGTTTCCCACCACGATCACTCGAGAGGCGGCCGAGCACTTCTGCCCCTGGTATCCGAACGCGGATTGCAGCGTCTGCGGCACCGCCTCGTCGAAATCGGCATCGCTGTCGACGATGATCGCATTCTTCCCACCCATTTCACATGCGACACGTTTCAGCTGCCGCTGACCGAGACAGAGTCCGGCTGTCTGCTTCAGGATCGTTGCGCCCACGTCGCGCGAGCCGGTGAAGGCGACGATGGCGACGTCGTAGTGCTCGACCAGCCGGCGGCCGACCGTCTCGCCGTTGCCGGGGAGCAATTGACACACCTGCGGCGGAAAACCGGCTTCGCGCAGTATCTCGAGAAGCTGACAGGCAACCAGGCGCGCGGGACCCGCAGGCTTCATGATCGCGGTATTACCGGCGACCAGCGCGGCGGCGGTCATGCCGGTAAGGAGGGCAAGTGGGAAATTCCATGGCGCGATGATCGCCGCCACGCCGCATGACTCGTAACGGAGTTGGTCGATCTCGGCGGGATAGGTGGCGGTCGGCTTCCAGCCGTCGAGTGCCGCCATTTCACGCGCGTAGTAGCGCAGATAGTCTATTGCCTCGGCAACGTCGGCATCCGCCTCGCGCCAGTTCTTGCCAACCTCAAGCACCTGCCACACGGCAAGCTCCTCGCGCCGTCTGAGCATGATGCCCGCCGCGCGCAGGCAAAGTTCGACCCTTTGCGCTGTCGGTACATCGCGCCATTCGGCAAACGCGGCGCGGGCGTTGGCGACCGCCTGCTCCGCGTGTACTTCGGTCGCCGCTTCGACGCGTCCCAGCATCTCGGTCGGGTCCGCGGGGTTGATCGCCGGTTCGAATCGACCCGCGGAAGCGGCGCCGTGGATTGCCAGCGGATGGTCTCGTCCCAGCTGTCCGCGCACGACATCCAGTGCATGCGCAAAGCCTGCACACAGATCGTGCCGGCTGAAATCCAGCTGCGGCATGTTGACGAAACCGTTCGCTGGCGCACGACCTTCCCCGGCCGGGGAGGCCGCCGGCGGGGCGAGCAGCAGGTGCAGGTCCCGGCCCTCCGCGTAGGTTTGCCGGAGTACCGAAGTATTCGCCATGTTTTCCATCAACCGGCGAACGAGATAAGCGATGCCGGAAATCAGGTCGCCAACAGGCAGATACATCCGCAACTGAACGCCGCTGTGCGCGATCGCGCCGGCAAGCGGTGCGGCCATGCCGTGCAGCATCTGTATTTCCCAGGCGGATGCCGGCAGCCCGCGTATGCGCGCCCCCGCGATCGCATAGGCGAGGCCTCTGACGTTGTGTCCCGCTATCGCCGGAAAAACGATGTCGGCGTGGTCGAGCAGCAGGTCGGTCAGCCGTTCGTACTGTGTGTCCGTTTGTGCCTTGTCCTCGAAGACCGGCGGCGGCCAGCAGCGCTGACGCGCGATCGCGAGTTCGGTATCCCAGTACGCACCTTTCACCAAGCGAACGCCGATACGGCGCCGATTCGATCGGGCGAAGCCGATGAGCTGTTCGAGGTCCTTCTGGGTATCGGGAAGATAAGCCTGCAGGGCGATCGCCGGCATCCATCCCGGTTCCAGGTAAGTCGCCGCCAGCTCGCGGAATGTCTCCAGCACCAGCGGCTTCAGTTCGGCCTGCTCCATGTCCAGGGTAAGGCAGGCGCGCAGCTCGAGCACGCGTGGCATCAGTTTCCGCAGCGCCTTCATCGCACGCTGGCGCGAGCGTTCCGGATCGATCGGGTCGAGGCGCGGCGTAAGCGCGGTGAGTTTGACGGAAAGATGCGGCGATTTGGAGCCGGCGGCCGCCTGCCAGTCGAGTAGATCGAGGTTGCGCTGCAGATAGCGTTCGGCCTCGGCGTCGGTGAGGACGGCTTCGTCGACCACATCGAAACTGGCGACAGCGGGCAGCGTACGCAACTCATCGAGCGCGCGCGCAACCGCGCTTCTCGATTCCTCGACCAGGAAATAGCGCGCCAACCGCCCGACCGAGGCGCGGACCACCGGCGCCAGCAAAGCGTGGTTGCCCAGTCTCAACAACCGGTTCCAGGCCCCGCCAAGCGCATGGCCCTCGAGATAGCCGCGAAAATGGGACGCAACGTCGGCGGCGGATTCAAGATGGGGAAGAGCGTCGATGAATCGGAACAGCGCCGCCCGCAGCTTCTCATTCTCGATTGCGCGCGTCAGCACCCTGCCCTTGAGACCCCGTGCGTCGAACAACGAGGGTCTGGCGCCTGCTGCGAACCGGTAAAGATCCGACCCGATCTCGAATATCAGCGCTTCGAATTCCGTCTTTTGAGCTGCCCCGCCCATGAT
This sequence comes from Betaproteobacteria bacterium, assembly GCA_016194905.1. Taxonomy (NCBI): domain Bacteria; kingdom Pseudomonadati; phylum Pseudomonadota; class Betaproteobacteria; species Betaproteobacteria bacterium. Next base: position 115,242 of record JACQAP010000005.1, read on the forward strand.
CGCCCTTCCAGCACTGATGACTCTATATTTGAGTCTCGCCGGAGCCTGCCGGTTCGTCGCGGAATGAGTAGAATTTGCTCACGACCCATGCCGACAATACGTTGGGATCCCGGGAGACCGCGCAATTGTTTCGAGAAACGGCTATAAATGGAGAATCAGAAAAAAGGGGGTGCCCTCATGTACCGCAAAATCCTGCTGCCGACCGATGGCTCGGCGTTATGCGATTCCGCAACGCAAAAAGGCATCGACTTCGCGAAATTCGCCGGCGCCAGTGTCGTTGCTTTTCATGCAATCCCCGCCACGTCCTACCTGATCTACACGGAAGCCGGACCGAGCGACGTCCTCGCCGAGCAATTCGAGCGCGAGGCGAAGGTACGCGGGGAGCGCCTGGTCGAGACCCTGAAAGACCGCGCCAGTGAAGCGGGCGTCTCCTGCGAAACACTGCTGCTGACGGACGATCACCCCTGGGAAGGCATCATCGAGGCAGCAACCACGACGGGTTGCGACCTGATCTTCATGGCATCGCATGGTCGTCGCGGACTAACGGCGATGTTGCTGGGAAGCGAAACGGCACGGGTGCTGACCCACACCAAGATACCGGTGATGGTGTATCGCTAGCGCGGCGGGCACGGATAAGCGGCGCGCAAGCCCTGGATGATGAGATAGCGGCGCGGGCGGTAGCGTTCTTCCGGATGGGCTTCCAGGTAGTTTTTGACGGCGACGAACGCCGCAGCCTGCGGATCGTCTGCCGCCTGCGGATTTTCCCTGGAGAGGCAGAACACGCTGCCGTCCCACCTGGTCCTGACATTGTCGACGTGGGCGAGCGCGGCTTGCCTGGTCGCGGGCCTTTCCATCAGGCCCAGCAACTCATCGCCATCGTCCTCGGCGAAGGCGAGACCGGGCAACACCAGCAGCAACATCAAAACCAGTGTTTTCACGTCCAATCCAGCCCCAGGCAAAAAAAGCAAAGAGCGCTTGCGAATCCGGCGTCGGCCCGGCACTGGCAAGTGCTCTTGAATGGTGCCGCTGGCCGGATTTGAACTGGCGACCTTCGCATTACGAATGCGCTGCTCTACCAACTGAGCTACAGCGGCGTGGGCGCGAATTATACGGCGGCCGCGGTCCCGCGGGCAAACCGCAAAATCGGCCTTCAGCAGTTCTTGCGGCTGCATGAAGCGAAGCAGTCCGATGCAATGAGTCACTGCCAGCCAAACCGACGGGCGTAAAACCCTTTCATCGCCTGCGTGAGCGTCATGTAGCCGAACAGGATGCCGATAAGCCACGGGAAGTAGGACAAAGGCAAGGCCTGCAGCTTGAAGTAGTCGGCCAGCGCACCCATCGGCAAATAGATGCCGGCAGCCATGATCGTCGCCGTCATGAAGATGAGCGGCCACGCCGGCCGGCTCTGGATAAATGGAATCCTCCTCGTCCGGATCATGTGGACGATCAGCGTTTGCGACAGCAGCCCCTCGATGAACCAGCCGGACTGAAAGAGGGTTTGCCCGGCGACCGAATCGGCCTTGAAGGCGAACCACATGAGGCAGTAGGTCGCAATGTCGAAAATCGAGCTGATCGGCCCGAAGAACACCATGAAGCGGCCGATTTCGCCTGGATTCCAACGCTGCGGCTGCTTCAGCAGATCCTCGTCGACATTGTCGAAAGGGATCGCGATCTGCGAGATGTCGTAGAGCAGGTTCTGCACCAGCAGTTGCAGGGGCAGCATCGGCAGGAAGGGCAGGAATGCGCTCGCCACCAGCACCGAGAACACGTTGCCGAAGTTTGAACTGGCGGTCATCTTGATGTACTTGAGCATGTTGGCGAAAGTCTTGCGACCCTCGACGACGCCTTCCTCCAGCACCATCAGGCTTTTTTCGAGCAAAATGATGTCGGCCGCTTCCTTGGCGATGTCCACGGCGGTGTCCACGGAAATGCCGATGTCGGCGGCACGAAGCGCCGGTGCGTCGTTGATGCCGTCGCCCATGAAACCGACCACGTGACCCCGGCCGCGCAACGCCATTACGATCCGCTCCTTGTGGACCGGTGTGAGCTTGGCGAAGATGTTGTGCCGCTCCGCCGCCTCGGCGAGCTGGCTCTCTGTCATGACCTCAACGTCAGCACCGAGCACGATTCCGTCCGCTGGCAGTCCGACTTCGCGGCAGATCTTGGCAGTGACCAGTTCGTTGTCGCCGGTCAGTATCTTGACCGCCACCCCATGCGCATTGAGAGCCCTGAGTGCGGGAGCCGTAGATTCCTTTGGCGGGTCGAGAAAGGCGATGTAGCCGACCAGGATCAGATCAGATTCGTCGGCAACGCCGTAGACGTCCTTCGCGGGTGGCAGCTCCTTCGAAGCGACCGCGACCACTCGCAGTCCTTCCTCGTTGAGGGAGGCCGTGACCTCGCGAATACGGGAAAGCAGGTCCGGCGATAGCGGCTCAACCGCCTCGCCATGCTGAGCGCGGGTGCAGACCGCGAGTATTTCCTCCACCGCGCCTTTGCAGATCAGCAAGTGGTGTTCGTCGTGCTCGGCAACCACCACCGACATACGCCGCCGCGTGAAGTCGAACGGAATCTCATCCACTTTTCGGAAAGCGGTCGCAACTTCCAGTTCGCGGTGGACGTCGACGTGCTCCAGCACCGCCACGTCGAGCAGGTTCTTCAATCCCGTCTGGTAGTAGCTATTGAGGTACGCGTATTCGAACACCGTGTCCGACTCCACGCCGAATACATCCGTGTGTCGCTCCAGGAAGATCTTGTCCTGTGTGAGCGTCCCGGTCTTGTCGGTGCACAGCACGTCCATCGCGCCGAAATTCTGGATCGCATCCAACCGCTTCACGATGACCTTACGGCGCGACATCAATACCGCGCCCTTGGCCAGCGTCGAAGTGACGATCATCGGCAGCATCTCGGGTGTGAGACCCACGGCGATCGACAGGGCGAAGAGAAATGCCTCCACCCAGTCGCCTTTGGTAAAGCCGTTGATGAGCAGTACGATCGGGGACATGACGAGCATGAAGCGAATGAGCAACCAGCTCACCTTGTTCACACCCGCCTGGAATGCTGTCGGTGTGCGGTCCGCCGCGGTGACTCGCTCGGCGAGCGTGCCGAAATAGGTACGGTTGCCGGTGGCGACCGCCGCCGCCGCCGCCGATCCACTTACGACGTTGGTCCCCATGAACAGGACGTTGTCCAGTTCGAGCGGATTGGTCACGCCGGTGACTCGCTGGACCGCGAACTTCTCCACCGGCAACGATTCGCCGGTCATTGCCGCTTGACTCACGAACAGATCTTTGGCCGAGAGGATGCGCAGATCGGCCGGGATCATGTCACCGGCTGCGAGCAGCACCACGTCGCCAGGTACCAAATACTTGATCGGTACCTCGGCCTTGTGTGGCCCCTTGGGATGCAGCATGGCGCCGAAATAACGGCGCGCACCTTCTGCGGCGTCCTGCGCCGGGTCGCGGCGCAGTACCGTTGCGGTATTGCTGACCATCTCCTTCAACTTGTCGGCCGCGCGGTTCGAGCGCGATTCCATGACGAAGCGGATTAAGGTGGAGAGCACCACCATCGTCGAGATGACGATGGTGGCCTTCATGTCCTCCGTGTAGTAGGAAATGATGGCGAGCACCGTCAACAGCAGGTTGAACGGGTTCTTGTAGCAGTGCCACAGGTGCAGCCATCCCGGCAGTGGTTTTTCGTGCTCGACCTCGTTCAAACCCACGCGCTCACGGATGCTCTCGGCCTGCGTCTCGGTCAGGCCGTCCGGATGCGTGCCCAATTGCGCGAGAAGCGCATCGGTATCGCTGCGGGAGGCGGCAAGCAGCGTCTGCGCCAGCGCCGACGGCATCTCGCGGGTGACGGTCGCTCCCTTGAACGCATCGAGGATCGCCAGGCGACGGAAGTGGCGAGTGATCGCGCGGGTGCGGACAAAGCCCGCGAAAAATTCTTTCAAGATTGAGAAGTTCATGTTGTTCTCCTTATATCCCCGCCGTTTGGAGCGATCAGAGCGGCGGTATGAACGATGGACCGTCCATCGGTTTCTCAAAACTCCGTATGCAGGCGAATCGTGCCGACGTCAACCGGGCCGCGATCCGCGTTGTAGGCCGGGTTCTCGATGCGCTGCATATCGAAAGTGACCCAGTTCCTCTTGAAGACATTCAAGCTGTAGAAAACTTCGACGATATTCTCTGGCTGGTAATTGAGTCGTCCGTCACCGACAAAGAAGCCGACCCCCCCAGCCGCCAGGTAAGCGCGATGGACCGCCGACAGGCCGTTCCGGGCTAAGGCCACGCCCAAAGAGTCCTGAACACGTCCCCAGGCGCCGCCCTTGATGAGAACGCCGCCAGAAAGTGAGCGGTCTATTTCTGTGAAGGCATAGGTTTCGGTTTGCCCGTCCGCCCACATGGCGCGCGCGAACAGACCCACATCAGGGGTGATCGCCTGTTCCAGATTGATGCCGATACCGGCCTTGATCTGTTCCCCCGTGCGTACGGCGTTAATGTCGGGTGTGGCCCCGCTCTGGGCCGCAAGATTGAGCGCATCGCTAAAGCGGGACATTACGGCGCGATTGCGGAAGGCCAGGACCCGCATCGTGCCCGGCTGATTTCCAAGTGTGTGCGCCCGCTCGACCTCGATCTGGTCGCCGTAGTGCTGAATAATTCGCGAGTCGAGCGGAAGTTGGTTGGGTTCTTTCGGCTGAATGAAGCGTCCAGCGCGTATGGCCCAGTTATCGTGGAAATACTCCAATGCCGTGCCCCATGAGTAGCCGCGTGCATCCGCCGCGTAGTCGTAGGCGCCATGCGTCATCACGGACCAGTTGAGAAACTGGGTGCGCGGATCGTGGCTGTAGGCGTTGTCGTCGAAGATGTCTAGCACCGACAGGTTGCCGGCAGTTAGAACGACACGCCGCTTATCCACGATGCCGGCGAGATGGTTGGCGTCCGATTCCACCTTCTCGCTGCCCCCGCCCATGCCCCAGGTCTGGCGCAGGAACAGGCGCGCCCGGTAAAACTTGAGCGTCGGCCCGGCGGTACGGGCGATCTCGCCATTGGTGAAGCCGCCCAGACCCGTCAGGTTGGAGAGTGGCACGCCCTGCACCGCCTCGGGGTCGAAATAGAACTCGCCACCAGACCACGGACGGAAGCCCAGCGCCGCGGTGGCGGTAAACGAATAACTTTTCTCCCGCTCGGTGGAAAGACTGTTCTGCCCGGAATAGGCAGCAGTGAAAGGTCGTTTCGCCTGCCAGACGTAGGTGGCCTGGAGCTTGGCGTTCCAGTCCTCGGACTCGGGTGGTTGTCCCCAGACTAAGACGGGCAGCAACGCGCCGACAATGGCCGCCGTGCGGCGATGTTTCAACAGCAAGGTCATGGACCTCTCCCCGAAAACAGAATTCATCGAGGCAGAGCCCCCGGTCAGCACACACCGACCATGCCTCGCCAGAATATCCGGCAAGACTGAAGCGACGCGCATCGGTCTGCAGGACCAACTCGCATCACGAAGCACCCCAGGGGTGCCCGGCCAGTCTTTAGGCAGTTGCTCGGCTAGAAAGCCGACCGTCCGCCCATGTCAAGTGAGATGGAAGCTTTTTGAAGGCGAGAGCGATGGTCTTCGCCTGGACGCCGCTTCCCGCTTTCGGCGGGAGCGGCAGGGGAAATGCCTGCGTTATCCTGCCGAGAGACCGCCGTTCCTCAAGGATCGGCGACTACTGCCACTCGAACTAGTGCCCACGGGGGCCTCCGCATTCAACAATAACGGGGTGAAGTGTATCTCGGAAAATTGAACGGTAAAGTAAAAATTCCGTAAATTTTTACTGCATTTGAATTTGCCGTCAGCGGTTCTTGAAGACGGGTTTGCGCTTCTCCACGAACGCGGCCATGCCCTCCTTCTGGTCCTCGATCGCGAAGCCCGAATGAAACAGCCGCCGCTCGAAACGGACGCCTTCCGCCAGCGTCGTCTCGAAGGCGCGGTTCACGGATTCCTTCGCCATCATTACGACCGGGAGGGACAATTCGCAAATCTTGTCCGCGGCCTTCAGCGCCTCGTTCATCAATTCCGCCAGCGGCACGACCCGGCTTGCAAGACCGGCGCGCTCCGCCTCGGCAGCATCCATCGTGCGCGCCTGACCCAGCAGCACCATCTCCATGGCTTTGGATTTTCCGACGAAGCGCGGCAGCCGCTGGGTGCCGCCGGAGCCGGGGATGATGCCGAGGTTGATCTCGGGCTGACCGAATCTTGCATTGTCCGCCGCAATGATGAAGTCGCACATCATCGCCAGTTCGCATCCGCCGCCAAGAGCGTAACCTGCCACCGCAGCGATCACCGGCTTGCGGCAACGCGTAACGCGCTCCCATTCGGCGGTGATGAAATCCTCCTTGTAGACGTCCATGTAGGTCTTTTCCTTCATGGCCTTGATGTCGGCACCGGCGGCAAACGCCTTGTCGCTGCCGGTGACAATCATGCAGCCGATGTTCTCGTCGGCTTCGAAGGCGTCGAACGCGGCGGACATTTCACGCATCAGGTCCGGCGACAGTGCGTTCAGCGCCTTGGGGCGGTTGAGCATGATCAGTCCGACCTTGCCGCGGGTTTCGACGATGATATTTTCGTAGGTCATGACCTGTCCTTCCGGGTGAGTTTTATAATCCGTCGACGGCCGCATCCGCGGACGAGGACAAGAAAAGGAAAACGCCAGTGAAATTCAATGCCATTTTATTGGATATCGCCGAGGGGGTCGCGACGATCACCTTGAACCGTCCGGACAAACTGAATTCCTTCACCGGTGAAATGCATGCGGATCTGAAGCAGGCCATGCAAATCATCCAGGCCGACCGCAGTGTGCGCGTGCTGATGATTACCGGCGCCGGCCGCGGCTTCTGCGCCGGGCAGGATCTCTCCGAGCGCATGATGGGAGACGGCAGCGAAACCACCGATGTGGGCAGTTCGCTGGAAAAGAACTACAACCCGCTGCTGAAGCGGTTGCGCGCGCTGCCGTATCCGGTGATCTGCGCGGTCAACGGTGTCGCCGCCGGCGCCGGTTGCAACCTGGCGCTCGCCTGCGACATCGTGATTGCCGCGAAATCGGCGAGCTTCATCCAGGTGTTCAACCGTATCGGCTTGATTCCCGATGCCGGCGGCACGTACACGCTGCCACGCCTGGTCGGCACGGCGCGCGCAATGGCCGCCGCGATGCTTGCGGAGAAAGTCAGCGCGGAACGGGCGGAACAATGGGGAATGATCTGGAAATGCGTCGACGACCATCAGCTCATGACTGAAGCCACCGCGCTGGCGCGACAACTGGCCGGACAGGCGACCCGGGCATTGGGGCTGACCAAGCGCGCGATCTACGCGTCCGCAAACCATACTTTCGATCAGCAGCTCGATCTCGAACGCGATCTGCAGCGCGAAGCGGCGAAAAGCGAGGACTTCCGCGAGGGTGTGGCTGCTTTCAGGGATAAACGTCCGGCGAGATTCACCGGCCACTGAAAAACAATTGCGGCAGAACTATACCTGCGGGAAGTCCGCGGGACGCACGCGGATGACGATGTCCATGCCCTCGGTGACCATGCCGGCCGGGAGCGACGGTAATCCGGAAACGCGGATATCGACGGCATCGATGTCCGTGAGCTTGCCGGACTCGACGTCATACATATGATAGTGCGGTGAAGTATTCGGGTCGTAGAAGACCTTGTTCGGATCGACGATCACTTCCCGGATGAGCTTCTTTTCGAGGAAGAGATTGAGCGTGTTGTAGACCGTTGCCTTGGATGTCTCGGAGTGGCGTTCATTGACGATCGCCATGATCTGCTCGGCCGACAGGTGTTCGCAACGGGAAAACAAGGCGTGCGCAATTTCAATGCGCTGGTGGGTTGGATTGATCCCGTGGGCGCGAAGCTTGTCCGCCAAATTGTTTCTGTTGTACTGCGCCGCATCCATGGCAAGGATTATAAGATAAGAATTGGACTCCGTCTAACCTCAGCCTCAAGGAGCGCAAAACATTAGCGCTTTTCCTTGTTTTCGACCGGGACAGGCGCGATTGTATCCTTGGCGGTTTCAAGGCCGGACAGGGCTTGGGAATCGAACCGCACCATGGCAAATATCCGCGTTTTGACCGCTCGTCCGTCGAGTTTTCCAGGCGTAAAAATGGAGCCACGCAGTTCCTCTGCGACGTCTCTTTCGTAGTCATTGAACGACTCGCTGGATTCAACCGCGGCCGTATCGACGACCTTCCCTCCTTCGTCCACGAACAACATGACGATGACCCAGCCGGAAAGCTTTTGCTCCCATGCCGGTCGGGGATATTTTGGGACTCTCATCGCGACCGCCTCGGGTTTTTCGCTGATATCGGAACTTCGCCGATATTCATCGGTCGCCAGCAATGGACTGCTGACACGGCCGGAAATCGGTCGCAAATACAAGGTATCGGAGACCGATACCCCGGGCTGAGATAAGGACTGCTCGATATCCGCGGGTGCGGCAGGCACCACCGGCTTGGGCGCATTGGGCTTCTGATGAAGCGAAGCTTTTTTATCCTTGACCACGATCGGCGCAGCTTCCGGCGACTCGGGCAACCTCTCGATCCGCACGCTCAACGGCGCAACCACAGGCCGGGTAAAAACATTGCCATGGACAGAATATCTTGACAATGAAAACAGCATGAGCGCATGCAGTAGCGCCGACGCCAGTAGAGCCATGCCCAGCCGTCTGTGCGGGTCCAGCGGCCGGCGGAAGATAAAAAACGTATCGCTGATCATCGCCTCTCTTTACATGGCTTAGCCGATAAATATCAATGCCGTGTGCCCGCCTTGGGCACTTATTCCACCAGCCTTTTCAAAGAGGCCGCGGAAAACGTTTCGGACTGACAAAATTCGTCCGCCAACGATAATGCCATGGGCGCCCCATGGCTAGAGCTTTCCCCGCCGTTCATTCTGCCAAACCGACCTCTTGTCGGAAGACGGTGGCATATCGATCTTCCTGTCGCTAGTCTTCGAATACCAAAAAGGAGGAACGTATGAAGAAGCCTGGCGGATTCACGCTAATCGAATTGATGATCGTTGTAGCGATTGTGGCTATTCTCGCCGCGATTGCTCTGCCTTCCTATAATCAGTACGTGGTCCGCGGCAAGCTGACCGAGGCTTATTCGAATCTCCTTGCGATGCGGGTGCAGTCGGAGCAGTGGTTCCAGGACAACAGGATGTATACAGGCATGCCGTGCTCTACGACGAATAACAAATACTTTACTTACGCTTGCTCGAACCTGACTCCCACTACTTATACGATCACTGCCACCGGCATTCCTGCAACCGACGTCGCCGGAATGGCTTTCACCATCGACCAGAGCAACGCCAGAACGACCACCGTCACTGCGCCGGCTACCACGAAGGGCTGGACCGGCAACGCAACGTGCTGGATCGTCAGAAAGAACGGGACCTGCTGATGCGCACGCGTGCTGCAGCCGGCATGACCTTGATCGAGCTGCTGATCGGCTTCGTAATCATTGGCGTCCTGCTGGCGTTGGGGGTGCCAAGTTTTACGGCCTGGCTGCAGAACGTGCAGGTGCGCAATGCGGCCGAATCGATATTCAACGGACTGCAATTGGCCCGTGCCAACGCAGTACAACGCAATAAATCGGTCAGCTTCACGATGGTTGGACCCGATTCGAGCTGGTCCGTCACCATCGTAACGCCTTCTGCACTCGAACCGGCAACAGTTCAATCGCGCAGCGCCGCGGAGGGCACCCCTAACGCGGTGATTGCCACGACCGATCCGACCATCACCTTCGACGGCCTGGGAAAGACCAATCTGCTGGCTGCCGCCACTATCCAGGTGACGAACCCGACCGGCGGCGCGTGCGGCACCGGAACCGGAAATATGCGCTGCCTCAACGTAACGGTGGCAGTAGGCGGGCAGATCAAAATGTGCGACCCGCAAGTATCGGCAGCCGGCGATTCCCGGAAATGCTAACTGGAGTGTCCCCATGACAACGACTTCAAGACGCTCATTGCGCAACGCCCAGTCAGGCGTCATGCTGCTGGAGGCGCTGATCGGCATCCTGATTTTCTCCCTCGGCATTCTGGCCATGGTCGGCATGCAAGCGATGGGCATCAAGCTTGCCACCGACTCGCGGGACCGCGCGGAGGCCAGCAACCTGGCGACCCAGTTGGTCGGTGAAATGTGGCTGAACCGCGCGGCCCTGGCGAGCTACCAATACACTGGAACCGGTACCGCCCCCGCCGCGTTGACCACCTGGATCGCACAGGTCGACGCATCGCTGCCGGATGCAGCCGCAAACCCTCCCATTGTCACGGTTGGTGCCAGCTCGCTCGGCGCAGCGGTCGGCACACAAACCACGGTGACTCTCCGGTGGAGAAATCCGACCGACACGACGGTTCATCAGTTCGTCATGACGGCTTACATCAATTGAGGCCAACCATGCGTCAGCGCTTGAACAAGAAGCTTCAAAGCCCGCATTTCATGCGAGGCATGAGCCTGCCGGAAATTCTGGCCGCGGTGCTCATTGGATTGATCGGCATGATCGTCATCATGCAAGTGTATGCGACGTCCGAAGAAAGAAAGCGCACCACAACAGGCACCAGCGACGCACAGATCAGCGGCAACATCGCCCTGTTTACGCTGGAAAGCACAATCCGCAGCGCGGGCTTCGGCATGGTCTCGGCAGACAACAACATGATCGGCTGCACCACGCTCGCCTACAACAGCAATCGACCGGCCCCCGACTTCACTTTTCTCATGGCCCCGGTGGTCATCACCGTTGGCGCCGCGGGCGCGCCGGACAAGATCACGGTGATATACGGCAGTTCGCCAAACGTCGTGGAAGGCGACGCATTCGTCAGCAGCGCGGCCTCTGGTGCGGATTTTCCGTTGAAAAATGCGGCGGGCATTCTGGCGGGCGATCTCGTCGTGGCCAGCGAAGCAGGGCTCAACTGCTCCATGGCCGAGGTCACCGGATTTCTCCCGGCGGCAGTCAATACCGTCATGCACGCCAACGCGGCCCCCTATAGCTACGTCAATGCCGCCAATCAAACGATCAACGCGACAGCCAGTTACAACAAAGGCGGCGGTTCCGGCGTCGGTTACTCAACTGCCGCGCTGCTATTCACGCTGGGCCGCTCGCCCACCGTCGTGACTTATCAGATTGGCAACGACAAGCTGCAGACCAAAACTCTGATGCCCTACGTTCCGGCGCAGGATGCGGACGGGGATGGTACGTCGGATGCGGACATCGGCGACGGCATCGTGCAACTCAAGGCCCAGTACGGCAAGGATACCGATGGCGACGCCGTGGTGGACACCTGGGATACCACACTGCCGGCTACCTCGGCGCAATGGATGCAGGTACGCGCGATTCGCATTGCCCTATTGGCGCGCAGCGCGAAACTCGAAAAACTGCGCGAGGACGGTAGTCACGTTACCGCCGCCGCCCCCACATGGTACGGCGGCGCTTTCACCATGACGAATCCCGATCTTCTTACCGACTGGCGTGACTACCGTTATCGCGTTTATGAAACGGTGGTACCCCTGCGCAACATGATCTGGAGCAACTGATGACATCCCTAAATCCGAAGATTGTCCGGATTCGTACGACGCGCAGCGCGCAGCGAGGCGTGGTGTTATTCATCGCGCTGATCGTCCTGGTGGCCATGACGCTGGCTGGACTCGCGATGATGCGCTCGGTCGACACCAACAACCTGATTGCGGGCAACCTGGCTTTCAAAAACGCCGCCTCAAGCGCCGGGGACGCCGCGGTCGAGGCGGCCCGCACCTGGGTGACGTCGAAGACGCCGGGCCAGTTGGAGGCAGACCAGGCCGGGTATTTTGCCAACTGGCAGCCTTCCTTCGACCCGAAGACCTTCGATTGGCCGGCAAATGGCACGTTTGTCGGGAATGACAATAACGGCAACGCCATCTATTACGTCGCCCACCGCATGTGCAACGAATCCGCCAAATCGATCGACGCAACGGATTGCGCCAAGGTTGCCACGGTGTCGGTGGGCAGCACCAAGGGCGGCGGCTCTTATGGCAGCTCGCCGCTGGCCGGGACGTCGCTGGTGTTCTATCGGATCACCGCGAAGATCGAAGGACCGAAGTTCACCGTCAGTTACATTCAAGCGTTTATTTATTGATCCATCAGATCCGTTATGCATACGGGAGCCATCATGAAGCGCACTTCACCGACGAGCTTGATCTTGACCAAAATGGCATTTGTCCTTGGCATGGGGTTTGCCATGACCACGGTCAACGCCGCATTGACCGACATCGCGAGTGCGCCGATGGCCAACACGGCCAGTTCGGTCGTGAAGCCCAATCTGATGTTCCTGCTGGATGCCTCCGGAAGCATGAACTGGGACTTCATGCCGGACTCCGTCGACTTCGATCCGGCATGCAAAAGCACGGGTTCCAGTTTGACCAACTGTAGTTTCGCCGATCCCCCGCACAACAGCGCGCAGTTCAACGGCATTTACTACAACCCGACCATTACGTATACGCCGGCGGTTAACTATGACGGGACCAGTTTCCCGAGCTACACCACCTGGACCGCGGTGCCGAACGACGCTTTTGGCATCCAGTTCAGCGGCACCATTGACTTGACCACAGCCTATCCTGACACGGTCTGGTGCAATACGAATTCGCCGACCACCTCCGATCTCACCGCCCCGTTTGCAAGCGGCGTATGCAAGAGACCGATCCAGGCCGGCGTCTGGACCTATCCGAACGGGACATACAACCGTCTGCGTTCCGCTGCCGGCACCCTGAACCCTTACTACTACACCGTCAGCAGCCTGGCGTGGTGTAGCAGCGCGAACGCCAGCGGCTTCGGTACGGGCACCTGCCAGGCCAAGAAAACGGCTACGTACCAGTATCCGAAGTATGGAACCGGCAGCGACGGCTTCACGCGGACGGACATCGTTCCGGGTACGGCCAGTTACCCGCGGGCCGCATCACGCACCGACTGTTCCGGCGCAGTCGGGGCAACCGGCTGCAGCTACGCGCAGGAAATGACCAACTTCGCCAACTGGTATGCCTACTATCGCACCCGCATGCAGATGATGAAATCGGCGGCGGGTCTGGCATTCAAGCAGGTCACCGACAGCTTCCGCGTCGGCTTTATCACCATCAATCCCGGCAGCCCGGTCGCGTCCGCGAAATTTCTTCCCATGGCGGATTTCACGGCTGGCGCTGGCGGACAAAAGAATAACTGGTACACGAAGTTCTACGCACAGAATCCGAACCTGTCGACGCCATTGCGGGAAGCCCTGTCCCGGGTCGGTCGCTACTATGCCCACGTGACCACCGGCATCAACAACGGCATCACCGACGATCCGATGCAGTACTCGTGTCAGCAAAACTTCACGATCATGTCGACCGACGGGTTCTGGAACGGCAATGCCGGCCAGAAACTGGACGGCAGCGCGATCGGGAATCAGGACTCGGACCCGACGACGGCGCCGCGTCCGCTGCTCGACGGTTCGTTCCAGCTCACCGCCGTGACTTCGAACAGCACCTATACGCAGCAGATCTGCACCGGAAGCGCCACCGTTTTTGGCGCCACGCCTTGCGGTTGTTCGGCGAACTTCAGCCGCGTCAAGCAGCAGACCTCGTCTTCAATCAGCACCGTGGTCTCGCGCGACGGCGTCGTGTTAAGCACCACACCCTCGACGACCACGACTTACCAGGACATTACCGCTTGCAACGCGGTCGTGACGACCGCGGTGACCCCGACAACGAAGGTGGATGAACAGGCCGTCAACGGCAATGCCACCACCACCTTTGCCGCGGTCAACGGCATCAGCGCGGGCGATAATCAGGCCGGTACCTGTGCTGCGAATTTTGGACGCATCAAACGCCGTACCACTACCGCTACCAGCACCGTGGTCACGACCGGCGGCGTGGCGGCCGCTCCCGTACTGGGCGCGACCTACGCGTTTGCCGATGTCGGTTCCTGCGTCGCTCTGACCAACACGGTGGTCACGCAATTTACCGTTGTGGACGAGCAGACTCTGGTTGCCAACGCCACCAGCACCTTCGGCACCATCAACGGGGTTGCGGCGGGAGCCAACCAAGCCGGCGTTTGTGGAGCCGGGCAGGCACGCATCAAGCGGCGCACCACGACCTATAACCAGACTGTTGTCACGGTCGGCAGCACGGCCGGCGCTCCCACGACGAGCGGAACCGCCTATGCATTCTCCGATCCCGGTTCATGCGTAAACCTGACCTCGACCACGACAACGCCAGTCACCGAAACGGCGCAATGGGTCAGCAGCGCAAACGGCACAAACCTCCCCAGCGCTTTTGCTGCGGCGTTCGCCGGCAGCCCGAACCCGCAGACGACCTATACGTGTACCATTGCAGGGCGTACGCTGAAGCTGCAGCGCGTCATGGGTTACAACAGAATCGTGACGACCATCGGCGCGGGTGCCCCGACTACAACCTATAGCGGGACCACGAGCGGCCCGACTTTTACCATTGCGCAATCTTGCACCGTTGGCGCTAAAACGGCCAACCCGACGACTACCGTAAACGGCGCGACCTCCGCTCCCGTGGTCACCGGAGCACCGGTCGCGGCGGCAACCAGTTCCAGCAGCAGCGTCACGTCGAACACGACGACCGGCGGCCCCTCGCCAGCAGCATCGACCTCCGTCACCGGTGCGACAACGTCCACATCGACAGGGGCGGCGATCACGTCTGCGGACTTCACCATTACGCCGAATCCGAAGTCGGTCGTCACCAACACTTCGACGTCCGGCCCGCTGGGCTATCCGGATACATTGGCCGACGTGGCCCAGTACTACTACATGACCGACTTGCGCGCGCCGGGCTCGCTCGGGGCAGCGGTCTCGGGGACCCAGCTCGACGTCGGCACCACCAATAACGTCCCGGGACAGCCTGGCACCGACCCGCAAAACGACAGCGCGAGCTGGCAGCATATGACCACCTTCACCCTCGGATTGGGCGTGGACGGTACGCTGACGTACGCTTCGGACTACCGCACCAACCCGACCGGGGATTTCCTCGCCATCAAGAACGGAACGATGAACTGGCCGCAGCCGGTTGCCGACACGGTTAGTGCCGTGGACGATTTGTGGCACGCGGCGGTGGACGGCCGGGGCACGTACTTCAGTGCCAAGGATCCGGCCCAGCTCGTGTCCGGACTGTCGAACGCGCTGTCCGGCGTCACGGCAACGACCGGCTCGGCCGCCGCAGCGGCAACCAGTAACCTCGAGCCCGTCGCCGGTGACAACTTCGCGTACGTCGCCAGCTACGAAACCGTGCGCTGGAATGGAGACGTGGAAGCGCGCACCATCGACCTGAGCACCGGTGCGGTCAGCGCCCCGCCTTCCATCTGGAGTGCGCAAGCCCAGCTCGATACACTGACGAATGCCACGACGCCCGGAGGTAACAACCGCAGCATCAAGCGCTTCAATAGCAGCAGCACCAACAAGCTGCAGGACTTCGCCTGGGCGAACCTCACCGCGACCGAGCAGGCCTATTTCAATGCCGCGTGGATCGGCACGGGGGGCGCGGCATTGAGCCAGTGGGGCAGCCTCACCGCCACACAGCAAACGGCAGCCGCAGGGTCGAACCTCGTCAGCTTCATTCGCGGCGACAGTTCCTTTGAAGCCCAAGCCTCCGTCGCCGCCGGGAACCAGCTCTATCGCGACAGGCAGCATGTTCTGGGCGACGTAGTCGACGGCGCGCCGGTGTACGTAAAGAAGATTTCGGCCGGCTACGCCGACGCCGGGTTCGCCTCGCCTGCCGGAGCCAACTTCAAGGAGTGCGTCAACACGGCCGGCGTGAGTTGTAGCGGCATCTACAGCGGCTCCCGCGATCCTGTCAATGTCGTTGCCGGCGTCGACGTCGGCAGCGCCCGTAGCGCGAACGTGTATATCGCGGCCAATGACGGCATGTTGCACGCGTTGAATGGCGATACCGGGACGGAGCGCTGGGCCTACATCCCCAACATTTTGATCCCGAATCTGTATCGCCTGGCGGATAAGGACTACGCCAACCGCCACCAATACTATGTGGATGGGTCGCCGACTGTCGGAGACGTCTACGATCCCGTCGCGGCGAAATGGAAAACCATTCTGGTCGGCGGTCTCGCCAGCGGCGGAAGGAGCTTCTACGCTCTCGATGTCACGGATCCGGCGACGCCCATCGGGCTGTGGGAATTCAACGTCAGAGCCACGGCGAGCTGCCCGAGCGCAACAGTGCTCGGTACCGACAAGGACGATTGCGACCTCGGTTTGTCCTACGGCAACCCGATCATCACCAAGCTGGCACCCGTGTCCCCTGCCACCAATGGGAAATGGGTCGTCGTCGTGACTTCGGGTTATAACAACGTCAGCCCGGGAGACGGCAAAGGCTACGTCTATGTGCTGGATCCCATCACCGGGGTGATCCTGAAGAAGATCCAGGCCGCCAATGCGAGTCAGTTCCTGAGCCCGGGCAGTACCGCCACGCCGCTCGGCCTGGCACGGATCAACAACTGGGTTGACGACACCAACGTCGACAATACGACGCTGAGGGTTTACGGCGGCGACCTGCAGGGATATCTGTGGCGCTTCAACCTGGATACCGCCACCGCGTACGCAATCGCCCGGTACACGGACCCGTCGGGCGTGGCACAACCGGTGACAACGAAGCCGGAGCTGGGTGACGTCAACGGTGTGGCGATGACCTACGTCGGAACCGGGCGCTATCTGGGCACCAGCGACCTGCCATCGACCCAGGTACAGACCATCTACGGCATCAAGGACGCGACCAACGGGGTTGCCCCGTCCACACCCATCAACGCACGCGGCACCACGGTTGTGGCACAGACGCTGACGAATGGTACGTCCGGGACCGGTGCGGGAATTCGCACGGCGACCTCGAATGCGGTCGACCTGACGGCGAAAAATGGATGGAGAGCCGATCTTCCGAACAGCGGAGAGCGGGTGAACGTGGATCCCAAGCTGCAACTTGGCACCCTGATTGTCGGCTCGAACATTCCGGCCTCCAGCGCCTGCACTTCCGGCGGCACGTCGTACCTGAATTTCCTCGACTACAAGACCGGTGGATACGTCCAGTCCTCGGGCAACACGCTCGCCGGCGTGCTGGTCGGAAATTCACTGGTCGTCGGTATCAGCATCGTGCGCCTGCCCAACAACAAGACGGTTGCGATTGTAACCACGTCAGACAACAAGTACCCCAACCTGGCGCCTCCATTCTCCTCGCCGAGCCCGACCGGCCGTCGGAGTTCCTTCCGAGAGTTGCAATAGGAGCGGCAAAGCAACAAAAAAGCGGCTCGCCATGCGAGCCGCTTTTCTTTTTTGTCGCAGGAAATTAACCCGCGAGTGCCTTGGGCAAGGGAAATGTCACCCGTTCCGCGATACCTTCCAGTTCCCTGACCGGCCCGGCGCCCAACGAATTGAGCCGGGCGATGACCGCCTGCACCAGCACTTCCGGTGCGGATGCACCGGCCGTCACGCCCACCACCTTTTTCCCTTCCACCCATTCGGGCTTCAGATCGGCGGCGTTGTCCAGCATGTAGGCGGGCACGCCGAGATTGGACGCGACCTCGCGCAGCCGGTTGGAGTTCGAACTGTTCGGCGAGCCGACGACGATCAACACATCGCACTGCTTCGCCAGCACCTTGACCGCATCCTGGCGGTTCTGCGTGGCATAACAGATATCGTCTTTTTTAGGCCCGAGGATTCCAGGGAAGCGGCGCCTGAGCGCCTCCGTGATCGAACGTGCATCGTCCACAGATAACGTAGTCTGGGTCACGAACGCCAGGTTGTCCGGATTCTTGACCTTGAGGCGTTCGACGTCCCGGATGGATTCCACCAGATACATGCCGCTGCCGACCTGCCCCACGCCCTCTATCTGACCCATGGTGCCTTCCACCTCCGGGTGGCCCGCGTGGCCGATCATCACGATTTCGCGTTGGCCGTCATGCATCTTGGCCACTTCGACGTGCACTTTGGTTACCAGCGGGCAGGTGGCATCGAATACGTTCAACTTTCGCGCTTCGGCGTCGCGACGGACGGTCTGCGACACGCCGTGCGCGCTGAAGACCACCGTCGCTCCTGCGGGTATCTCGGCAAGATCCTCCACGAACACCGCTCCCTTGGCACGAAGGTCGTCCACGACATATTTGTTGTGAACGACTTCATGGCGCACGTAGATCGGCGCTCCGTGCAGCTTGAGGGCGCGTTCGACGATTTCGATGGCACGGTCTACGCCGGCGCAAAAACCGCGGGGATTGGCGAGCAGGACTTCCATGGTGTGAGCAGGTTGATCGAGGCCTGAATTATACGCCGCCGCATTCCCTAGATTGCCGTCGGCCTCTATAGATCGCCGCCGTTTCTATAAATTGCCTTCAGCGAAACGTTCTTCCTTCCACGGATCGGCCTCGTTGTGATAACCGCGCACTTCCCAGAAACCGGGCCGGTCTTCTTCGTGGAATTCGATGCCGGTCAGCCATTTGGCGCTCTTCCAGGCGTAGCGCTTCGGCACCACCAGCCGGACCGGTCCGCCGTGCTCGGCCGGCAGCGGCTTGCCGAACACACTGTGCGCAATCATCACGTCATCGTCGAGCAACGCCTCAAGCGGCAGATTGGTGGTGTACTCGTCGGCACTATGCAGAGTCACGAATCCGGCCTTCTCCAGCGGACGGGCGCTCATGATGATTTCCCGCGCCGGCACACCGCGCCAGTTCATGTCGAGCTGCGACCAGCGCGTGACGCAATGAAAATCGGTGGTCAGGTCGACTTGCGGCAATTCGTTGAATGTCTTCCAGCTGTAGTCGAGCTCCTCCTCGACCAATCCGAACACACGCAGATTCCAGCCGGACAGCGAAACCTTGGGCTCCAGACCCAGATCGAGCACCGGGAAGTCATGTACTTCCTTCTGTCCCGGCGGAATGCGGGGATTGTCACTCGCCCTGGACGGCTTCGCGCCGCGTTTGGCCAGGGCAATCTTGGCTTCCATCATCTTCACCCAGTTCGGCATTTTTCTATCCCTAACTCTAAATCTCTTTTACCGCAAAGGCGCAAAGACGCAAAGGAAACGCAAAGAAAACCAATGCCATTTATTCGCAAGAAACATTGGGCGCTACGAACTGTCGAGAAACTGTAACTGCGTCGCGCACGTGGTTCGTCCGAGTAATGTCCTGCCCTCCTTTGCGTTTCCTTTGCGTCTTTGCGCCTTTGCGGTGAAGGTTTTGAACTTCAAACTGCTTTGACACGGGACCGACGAAAACTATCCCAGATCAATAGCGCGGCGCCGACTGTTATGCAGGAATCCGCCAGGTTGAATGCCGGCCAGGGGTCGAGCAGCCTGGGGCCGCCAGGCCAGCGCAGCAATACGAAATCCACCACCGCGCCGTATACCGCGCGATCAGTGAGATTGCCCACGGCGCCGCCGAGGACCAGTGCAAGGGAGAAACACAGAAAACGATCCGATCGATGTTTGATCATCATGGTGATGATCAGGACCGAGGCGACCAGCGCGATGACCAGGAAAAAATAACGCTGCCAGCCCGAACCCGATGCAAGGAAACTGAACGCGGCACCGGGGTTGTAGGCCAGCACCAGTGTCACCACCGGCGGTAACACATCGAGGGATTGACCCGGAACCAGCGCGCGCTGGATGACGAATTTCGTGATCTGATCGAGCACCACGAGCAACGCGCTGAAACCAAGCCAGGTGCCCAGGCTACGCATGCACGCGCCGCTCGCCGGCCCCGTAGAGATTTTCCGTGCAGCGGCCGCAGATTTCCGCGTAAGCCGGATCCCGGCCTACATCCGCGCGGTAGTGCCAGCAACGCTCGCACTTCTTGTACTCGCTCGGATGTACGACGATGCCGGCGCTGCCGTGCAGGATTTTTGCCTGCGAGGTGATGAAGACGAAACGCAGATCGTCTCCCAAAGACTTCAGCACATCGAAGCGCTCGCCGTCCGCAAACACCTCCACTTCGGCCTGCAGCGACGAGCCGATCTTTCCGGCCACCCTCAGCGCTTCGAGTTCCTTCTGCACCTCGGAACGCGCCGCGCGGATCTTGTCCCAGCGCTCGCATAGATCTCCTCCGGCGTCCGGAAACTGGTGCCAGGTGTGCAGCAGCACGCTGTCCTTTTCTTTGCGCGTGAATATCGACCAGGCTTCGTCCGCGGTGAACGACAGCACGGGCGCCATCAGCCGCAGCAGGCTGTGCGTGATGTGGTAAAGAACGCTTTGCGCGGAGCGGCGCGCCGTGGAATCCTTCGCCGACGTATAAAGCCGGTCCTTGAGGATGTCCAGATAGAATCCGCCAAGGTCTTCGGAACAGAACGCCTGCAGTTTCTGCACGACGTAGTGGAACTCGAATTCGTCGTAGTCCTTGAGCACCTGCCGTTGCAGCCGCTCCGCCATCTGCAGTGCATAGCGGTCGATCTCGAGCCATTCCGGCACCGGCAATTCATGCGCCGTCGGATCGAAGTCGTCGAGGTTGGCGAGCAGGAAACGCAGAGTGTTGCGGAAGCGCCGGTAGGCTTCGACGACGCGCTTCAGAATTTCGTCGGACAGAGACAATTCGCCGGAATAGTCTGTCGAGGCGATCCACAGGCGCAGGACATCGGCACCGAGCGTATCCATGACTTTCTGCGGTGCGATGACGTTGCCGAGCGATTTCGACATCTTGCGGCCCTGGCCATCGACGACGAAACCGTGCGTCAGCAGCCCTTTGAACGGCGCCTGTCCGTCGATCGCGCAACCGGTCAGCAACGACGACTGGAACCAACCGCGATGCTGGTCGGAACCCTCGAGATACAAATCGGCTGGGTTGGCCAATTCCTCGCGCCGCTGCAGCACCGACACATGGGTCGTGCCGGAATCGAACCAGACGTCCAGCGTATCCGGCACCTTCCGGTAAGTCGCCGCGTCGGAGCCCAGCAACTCGCTAGCATCGAGTGAGAACCAGCCTTCGATGCCCCGCTGTTCCACGCGCTGCGCCACCTGTTCGACCAACTCGTCGGTACGCGGATGCAATTCTCCGGTTTGCCTGTGAACGAAGAACGCCATCGGCGTGCCCCAGTTGCGTTGCCGGGAAACGCACCAGTCGGGCCGATTGGAAATCATCGCCTCCAGCCGTGCCTGCCCCCACGACGGATAAAAAGCCGTCGCTTCAACCGCGGTGGCGGCGATTTGCCGCAAGCTTCGGTCGCTGCCGTGATCCATGCCGATGAACCACTGGCGGGTGGCGCGAAAAATAAGCGGCGACTTGTGACGCCAGCAATGCGGATAGCTGTGCTTGTAGCTTTCGATGCGCAGCAGCCGCTCGTGGTCCTTGAGCGCCTGGATCACGACATCGTTGGCCTGCCACACAGACAGGCCGCCGACCAGCGGGATCTTCTGGAAAAAACGCCCGTCATCATCCACCGGGTTTTCCACCGGCAGTTTGTAGCGCAGGCCGACCGCGAAGTCTTCCACGCCGTGCGCAGGCGCCGTGTGGACCAGGCCGGTGCCGGAATCGAGAGTGACGTGATCGCCAAGCACGACGGGCACGATGCGATCGTAGAAAGGATGCTCGAGTGGCAGGTTCTCGATGTCCGCGCCCTTGAACTCGGCAACGATTTCGCGCTTTTTGATCTGGTAGGCCTCCAGGCATTTTTCCGCGAGATCCTTCGCAAGGATCAAAAACCCTGCGGAGAAGTGCACGAGCACATAATCGAATTCCGGATGCACCGACACGGCCTGGTTGGCCGGCAGCGTCCACGGCGTCGTCGTCCAGATCACGACGAAGACCGGCTCATAGATGTGGGTAAACCGCAGCGCCTTCGCCAAAACCGCGTTGTCGTGCACCCTGAACGCGACATCGATTGCCGGTGAAGTGCGGTCTTCGTATTCCACTTCGGCTTCGGCGAGCGCCGATCGACAGTCGAGACACCAGTGCACCGGCTTTGCGCCCTGGTATAAAAACCCCCTGCGCCTGATGGCATCCAGCGCGCGAATGGTATCGGCCTCGGTCTTGAAATCCATGGTCCGGTAAGGGTTCGTCCAGTCCCCGAGCACGCCCAGGCGGATGAAATCCTTGCGCTGGCGCTCGATCTGCTCGGTCGCGAAATCGCGGCAAAGTTTGCGAAACTGCGCGGCCGGAATATTCTTGCCATGCTTCTTCTCGACCTGGTGCTCGATCGGCAGACCGTGGCAATCCCAGCCGGGCACATAGGGCGAATCGAAGCCGGCCAGCGTTTTCGATTTGACGACGATGTCCTTGAGGATCTTGTTGACCGCGTGACCGATGTGGATGTCGCCGTTGGCGTAAGGCGGCCCATCGTGAAGAATGAACTTCGGCCGTCCTTTGGATACTTCACGGATGCGCTCGTACAATTTATCTTTCTGCCAGTGTTGCACCCAGCCGGGCTCGCGTTTGGCGAGATCGCCGCGCATCGGGAAAGGCGTATCGGGAAGGTTCAGTGTGTTTTTATAGTCAGCCATTCTAAAAAACCCTTAACCGCAAAGGCGCCAAGGCGCAAAGGTAACGCAAAGGAAATCGATCAGAAATTGTTCACAACGCGCTTTATTCCGTGCCGCATTACATCTACTCTGAAATTCAGCAGCATTTCAAGTTTCAGTCCTGTCATCTTCAAGTAAGTCAAAAGCTGGGCAGTATGAATGGGCTCGAGAGCATCTACACACTTCAACTCTAGGATTACCCCTTCATTGACAATCATGTCGACCCTATAGCCTTCCTCTATCCGAAGATCCTTGTACACAACCGGGATAGGCACTTGTCTCCGAGGCTGAAATTTCCGTAGGCCGAGTTCCCAAGCAATGCTTTCTTCATAGGCCGACTCCAATAGTCCGGGCCCCAGAACACGATGTACTTCTATCGCGGCTCCAATCACCTCATTGCTGATGTGATCCAATTCTTCGGGCGTCATTTGAATTCCTTCGCGTCCCCTTTGCGCCTTGGCGCCTTCGCGGTTAAGAAGTAGTCCCTGGCAGCGGCCGCGTCCGTATCCATCTGCGCCACCAGCGCATCGATGCCGGCGAACTTCTGCTCGTCACGCAGCTTCTTCATGAAGCGCACGCCGATGCGCCGCCCGTATATGCGTCCGTCGAAATCGAACAGGTGGACTTCCAGCGTCGGGCGGCCGCGTTCCTTGACGGTGGGACGCACACCGAGACTCGCCACGCCCGGCAACGGCTCTGTTCCGAGGCCGTCCGTTTCAACGACAAAGATTCCCGCCAGCGGCGCCTTGGACCGCTTCAACTGCACGTTTGCGGTCGGGTAGCCGATTTTCGCGCCGAGTTTGTCGCCATCCACCACCCGGCCGGTGATCGAATAAGGCCGGCCGAGCAGTTGTTGTGCGCCAGCGAGATCGCCCTTCTCCAAGCGGGCGCGGATTGCCGTGCTGGAAACCCGTTCGCCGGCCGTCGCGACACTGGTCATGGCTTCGACCTCGAAGCCCGACTGGGAGGCCAGCGCCTTCAGCAGCGTGAAATCACCCGACCGTCGTGCGCCAAAACGGAAATCGTCACCGACCAGCAGCCAGCGCACCGCCAGGCCGTCGTGCAAGATCCGGGAAACAAATTCGTTCGCAGCCAGTTGCGCGAGCGCGTAATCGAAGCGGCAGACGTACACCCGGTCCACGCCGCAATCACGCAGGAGTTCCAGCTTTTCGTGCAGCGAGGTCAGCCGCGCCGGCGCCTGATCGGGCGCGAAAAATTCCTGAGGCTGGGGCTCGAAAGTCATCACCGCAACCGGCAGCTCGTGCCGGCGCGCCACTTCCGCCAGACGCGCGATCATCGCGCGGTGCCCGAGATGGACGCCGTCGAAATTGCCGATAGTTAGCGCGATAGGAACGTCTGCCCGCGCCGGGATACCCCGAAAGACTCGCATGTCCAACCGACCAAAAGCCTGAATTCTAGCGGCTTTCGGCTCGCCGGAGCGCGGTTCTAAACGATCCGGACCCAAACCGGATCAGTTGGAGCGGGACAAGTGCTGGTCGAAGGCCCAGTCGGCAATTGCGTTGGTGAGGTCTTCCGAGTCGCCGATTGCGCTCGTAACGTCGATCCGCATCACCGGATGCTGCTTGCGGATATCGTCGAGCAACCTGGGCAGATCTTCCCTGAGATGCCCGCCCTGAGCGAGGAACAGCGGGACCACGGTGATGCGCCCGACGCCCTCGCCGGCCAAACCAGCAATGGCCGATTCAAGGGTTGGCTGCATCAATTCCAGAAACGCCAGTTCCACGCGAATGCCGGGTTGCTTGTGGCGCAGCCGGGCCACGATCCGGCGGAACGGCTCCGCCCACGACGGGTCACGGGCACCGTGGGCAAAAAGAAGGATTGCCGAAGCCGGCGCCTGGCTCACTTCACAGTCAGGAGAAGTTGCATCCCGGCTAGTGTAGCTGACTGGGAAACAGGTCGAAGCGGCGCGGCCGGATGAATACGCGCTCGCCGGCTACGAGTTTCAGTTCACGAAAGCGCTCCCGGCTGATCTCGGCCTGGATCGGATCGGTCCGCTCACCGCCTTCGCGGGCGAGCTCCACGCGCACCACCGGACCGACCGCCAGCATGTGCACGATGCGCGCCGGCAGCGCCGTCTCCCCATTGGACACGCGTTCAATTTCCATGTCGTGCGGTCGGACATAGGCAACGGCAGGCTGCTGATCTGCTTCGGCGTGTTCCGGCGCGTCGAGTTCGATATCGCCGATCAGCGCGCGGCCGCGATGCAGGCGGCCGTGAAACAGGTTCACATGGCCAAGGAACTCGTAGACGAACGGCCCGGCCGGCTGGTCGTACACCTCGTCTGGTGTACCGATCTGTTCTATGCGACCTTCGTTCATGACCACCACGCGATCGGCCACTTCGAGCGCCTCTTCCTGGTCGTGCGTAACGAACACGCTGGTGATATGCATGTCGTCGTGCAGCCGCCGCAGCCAGCCGCGCAATTCCTTGCGCACCTTCGCATCCAATGCGCCGAAAGGTTCGTCGAGCAGCAATACCTTCGGTTCTACGGCCAGTGCCCGTGCCAGAGCGATGCGCTGGCGCTGTCCGCCGGAGAGTTGATGCGGATAGCGATCGGCGAGCCAGTCGAGCTGCACCAGCTTGAGCAATTTCAATACGCGTTCCCGGATTTCCCCTTCTCCGGGACGGACGTTCTTCGGGCGCACACGCAGACCGAACGCAACGTTTTCGAATATCGTCATGTGCCGGAACAGCGCGTAGTGCTGGAACACGAAGCCGACGCGGCGGTCGCGTACATGACGGTCGGTGGAATCCTCGCCATGAAACAACACCTGCCCGGTATCGGGCACTTCGAGTCCCGCTATGACCCGCAGCAGCGTAGTCTTGCCGGATCCGGAGGGCCCCAGCAGCGCAAGCAATTCGCCAGTCTGTACCTGCAGGCTGACATCGCGCAATGCGGAAAAGCTGCCGAACTGCTTCGACAGGTTGCGGACTTCAATGGTCATGGTCTTGCTCCTTGTCCGTCGCGGCCCTGGCCCCGACGACACTCTTGAGTACCAGGGTTACCAGCGCCAGCAACGCCAGCAGGGAAGCCACCGCAAAGGCGGCGGCAAAGTTGTATTCGTTGTAGAGGATTTCGACGTGCAGCGGCATGGTATTGGTGCTGCCGCGGATATGTCCGGACACCACGGATACCGCCCCGAATTCGCCCATCGCCCGCGCATTGCAGAGGATTGCACCGTAGAGCAATCCCCATTTGATGTTCGGCAAGGTCACGCGGGAGAAAATCTGCCAGCCGCTGGCGCCCAGCACCGCCGCCGCCTCTTCCTCTTCGCTGCCTTGCGCCTGCATCAGCGGAATCAGTTCGCGGGCGACGAAAGGAAAAGTAACGAAAATGGTGGCGAGCACGATGCCCGGAACCGCGAAGATTACTTTCAAGTCGTGCTCGGCAAGCCAGGGGCCAAGCCAACCCTGCAGGCCGAAGATCAGAACGTAAATCAGTCCCGAAACCACCGGCGAAACCGAAAACGGCAAGTCGATCAAGGTAATCAGCAGATTCTTGCCGCGGAACTCGAACTTGGCGATCGCCCACGCAGCGGCGACACCGAACACGACGTTGAGCGGTACGGCGATCGCTGCGGCGATGAGCGTGAGCTCGATCGCGGACAACGCATCCGGCTCGACGATGGAGGCGAAGTAGACCCCCACGCCTTTTCTCAGTGCTTCGCAGAACACCGAAATCAGCGGCACGAACAGGAACAGCGTCAGGAACGCCAGCGCGAGGCCGATCAGGGTCCAGCGCACCCACACCGGTTCCTGCGTGGCGCGCACGCCGCGTCCCGCGGCGTCGAGGGGAAGCGCAATGGAACTCATCGGCGTGTTCTCATAGCGCTTCTCCGCGTCGCCGGCTCCACCATTGCAGCCAGTTGATGATCAGCAGCAGGACAAAGGAAATGGCCAGCATCACCACCGCCAGCGCGGTGGCGCCGATATAGTCGTATTGCTCCAGCTTGGTAATGATCAGCAGTGGCGTGATCTCCGAAACCATCGGCATGTTGCCGGCAATGAAAATCACCGATCCGTATTCGCCGACCGCACGCGCGAATGCCAGTGCGAAGCCGGTCACCAAAGCGGGCAATACCGTGGGAAATATTACGCGCGCAAAAGTCTGCAGCCGTGTGGCGCCGAGCGTCGCCGCCGCCTCTTCGAGTTCCGACTCCACGTCCTCCAGCACCGGCTGCACCGTGCGCACCACGAATGGCAGGCCGATGAAGGTCAGCGCGACGAAGACACCGAGCGGGGTGAAGGCGACCTTGACGCCGAAGGGCTCGAACCATCGGCCGATCCAGCCGTTGCCCGCATACAGCGCGGTCAGTGCAATGCCGGCCACCGCGGTCGGCAGGGCGAATGGCAGATCGACCAGCGCATCGATGATTTGCTTGCCGGGAAAGCGATAACGCACCAGCACCCAGGCCACCAGCAACCCGAAGACTGCATTCAGCAGTGCCGCCGCGAGCGATGCGCCGAATGTCAGCCGGTAGGACGCCACAACCCTCGGCGTGGTCACCGTGGCCCAGAACTCAGGCCAGGACAGGGCCGCTGTCTTGATAAATGCCGCCGACAACGGGATCAGCACGATCAGGCTCAGATAGAGCAGCGTGAACCCGAGCGCCAGGTTGAACCCCGGCAGAACGCTGTGTTGTTTGAACAGCCTTACCACGCGTACCCCGGATGGCTGCCTTGCTCTTGCGCACGGCGCGATATCGACTCGATCTCACGCGTCGGCTCGCCCAGGAAACGCCCCTGCAGCAGATCGGCCCCGGCGCGTACCCCTGCAGACATTTCCTGTTCGGTTTCGACGTCTCTGACCAGCAACGTAGCGCCGAATCGATGAATCGCGTCTACCAGCGCAGGCATTCCGCCACAAGACTTCAACTGACCCGCTCCCAGCCTGACGAAATCGGGATAGAGGCTGCCGAGTTCCGCCATCCAGCCCTCGTTTTCCCCGCCGTGATTGATGGCGATGCGATAACCCCTCGAGCGATGATTGACCATCACATGCTTCAGGAACCGCCAGTCCCGGTTCACCTCGGCCGGGATTTCGATCACGACACGAGCGGTTTCCACGCCGATCAGGTCGAGCACTTTTTCAAAAGACGGCCATGGCCGTCTTTCACGCTTTCCAGCAGCCGCGCCTGCACGGCCACGACCAGGTTCTGGCGACAATGGAAAAAATGACCGACAATCCAGCCATCCGCCGAGCGCTGCAACGGATAATCGGTGGCGGCTTGTATGCGCGCCAACGCGTCCTTGTCTGCAAGAAACTCCATGGTCGCTACTTCTGATAGATCTGATCGAACACGCCGCCATCGGCGAAATGGGTCTTCTGCGCTTTTTGCCAGCCGCCGAATACCGCGTCGATCCTGAAAAGATTGATCTTCGGGAACTGGGTCGCATATTTCGCCGCGACCTTCGGATCCGTCGGCCGATAGAAATTGCGTCCGGCGATGTTCTGCCCCTCCTCGCTGTACAGATACTCGAGGTAAGCCTGCGCCACCTTGCGGGTGCCGTGCTTGTCGGCGACCTTGTCGACAAGGGTCACGGGCGGTTCGGCCAGAATGCTGATGGACGGCACGACGATATCGACTTTTTCCGGGCCCAGCTCTTTCACCGCCAGGAAAGCTTCGTTCTCCCAGGCCAACAACACGTCGCCGATGCCACGCTCGACGAACGTGGTCGTCGATCCGCGGGCACCGGAGTCGAGCACCGGAACATTCTTGTAGATCTTCGCGACGAATTCCTTGGCCTTGGCTTCGTCGTTACCGAAGTTCTTCAGCGCATAACCCCATGCCGCGAGATAGTTCCAGCGCGCCCCCCCGGAGGTTTTCGGGTTCGGCGTTATCACCGAAATGCCGGGCTTGGCGATGTCGTCCCAATCCTTGATGTGCTTGGGATTGCCCCTGCGCACCAGGAAAACGATCGTCGACGTGTACGGCGAACTGTTGTGCGGCAACCGCTTCTGCCAGTCGGTAGGGAGCAGTTTCGCCTTCGCGGCGATTTCGTCGATGTCGTAGGCAAGCGCGAGCGTGACGACATCAGCGGTCAAACCGTCGATCACCGTCCGCGCCTGCTTGCCCGACCCGCCGTGAGACTGCCTGATGGTGACCTTGTCTTTGGTCCCGGCCTCCCATTGTCTGGCGAATGCGGCATTGAACTCCTGGTAGAGCTCGCGCGTAGGGTCGTAGGACACGTTGAGCAATTCTGTATCGGCATGCGCTGATGCACCCCAAGTGAACAGAAAAGCGACAATCAGTTCATATCCCACACTACGCGAGAACATGCTTTTCAATGATGACGGAAAGCGTTTCATCGGGGCGGTCCTCAGATCGCGGCCTGAAAGCGGGTGAGAATTGCTTTCTCCGGCGGCCGATCTCCTATCGCCGCTCCACCATCAAAATGCGTTTCTTCATAGTTGATCTGCACCTTGATATTCCGATTAAGGTACCAATTCAATCCCACTCCGACCTCTCGCGCCTCGCGGGCAGACTGCGAAGGATTGGCCAGCCGGGTTGCGGCGGTCCCCGCGAAAGCGCCATCGTCGTTCGTCTGCACGCTGTAGCGCGTCACGAGTTCGAACGCACCCCACCGGCCGTCGGATGAAGAAAAAGGCCTGTTGGGCACGGGCACGCCACGATAGGAAGCATTCTCACCGGTAATGACCCAATACCCGGCTATCTGCCATGCGCGATTGTCTAGGTCTCGCTTGAGATTCGTGCTTCGGGAAATTTCCTGGCGCGAACTAATGTATTCGCCAAGCAAACCGAAGGGTCCGACGTAGTAGTAGAACTGGGGCGATACGCGATCATGGCTTCCGTCCGCATAGGCTCCAGTCGCGTAATTGAAGAAATTCTGCTGCCCCATCGTCTTGAACTGCGGAAGATCAGACGTCGTCGGGTTGCCATGATGATGACCAGTGCTGTAGGAAACTCCGAAGCCGAGGCTCTTCAGCGCGCTGTCGCCGTTTTTGAAGGGTTCCAGGAATATTCGCCCCACCCCGTCCTTGCCGTTGTTGTCGTCGCCGTCAGAGAGACCGTTATCATAGACGCCGTCGAAAATGCCCAGTTGATAGGACACCGTGTTCGAAAATACACTGCCTGCAAACTGCAAACCAACGTCGCGATTGGGCGCAAGATTGGTCGGCAATGCGCGTTCGATGAATTCGTTTTCGCTATCAAGCTGAAGGCGTTCCAGGCCCACCGGTGATTTGAATTTTCCAGCGCGAATATTGAAGGCCGGGTCGAGTCTCGCCTCGACATATTCCTCCTGGATCGTCTGGCCATTTCCAAAATCCGGCATGATTCTCAGCACGAATTTTTCGGCAATCAATGCTTCGAGAATCGGTCTCGCTTTCCTGACAAGAATGTTGTCGGGCGCGTTGCCGGACGGGAGACTATGATCCGTATACCAGCGGGTATCGGCCTGAACGACGCCCCCAAGTCGCAGGGAAAATGCGCCATCCCCGGACTTGATGTAAAAACCGTCCTTTCCTGCGGAAATCCCGGAAGTTTCTTTCGCCTTCGCTGTAGCCGCCTCCTTGTCCAGTTCCTGCAGTCTCTGTAGCACGCGTATTTTCTGATCCAGTTCGTCGAGTTGCTGTTTGATTTGCGAAACGTCGTCTTCCGCAGCCGCGAAAGGCGAAGTCAGGATGAAGCTTGCGGCCAATGCGCCGGCCAGGGTTTGTAACCGAAACGGATTCATTCGAAGAACTCCCTTTAAAAAATTACGGAGCCCTCCGGTCATCCGGTCAGGTCGCCGACATCGTTTTGTTTTTTGCCGCCTCCAGTCTTCTGGTTGGCCTGCCCGGGGTGTTGCCGAGCCGGTTTACCCGGCTAGCGAATTTGACGTATCGCGTTCTTGCGGCCCGGTTCGTCGCGGACCACGCGAATTTTTTCCCTACACTCTATTTGCACGACCTTGCCGTCGTGGACGACCACTTCGATCGAGCCGTAGTCGATGCGCGCTATGGCCCGAAGGATCTCCCGCTCGATTTCCGGGGACAGCCGTTTATCGGTCTGCCCTTCCTCAATCCGCTTTGCGTCGAACTCGGCCATCGCTGTTTCGCCTTTGTTTATTTGACCTGATAGATCTGATCGAACAGACCGCCATCGCTGAAATGCACCGCCTGGGCCTGCTTCCAGCCGCCGGAAACCTCGTCGACCGTGAACAGGTCGAGCTTCTTGAAAGTCGCTTCGTTAATTGACAACAGAGGAGCTGCGAAATCGAGTGGGAAGTTACCGGGCTCCTGTTATGAATGGAAATAATATAATCTCATGTTCTTATCGTTATTAGGAATATTTAACGAGGCGTAAAAAAGCCGGCTTTGCGCCGGCTTCCTGACAACAGCAACGCCGATATTTTTCAGCGTGAAGTCGCCTGCAGCGGTGTATCGTCAGCCACCAGTTCCTGTCCGGTCAGGGCATGCGCACGTTTCCTGAAAACGTTGCCGAACAACAGCAACGCGGGACCGGCCAATCCTCGCGCGGCACCGTTCTTGAGTCCGCGCAACGTGGACCCGATATGCCGGGAGCCTGGCAACGAGGCATTCTCCACTAGGACAACGGGGGTCGACATCGGCATGCCCTGTGCTTCCAGTATTCCCGCAATTTCCGCCGCCTGGCCGACTGCCATGTACAGCACCGCCGTATCGGCCCGGGCTACCGCCGACGCCCAGTCGCTGACGTCCTCACCTTCGCCGATCCTTGGCGTAACGAAAACAACGCTGCGGCTGACGCCGCGCTCGGTCAGCGAAACACCCAGTTCCGCGCTGGCGGCCAGCGCCGATGTAATACCGGGTACGATCTCGTAAGGCACGCCTGCCGACTCAAGCGCCTCGATCTCTTCCTGCGCCCTGCCGAACAGCATCGGATCGCCGCCTTTGAGCCTGACCACAATGTCGTACTTGCCGGCGGCTTCGATCAGATTGCGATTGATGAAGCGCTGGTCCGTCGAGATGCGGCTGCAACGCTTGCCCACGGCCACCTGTTTGGCACCAGGAGCCAATGCGAGCATCTCCGCTTGCACCAGCGCGTCATGAAAAACGATTTCGGCACGCTTCAATAACTCGGCGCCTCGCAAGGTGATCAGGTCGGCAGCACCGGGCCCCGCACCGATAAGATAAACCTTGCCCATTAGGCGAACTCCAGCAAAGCGCGTTTGTCCTTGATCTGCGCCCAGTGTTCCGCATCGATAGGCTCAGGTTTCTTCTCGGTGATCGGCGACCAGGCTTTTGCCGCTTCCGCATTGATACGGATGAAGTCCCGCTGGTCTTCGGGTACGTCGTCTTCCGCAAAGATGGCTTCGACTGGACACTCGGCAACGCACAAACTGCAATCTATGCAGGTCTCCGGGTCGATTGCGAGAAAGTTCGCTCCTTCGACGAAGCAATCGACCGGGCACACATCCACGCAGTCGGTATGCTTGCAGTTGATGCACGACTCTGTCACGACGTAGGTCATCTTGCGTTCCTGTGCTGCGAAATGTCCGATTTATTCGATGAGTCCGGCGGCAACGGTATTGTTGCTGGTCTCGTCGATGACGATGAAACTGCCGGCGGCCCGATTCCGGCGATAGGGTTCGAACGCGACAGGCTGCGCGGTCTTGACCGAAATGCGGCCGATGTCGTTCAGCGCGAACGTGTCGGCCGATTCCTGCACCAGCGTGTTGACGTTCATCCGGTACTGCGGGGACCCGAGCAACGCCTTGACCACCCGGGTACCCTGCTTGATCAGGTAGCGCCGGCTGCGATTGAAGGGTTCGGTCGCCAGCCAGCACAGGGTCGCCTCGAATTCGCGCGCCACGACCGGTAACGTCCCGGTTGCCGCCAATACTTCGCCGCGCGAGATATCGAGCTGGTCTTCGAGCACGACCGTTACCGACTGCGGCGCCTGTGCCCGCTCGACAGTCCCGTCGAAGGTGCGGACCGTACGGACTCGCGAAGTCTGCCCGGACGGCAGCACGGTAATAGCGTCTCCGATACCGATGCTTCCGGATTCGATCCGGCCGGCATAGCCGCGCGCGCCTTCCACGCCACTGTCTCCCGGTCTCGACACCAGTTGCACCGGGAAAAAGAGCTGCCCGTGCACGGCGGAACGCGCCACTTCGGCGCTCTCGAGTATTTCCAGCAGCGTCGGTCCGCGGTACCACAACAACCTGTCGCCACGCCCGACGACCATATCGCCCTGCAGCGCCGACATCGGCAGCGCGTCAACCCGATAGAAATCGAGGTCGCGTACAAAACCATCGAAGGCTTTGCTGATGTCGTCGAATACCTGCCGCGAATAATCCACCAGGTCCATCTTGTTCACCGCCAGCACCACGTGCGGAATGCGCAGCAGGCTGGCGATATAGGCATGACGGCGCGACTGCGTCAGCAATCCCTTGCGCGCATCCACCAGCACGATCGCCAGATCCGCGGTCGAGGCCCCGGTCACCATGTTGCGGGTGTACTGCTCGTGCCCGGGCGTATCGGCGATGATGAACTTGCGCGACGGCGTGGCGAAATAGCGGTAGGCCACATCGATGGTGATGCCCTGCTCGCGTTCCGCGAGCAGCCCGTCGGTCAGCAGCGAAAGATCGATTCCAGTTTGACCGCGACGGCGGCTGGATTTCTCGATGGAGGAAAGCTGGTCCTCGAATATCGCTTTGGTGTCGTACAGCAGCCGCCCGATCAGCGTGCTTTTGCCGTCGTCGACGCTGCCTGCGCTGGTGAAGCGCAGCATGCCGGTATCCACGGGAGACAGGGTTTCGATCGCTGACACGTTAAAAATATCCTTCCTTCTTGCGCAGTTCCATCGACGCTTCCGACGTCTGATCGTCCATCCGCGTCGCGCCACGTTCGGTAATGCGGGTCGTCGCCGTTTCGACGATGATTTCCTCCGCGGTTGCCGCGGTGGATTCCACCGGGCAGGTACAGGTCATGTCGCCAACGGTACGAAACCGCACTGAAATCGTTTCCACGGTTTCGCCCGCCTTCGGCCGCACGAGCTCCGACACCGGCAACAATCCGCCGGGCCTGCGCACCACTTCGCGCCGATGCGCGTAGTAGATCGAGGGAACCGCCAGCTTTTCGCGGTCGATGTACTGCCAGACGTCGAGTTCGGTCCAGTTGCTGATCGGAAACACGCGGATGTTTTCACCCTTGTGCACCCGCGTGTTGTAGAGACTCCACAACTCCGGGCGCTGGTTCTTCGGATCCCATTGGCCGAATTCATCCCGGAAAGAAAAGATACGCTCCTTCGCCCGCGATTTTTCTTCGTCACGCCGTGCCCCGCCGATGCAGGCATCGAATCCATGCTCGGCAATGGTGTCTAGCAAGGTCACCGACTGATGCACGTTGCGGCTTTCGTCTTCCGAACGCAACCTCACCCTGCCGGCTCGAATCGAATCTTCCATGTGGCCGATGACCAGGCGCTCGCCGAGTTCGGCGGCACGCGCGTCGCGAAAAGCGATGACCTCGGGGAAGTTGTGCCCCGTGTCGATGTGCAGCAACGGGAACGGAAACCTCCCGGGACGGAATGCCTTTTCGGCCAGCCGCAGCATTACGATCGAATCCTTGCCACCGGAGAACAGCAGCGCCGGATTGCTGCATTCCGCCGCCACTTCGCGCAGGATGTGAATGGCCTCCGATTCGAGCCAGTCGAGATGGTTGATGCGCGTCGAGTCGATCTGCAGCACGGCACTCACGGTGTTTTTCCCTCGGTCGGCTTGACTAACGGCGAGACGTGAATTCCGCATTCCTTGCTGTCCCTCGATTCCCACCACCAGCGCCCGGCCCGAATGTCCTCGCCGGGGCGTATCGCACGCGTGCATGGATCGCAGCCGATGGAAGGATAGCCGCGGTCGTGCAGTGCGTTATAAGGCACCTCACGGTCGCGGACATAGGCCCATACTTCCTCCTCGCTCCAATCCGCCAGCGGATTGAATTTCACGAGGCCATGGGTGGCATCGAACTCGCGCAGCGGGAGGTCTGTGCGGGTGACCGACTGGGCGCGACGCAGTCCGGTAACCCACGCATCTCGACCTGCGAGGGCCCGCGCCAGCGGTTCCACCTTGCGGATGTGACAGCAACTCTTGCGTAACTCGACGCTTTCATAGAAAGCATTCGCACCGTGCGTGGAGACGTAGCGCTCTACCTTTTCTGTGTCAGGCCGGAATACTTCGACCTCGCGGGAATAGCGGCTGCGCATGCGCTCCAGCAGGTCCAGTGTCTCGCCTGGCAGGCGGCCGGTATCGAGCGTGAAGATGGTAATCGGCAGACCGGTTGTGAAGATGGCGTCCGCTACCACCATGTCTTCCGCGCCAAGGCTGCTGGCGAACGCGACATCGTGAAACTCGCTGGCGATTTCCTTCAACCGCGACACGAGGACCCCATGGGGGTATCCGGAATTCGGCGAAGAAATCATGGGCTGGACGTGCATGGCCGCGTCTGCCTTCATGATTTGTTCTGAGCGGGCGGCCAGGCGCGTTCGTGACGGCGAAACGCGGGAACCGGGTTGTCCCACGAGCCCTGGTAGGCGTCGGTGAACGGCCGCAGGCTTTGCAGGGCCTGCCGGATATCCTTGTCCGCGCGCACGGCAAACGCATCGAATCCGACCCGCTTCATGTAGAAAAGCTGGTCCGGCAGCACATCGCCTATCGCGCGCAATTCGCCGCGATAGCCGAAGCGCGAACGCAGCAGGTAGGCGATCGAGTAGCCGCGTCCGTCGGTGAACTTCGGAAAATCAATCGCAATCAGCGATAGCGACGGCAAAGAAGGCGCGAGCCTGGCGGGATCGTCGGTGCCGGTCAGCCAGACGCCGACATCGCCGCGCGCGGCCAATCCCGCCTGCTGATCGAGCCACACGGCGAGCGGAACGATAACGCGGCCTGAGGGCATGATTGCCGGCCCGTCAGCGGCCGGACGCAGGACCTGCCAGTCGTCGGCCACCACCGCGCCGCGCAGAATGATCTCAGACATCGGCTGCTGCTCCTTCGCGATTCTCCGCTCCTTCCCGATTCTCGGTGCTCGCGCGCAACGGCGAGCCGTAGACGCCCGACTTGAAAGGCGCAACGCCCAGACGCGCGACCGTATCGATGAACCGTTCGTCCGCTTCGCGCTGCTCCAGGTAGATATCGACCAGCCGCGAGATGACATCGGGCATGTCATCCGCCTTGAACGACGGCCCGATGACCTTGCCGATGGCGCTGCGGCCGCGCCCAGCCTGCGAACCGTCGGCACCGCCGACCGAAACCTGGTACCACTCCTCGCCGTCCTTGTCGACGCCGAGAATACCGATATGTCCGGCATGGTGATGACCGCAGGAATTCATGCAGCCGGAAATGTTGATGTTCAGTTCGCCGATGTCGTGCAGAAAATCCAGATCATCGAAGCGGCGCTGGATGGCCTCCGCGATCGGAATGGATTTGGCATTCGCAAGCGAGCAGAAATCTCCGCCCGGGCAGGCGATGATGTCCGTCAGAAGTCCGAGGTTCGGCGTGGCGAGCCCGGCGTGGCGGGCTTCTTCCCACAGGGTAAACAAGTCGTTCGCGCGCACGTCGGGCAGGATGAGGTTCTGTTCGTGGGACACGCGCACTTCGCCGAAACCGAAACGCTCGGACCAGTCGGCGACCAGATCCATCTGTTCCGCCGTGGCATCTCCCGGCGGCACGCCGGTCTTCTTCAACGACAACACAACCGCACGATAGCCCGGGATGCGATGCGCGTTGATCGCGCGTCCCACCCAGCGGGCAAAACCGGCGTTCTCACTCGCGTGCCGATTGAATTCGGCGTCGTCCGCCGGCCGGGCCGCATAGTCAGGCGGGGCAAAGTAAGCCGATACGCGGGCCAACTCCTGGTCCGTCAGCGTATCCGGCCCGTCCCTGGTAAGAACCCACTCTTCTTCCACCTGGCACGCGAATTCTTCCGCTCCCAGCGCCTTGACCAGGATCTTGATGCGCGCCTTGTAGAGATTGTCGCGACGGCCATAGCGGTTGTAGACGCGCAGGATTGCCTCGACGTACGTGTTCATGTGTTGCCACGGCAGGAAGTCGCGGATCACCGGACCGATTACCGGCGTGCGGCCCATGCCGCCCCCGACCAATACGCGCATTCCGACTTCGCCGTCCGGCCCGCGGCGCAAATACAAGCCGATGTCGTGGAACGCGGTTGCAGCGCGGTCTTCCTCGGCACCGTTCACCGCGATCTTGAATTTGCGCGGCAGGAACGCGAACTCCGGATGGAACGTGGACCACTGCCTCAGGATTTCCGCCAGCGGCCGCGGATCGAGAACTTCGTCCGGCGCGACGCCCGCAAATTCGTCGGACGTAATGTTGCGCACGCAGTTGCCGCTGGTCTGGATCGCATGCATCTCTACCGATGCGAGATCGGCGAGTATGTCGGGCGAATCCTCCAGGCGGGGCCAGTTGTACTGGATGTTCTGCCGCGTCGTGAAATGTCCATAGCCGCGGTCATAACGCCGCGCTATCGAAGCCAGCATGCGCAACTGAGTTGCAGACAGCAGGCCGTAGGGGATCGCCACCCGCAGCATGTGCGCATACCGCTGCATGTACAACCCGTTCTGCAGGCGCAACGGCCGGAACTCGTCTTCGCTCAGGTCGCCGGCGAGGAAACGCCGCACCTGGTCTCGATACTGCGCTACGCGCTCGTTGACGAGATTGCGATCGACTTGATCGTATACGTACATGACTATGCCTTTTGCGAAATTTGCATGCGGGGAACGGCCCGGTTACCAGACCAGCTTGCCGCCGACCAGCACCAGCATGGATGCCAGCGCCGGACGCAGCCAGCGATCGGCGATGCGACCGCTCAACTGGCTGCCGAGGTAGATGCCCGGAAGCGACCCGATCAGCAGGTTGCCGAGCAGATGCCAATCCACCGTGCCCATGTAGAAATGTCCCAGGCCGGCGACTGCTGTCAGCGGAACTGCGTGCGCGATATCGCTGCCCACGATGCGCGACGCGGGCAACAGCGGAAACAGCCAGAACAACGCTGCCACCCCGACCGCACCCGCACCAACCGAGCTCAATGCGACAAGCGCGCCGATCACTGCGCCGGTCGCGATGGTGGCCGGCACAATGTGGCGCTCGCGCCACTCTTTACCTGCGCCGTGCCTGCCCAGGCCTTGCAGCCGCTCCTTGAACAGGATTGCCAGCGCAGTCAGGATCAGGGCGACCCCCAGCGAACCGGTGATGAGGCCGCCGACCCTGTGACTGTCGACGCCAAGTGTATGAAGCGCGACCAAGGCGGCCAGAGCGGCCGGTATGCTGCCGGCCGCAAGGCAACCGACCAGTTTCCATTCGACGTTGCCACGACGGGCGTGCACCCAGACTCCGGTGGCTTTGGTGAAGGAAGCGTACAGCAGATCTGTCCCTACGGCAGTTGCGGGGGAGACACCGAATATCATAACCAGCATCGGCGTCATCAGCGAACCGCCGCCGACGCCGGTGAGCCCTACGATAAATCCGACCAGCAACCCTGACAGGGCGTAACCCAGTTCCATTTTTTCACCCTGCGGGCCGCGTTTGCGCGCCCCGTCTCAAACTCGTGTTGTCGACGATGGACGGATGATACTGGCAGTCCTTATATTTCTTATGACTATTCTGTTAGTATTAAATACGAATCCATTATTAAGCCGACCGTTTCGTCGGAACAACAGGCCATGAAACTGCAGCAGTTACGCTACATCTGCGAAGTTGCCCGCCAGAATCTCAATCTCTCGAAGGCGGCTGAGGTCCTGCACACCTCGCAACCGGGTATCAGCAAGCAGATCCGCAGTCTGGAGGAAGAACTCGGCGTCGATATTTTCGTCCGCCACGGCAAGCGCGTCGTCGCCGTTACCGAACCTGGAAAGGCGATCCTGGATATCGCTCAGCGAATCTTGAAGGATGTCGAGAATCTCAAGCAGGTCGGCGAGCAATTCACCGAGGAGGACAAGGGGCGCCTCACGATCGCGACCACGCATACGCAGGCCCGATATGCGCTTCCCCAGATCATCCAGCGATTCACGAAGCGTTATCCCGAAGTACGGCTGTCGTTGCGCCAGGGCAGCCCGACCCAGATTTCCGAAATGGTGGCCTCCGGTGAAGCCGACATCGCCATTGCAACCGAGGCGATCGAGCTATACGAGGACCTGGTGATGCTGCCCTGCTACAAGTGGAACCGTTGCGTTCTGGTGCAACCCGGTCACCCATTGTTGAAGGTAAAAAAGCTTACCGTCGAGGCGATCGCTGCGTTTCCGATCATCACCTACGATTTCGCATTCACCGGCAGATCGAAGATCAACCAGGCATTTGCGGACAAGGGACTGACTCCCAACGTCGTGCTGACGGCAATCGACGCCGACGTCATCAAGACTTACGTGGAACTCGGTCTTGGCGTGGGCATTGTTGCGATGATGGCTTACGATCCGAAACGGGACACGCATGTACGCGCCATCGATGCCAGCCATTTGTTCGAACCGAGCACAACGCGCATCGGCAT
This sequence comes from Betaproteobacteria bacterium, assembly GCA_016194905.1. Taxonomy (NCBI): domain Bacteria; kingdom Pseudomonadati; phylum Pseudomonadota; class Betaproteobacteria; species Betaproteobacteria bacterium. The sequence continues at coordinate 154,228 of JACQAP010000005.1, forward strand.
CCGCAAGAACAGTTATCTGCGCGGCTATACCTACGACTTCATCGAAATGTTCGCGCCCCACCTCACCCGCCGGGTCGTCGACGACGCGATGCACAGCAAGGGGTGATGGTCTTTCCCACGTTAGCAAACAACCAGCTTGAAGCCGGAGATACGCCGGCTATTGCGCTTATTACCGCGTCCCTTTCATCGATATTTCCCGACGGCACCACGCTCATAGACTAAGTGCCATCGCACTATCATTCCTCGTCTTCGTTTCCGTTGTTCGCGGTTAGCACAAGCGAATTGCCGTAAGCAAAACGCGACTACCATTTTTCGTCACATTGGACGTAATTTGACCGGTGACGCAATTCATCCGCGCCGGGCGTTATTTGGCATGCAAATAGGCGGTACCCTGCCGGGCGGCAATTTTTGATCACCGTAACCACCTGAACAAACAGCCGAAAAAGAAGCGTTGATTTTGGCGTCAATTCCCACTGCGATTGGGTACAGACATTGCGTATTCCAAGGGTGTTGCGCCACTACCTGAATTAATGCTTCCTAACAGGAGAAAGTGATCATGAATACCGAAACGCAGCGGCGTATGTTCGCGCCGCTAGTGCGCGGATTGCTAGTTTGTTTGCTTGGTTCTTATGCGTTTACTGCCATAGCGGGAATCACCGAGGTCGAGCCGAATGACTCGCTTTCCACTGCGCAGTCGACTCCTGTACCAGCCACAGGTATCACCATTTCTGCAATGATCGGCCGTACCGCAGGCGATCTCACGACCGATGTCGATTTCTTCACCTTCGATGCGACCCAGGGAGACACGCCTTCGATTACGATCGTCGGTGCGATGGGTCCGGCGGACGCCGCTGGTAATTGCTCCGGCTTTCCTAGCAACCTCGCCCTCTATGACTCTTTGGGAAATATGCTTGGTGGGGGTCAGGAAACATGCGGGCTCGCGGACGCGATGATCAACAATGTAACATTGTCATCAACCGGGAAGTATTTCGTTGCGGTCAGCGCTTGGTCACACTATTTTGATCCAGACGGCGTTGTGGAGAATATGGACATGGCGACCCCCGGTGGTCCGTATCAACTCGTTATCAACAACGTCCGGAATCCCACTCCTACGCCGCCGCCCCCCCCGCCCCCGGTGCAGTCGCCTTCGGCCAAACACGTGCCGATCGAAGTCAGGCACTGGCACCAGGATGAACGCGACCTGGATAACAAACGGCGGGGTATGTGGCCGATTGCGGTCGCTATTCTGTCAATGTCGGACTTCGACGCAATGACGGTGGATCCCAACTCCCTGACATTCGGCGCCACGGGAAATGAGAAGAGCCTGTTCCGCTGCCGCAAGCAGGGCAGAGATATCAATCGAGACGGGCTTATCGACATGGTGTGCTACTTCAAGGCCGACGTCGCCAATTTCCAGACCGGCCATCTGAACGGGGTGCTGAAAGGCAAGACCAAGTCTGGCCAGGTGATCGAAGGCAGTGCCGCTTTGAAGATTTTCTCACGGCGAACGGAGAGGCACGGCTTCAAACATCGCGACCACGACGGCGACAAAAGGCCCTAGATCCGAGCGGTGAATCGCGGAAGACGACACAGTAAGAACAAAGACAGCCGCTTCATCACTAAGTGATTTGCGGTCTTGGCCCCCGTCAAAAGCGGGGGCTTTTTTTTGGGATTCTCTTGGCTTTGCCCCCCGCACGCATTTCTTGCGGCAGCCGCGTCGGACCTTGCGACTTGGTTCGCCTCGCGCAATTGGGAAAGCTTACGTGGACCGCTTGGCGAAATCACGCGGCCGGAAACCCAGCAGCCAGAGACTGCCGAAGTAAGTCGCAACTCCAGCGAGCACAACCATCGATAGCCGGCCGATCCGCCACGCGACTGCACTGCTCATCCAGGAGGCATCGTCTCCGGCAAGCAGCCACAGAACTACGCTCATGGCCAGCAATGCCAGCGCAAGCTTGACCAGAAATGCCTTCCAGCCGGGTTGCGGCTGGAATACCTGATGACGACGCAACTTGTAAAAAAGAAGCGCCGCGTTTAGGCAAGCGCCAAGCGAAATGGCGAGCGCCAGGCCCGCGTGCTGCAGCTTCCAGATAAACGCCAAGTTCATTAATTGCGTGGCTACCAGGACGATCAGCGCGATCTTTACCGGAGTCCGGATATTCTGCCTCGCATAGAAACCCGGAGCCAGTACCTTGACGAGAATGAGCGCCAGGAGTCCGACGCTGTAAGCGATGAGGGCATTGCGCGTCATCATCACGTCGTCGAATGTAAAGGCACCGTGCTGGAACAACGTGGAGATCAACGGCACCGCGAGCAATGCCAGCGCAAACGCACAGGGCAAAGCCAGCAGGAACGTCAGCCGCAGCCCCCAGTCAAGAAGTTTCGAATACTCTTCGCCGGTCTTGTCGGCGAAGCTTCGAGTCAGGCTCGGCAACAGGATGGTGCCCAGCGCAACACCGAGCAGCCCGGTCGGAAATTCCATCAGGCGATCGGCGTAGTAGAGCCAGGAGACACTGCCGGTTATCATGAAGGAGGCAAAGATTGTATTGATCAGCAGACTGATCTGACTTATGGACACGCCGAATACCGCGGGCCCCATCAATTTCAGGATTCTCCATACGCCCGGATCTTTCAATTCGACGCGCAGTCGCGGCAGCATGCCGATTTTGGCCAGGAACGGAAGCTGGAAAACCAGCTGCAGCAGGCCGCCGGCAAACACTGCCCAAGCCAGCGCCAGAACAGGTGGGTCGAAGTACGGCGCCAACCACAGCGCGAACACGATGAACGAGACGTTCAGCAGTGTCGGCGTGAACGCCGGCACCGAAAAGCGGCTCCAGGTATTCAGGATCCCGCCTGCAAGCGAAGTGAGCGAGATGAAGAGGATGTAGGGAAAGGTAATGCGCAACAACTGCACGGTGACGGCGAACTTGTCAGGGGTCGCCACGAACCCCGGCGCGGTGATGTAAATGATCAGCGGCGCCGCGATCATCCCGACAGCAGAAACGACGATAAGGATCAAGCTCAGCAAAGTCGCAACGTGGTCAACCAGCGAGCGAGTCTCGTCGGGCGTCCGCGTATTGCGATATTCCCCGAGTATCGGGACAAATGCCTGCGCGAACGCTCCTTCGGCGAAGAGTCGCCGCAGCAGGTTGGGAAGCCGGAACGCCACGAAAAAAGCATCCGTATACAGTCCCGCGCCAAATGCGCGGGCGATTACGGCATCGCGTACGAATCCCAGAATTCGCGACACCAACGTCATGCTGCTGATGGTCGCCAAGGCCTTGAGCAAATTCATAATCGTGTGACGTGGATGCCGGGATGCGCCGGATTGTAACCGAGCGATGCCACGAGCCCAGTAGACAGAAAGAGGCTGCCTCGCAAAAGGCTGCAACGTTTTTCTGGGGAAACCCGCACTATCGAGTTGCAAACTCCCTGCCGGGACAGTACCATACCGCCCTTTTCCGCAGACCCCCGGTTCAAGGAAGACCTAATGGCCAATATAGCCTCCGCCAAGAAACGCGCCCGCCAGGCAGTAAACCGCCGTGCCCACAATGCCGGCCAGCGTACGGAATTACGCTCTGCCATCAAGAACGTGAAAAAGGCGATTGCCGCCGGCGACAAGAAGGCGGCCCAGGCGCAATTTCAAATATCGCAAAGCCGTATCGACTCGATCGCGGACAAACGCATCGTGCACAAGAACACGGTTTCGCGGCAAAAAAGTCGTCTGGCCGCAGCCATCAAGGCAATGTCCTGATCAGGGAGCCTTGGCACACAAAGGCCCGCGCATGCGGGCCTTTTGTTTTGCGGTTGCCGGTCCCGTTCAAACCGGGTCATGCCACTCTGATGTCCTTCCGAACCTGCAGCGACTGACGGATTTCGTACCTGCCTTCCCTCACCTGCAATTCATTGTCGCTACAGAAGGTCATCAAAAATTTGAATGCTTCGGGGCTCATCTGTTCAAGCCGGCGGTCCACCACGACGCACTTCACACCCGACGCGATGATCGGCTTCAAATAGGGTGAATAGCTGATGCGCTGATCTTCACCGAACAACGACATGCAGCCACAAAGCCGTTCAGCCCAGTCGCTGGGCCGGAATGTTTCACCGTCCGCGGTAATACCGACGATGAGGATTTCTACTATGGGCGGGCCGGACATTTTGCGGATCCTGAATTCACGGACATCGTAGCATATTCTGCAACGCACCAAATCTCTTTCCCTAGTCCGATCGATAAAATATAACTTATTGATTGAATATGAAATATAACCAGGCACTCAACCTTTCCTCAGCAGCCATTCTGAGCTATCGCGGGGCCCAATGGCGCTTGGAATAGTTCGATGAGGTAGGGACGCACCATCGCCGTGTTGACGGCGGTCGATTCCTCTCATCGACAAATCGCGGCACAAGTTGTGACCCGGCACCGCGTCGGCAGCCATATCGCCCGAATAGGGAAAACAGGGCCAAAGCGCTTGCATCCATGCACCGATTCGGATAAATATAGGCCCTGAAAACCCCAGCATTTTCAATAGCACGCACGGCGGCTTTTTGCCGCCGTGTGCTTTTTGGGGCCGGGGAAAACGGCCGGGTGGGCGACATAATGCAACACGTGATGACAACTTATGGCCGGCAGGCGATCGCGTTCTCGCGAGGCGAAGGCTCATGGCTCTGGGATCTTGAAGGCAAGCGCTATCTCGATTGCGTCAGCGGTGTCGCGGTCAACGGTGTCGGGCATGCCCATCCCCGGCTGGTCGCTGCAATTTCCGCGCAGGCTGCGCGCGCCATGCACGTATCCAACCTTTACGAAATTCCCGAGCAGGAGCAACTCGCCGAGCGCCTGTGCGCTCTCGCCGGGATGGACAGTGCTTTCTTCTGCAATTCGGGCTGCGAAGCCAACGAAGCGGCGATCAAGCTTGCGCGTCTGTACGGACACCAGAAGGGTGTCGAATCCCCGGCCATCGTCGTAATGGAGAAAGCCTTCCACGGCCGCACCATCGCCACTCTCTCGGCCACCGGCAGCCGCAAAGTGCAGGCCGGATTCGAACCGCTGCTGACCGGGTTTGTACGCGTACCCTACAACGACCTTCCCGCGCTCGAGCAGGTGGCGACGGTCAATCCGAACATCGTCGCGGTGCTGGTCGAACCGGTGCAAGGCGAAAGCGGCGTCCATGTTCCGGAAGATGGCTATATCCCGCACCTGCGCAAGATCTGCGATGAAAAGGGATGGCTGCTGATGCTCGATGAAGTGCAGACCGGAATGGCGCGGACGGGCAAATGGTTCGCGCATCAGCTTCTCGGAATAAAGCCGGATGTGATGTCGCTGGCCAAGGGACTCGGCAACGGTTTCCCAATTGGCGCGTGCCTGGCGCGCGGCGCGGCGGCCAATATATTTACCCCAGGCAAGCATGGCTCCACCTTCGGCGGCAATCCGCTCGGTTGTGTTTCGGCCCTCACGACGCTCGCGATCATCGAGGATGAAGGGCTGGTTGAACGTGCTGGCAAGATCGGAGAGAAAATCCGGGACGGAATCGCAAAGAAGCTCGCACGAACCGCCGGCGTGATGGAAATCCGCGGCAAAGGACTCATGATCGGCATCGAACTCGACAGGCCATGCGGCGATCTCGTGATTCGAGGATTCGAAGCCGGCCTGCTGATCAACGTCACGGCGGAAACCGTGGTCCGGCTGCTTCCGCCGCTGAACCTGAAAGACGCGGAAGTGCAATTACTGATCGAGGGCGTCGCCGGTCTGATCAAGACCTTTCTGAATGCCGGCGCCGACACGGCAGTGGCGTATTGACGATCCGAACATGCAGTCTCCGAAGCATTTTCTGCAGTTCAAGGATTTGTCGCGTGACGAACTCGGTCACCTGTTCGAGCGTACGCACTGGATCAAGCAGCAGTTCAAGGCGTACAAGCCTTATCAACCGCTCTTTGATCGCACACTGGTGATGATTTTCGAGAAGCAGAGCACGCGTACACGGCTGTCGTTCGAAGCGGGCATACACCAGCTGGGTGGCTCGGCAATTTTCCTCAGCACGCGCGACTCCCAACTAGGCCGCGGAGAACCCGTGGAGGACGCCGCACAGGTCATCTCGCGTATGTGCGATATCGTGATGATCCGCACGTTCGAACAGGAGATCATCGAGCGTTTCGCCGCGCAGTCGAGGGTGCCGGTCGTGAACGGACTCACCAACGAATACCATCCCTGCCAGATCCTGGCGGACATCTACACCTACATCGAGCACCGCGGCCCGATCCAGGGAAAGACCGTCGCATGGATCGGCGACTCGAACAACGTCTGCAACACCTGGTTGCAGGCTGCAGAGGTACTCGATTTCAACGTCCACGTCTCCACGCCGCCGGGTTATGAAGTCGAGCCGGAGCGCGCCGGCCTTTACGGCACCGACCATTACGAGGAATTTTCCGATCCGATGGAAGCCGCACGCGGCGCGCATCTGGTGACGACGGACGTCTGGACCAGCATGGGATTCGAGGCGGAGAACGAAGAGCGAAAACGCGACTTCGAGGATTGGCAGGTCGATGTCGAAATGATGAAGCGCGCCGGCCGCGATGCGTTGTTCATGCACTGCCTGCCCGCGCATCGCGGAGAGGAAGTCGCGGCGGCCGTGATCGACGGAACTCAAAGTGTGGTGTGGGATGAGGCCGAAAACCGACTCCACACCCAAAAGGCCTTAATGGAGTATCTGCTGCTCGGAAACGTCGAGTCCGTTTGAGGATGAAGGGACGTAGTTTGTTGGCGTGCAGACGGACCATGCCTGACGGACGAAAGAACGGACCCGGGCAAGCAGTTGTCGAAAGTCGCAGAGAACAAGGGGAAAACCGCTGCGGAAATGAAATCGAGCCCGCAGTCCGCAACAGTGAAGTTACTTTGGAAGGAGCGAACATGATCCGCTTGAGCATTCCCCGAATTGCATTGATTTTATCTTTATTGGTTCCGGTCGCCGGCTTCTGTGCCGACGACGATGTCGCCTGGATCGCCGACAAGAACGGGTGCAAGGTCGCCAATCCTTTCCCGCAGGCGGGCGAATCCATCACCTGGAATGGGCAGTGCAAAAGCGGCACGGCAGACGGCGAAGGCCTGCTGCAGTGGTACATCAATGGCAAGGCCGCCGATCGTTACGAGGGCACGCTGAAACAGGGTTGGGCCGAAGGCAAAGGCATGCTCACCCGCGCGGAAGGCGGGCGCTATGCCGGCGAATGGAAACATAGCCTGCAAGACGGCGATGGTCGCTACGACGCTCCGGATGGAAGCCGGTACGAGGGGCAATGGAAAGAAGGGCAGCCACACGGCCATGGTCAGTATCAAACCCCCGATGGCCGGGTGTTCGTCGGAGAATGGGTGGACGGTGTCTACGAAGGCGACATGGATGCCGACGATGATCCAAACAAGACGTGATTGAAAAGAAAACAAAGGACAATGTGAAGAAGAAAAGCGCAGAAAACCCGATCGAGAAAGTCGTGCTCGCCTACTCCGGCGGGCTGGACACGTCGGTCATCCTGAAATGGCTGCAGGACACCTATCACTGTGAAGTCGTTACCTTCACCGCTGACATAGGGCAAGGCGGGGAGGTGGAACCAGCGCGCAGGAAAGCCAAGAAATTCGGTGTGCGTCAGATTTACGTCGAAGATCTGCGCGAAGAATTCGTCCGCGATTTCGTGTTTCCGATGTTCAGGGCGAATGCGCTGTACGAGGGGGAATACCTGCTCGGCACTTCGATCGCGCGTCCGTTGATCGCCAAACATCTGGTCGAGATCGCCCGCAAAACAGGGGCCGATGCGGTTTCCCATGGTGCAACGGGCAAGGGTAACGATCAGGTGCGTTTCGAGCTCGGCGCTTACGCGTTGATGCCCGATGTGAAAATAATCGCACCCTGGCGTGAATGGGATCTGCTGTCGAGGGACAGGTTGCTGGCCTATGCGGACAAGCACGGCATTCCGGTGGACTTCAAGAAACGCAAAGGCGGGGGCGCGCCCTACTCCATGGATGCCAACCTCTTGCATGTCTCCTATGAAGGCGGCATCCTCGAAGATCCGGATTTCGAGCCGGAAGACTCGATGTGGCGTATTACCGTATCGCCCGAAAAGGCGCCCGGCCGGCCGGAGCATGTCGAACTGGAATACCGCAAGGGTGACATCGTTGCGGTCAACGGCAAGAAGATGACACCGGCACAGGTGCTCACGAAACTCAATCAGACCGGCGGCAGGCACGGTATCGGGCGCCTCGACATTGTCGAAAACCGGTATATCGGGATGAAGTCGCGCGGCTGCTACGAGACGCCGGGCGGCACCATCATGCTCAAAGCGCATCGCGCAATCGAATCCATCACTCTGGATCGCGAAGTGCTCGCGCTGAAGGACGACCTGATGCCGCGTTATGCGCGAATGATCTACAACGGCTACTGGTTCAGCCCGGAACGTCTTCTGCTGCAAAGCCTGATCGACAACTCGCAGCAGACGGTGAACGGCACCGTGCGTCTCAAGTTGTACAAGGGCACGGTGCTGGTCGTCGGTCGCGCCTCCAAATCCGATTCGCTGTTCGATTCACGGATTGCCACCTTCGACGACGACAAGGGCGCTTACAATCAGGCCGACGCAGCCGGATTTATCCGATTGAATGCATTGCGCCTGCGGATTGGTGCCAAACGTGGCGGAAAGTAGAGTTTCTCCACGCGCTATTCAGGCCGACGGCACAGACGCAACCGAATGGATCAGGGAGTTCTGAGGAAGGGATAGACCATGCCCAGCTTCGACATCGTCTCCGAGGTCAATCAGGTCGAATTGAGGAATGCGCTCGACCAGACCAACAAGGAAGTATCCAACCGCTTCGACTTCAAGGGATCGGACGCGCGCGTCGAGCATGCCGACAAGGCGCTGACAGTCTTCGCCGACGACGACTTCAAGCTCGGCCAGGTCTACGACGTGCTGATCGGCAAACTGACCAAGCGCGGGGTGGACATACGTTCCCTGCAGCGCGGCAAGGTCGAAACGATCAGCGGCAACAAGGTCAAGCAGGTGATCACCGTCAAAGTTGGGATCGACCAGGAATTGGGGAAGAAAATCCAGAAGCTGATCAAGGACGCCAGACTCAAGCTACAAGCGAGTATCCAGGGTGACGCAGTGCGTGTCTCCGGTGCCAAGAAGGACGAATTGCAGCAAGCGATCGCACTCGTTAAAAAGAACGTTACGGACTTTCCTATTCAGGTCGGCAACTTCAGGGACTGAAGCCTCAAGTCTTACTTAGCCCTTCAACCCAGTGGTCATAGAGCCGCGTTGCAACGGCTCGTAGCGCCACTAGTTTCTGCCCCATTCCGCGACGCATTTCATCTTCCGTCTGTACCGCGGAACTTCTTGCCGTCGCGATCTCGTCGGCCCCGGACTTACACCAGCTTTCGATGAGTGCCTCCGTCATCTCGACGTGGCATTGCATGCCGATACTCCTGCCGATCGCGAAACCCTGATTTTCGCAATTCCGATTACCCATGATGCGTACCCCGCCGGGAGGAATCGTAAAGGTTTCACCGTGCCAGTGAAAGGATTCGAAGCGCTTCAGATCGGAGCCGAACCACGCGCGCGCTTCCGGATTGTCCGCCACTTCGATTTCGCCCCAGCCGATTTCCTTGATCGGATTGCGCCCGACGCTGCCGCCCAGCGCCTTTGACATCAACTGCCCCCCGAGACAATGTCCAAGGACGGGGACATCGGCAGCCACGGCCTTGCGAATCAGCTCGAGCTCCGGCGCAATCCAGGCCAAATCATCGTTGACGCTCATCGGCCCGCCCATGAATACCAGCCCGCTGAAATCTTCGGTGCGCGATGGAACGGCCTCACCCCGGTCGAGCGCTACCAATTGCCACGGCAAGTCGCGGGAATCGAGATACGTGGCAAAATAGCCTGGCCCTTCCGTGGGCGAATGACGAAATATCGCGATCGGCTTCATCGGCAAAGGATTCTTATGCGGTTCAAAACCGCGAATATTACGCGAGTATTGATGGCGCTTTTAGCTCTGTCGGCGCCGGCGTGGGCGGTCGACATCAGTGTCGTGGCGCTGTTTCCGGGCAAAGCCATGCTGGTCGTGGACAAGGGCAAGCCGCGCACCCTGCGGGCTGGCGAGACTTACGCCGGCATTACGCTGATCAGTTCGACCAGCGAGGAAGCCGTCGTTTCGATCAACGGCAAGCAGAAACGATTGCACATTGGTGAGGGCGTCTACAGCGCGCTGTCCGTACAGAGCGAGCGCTCCACCATAGTCCTGACGCCGGACAGAAATGGGCATTTCGTATCCTACGGCAGCATTAACGGAGCTTCCGTCCGGTTTCTCGTCGATACCGGCGCCACGATGGTTTCGATGAGCGTGGAGGATGCACGCCGCGCCGGCGTCAACTATCTCGCCGGCGAACGCGGTTACTCGCAAACCGCCAATGGCGTTGCGCCGATCTACAAAGTGAAGCTCGGCAAAGTGACACTGGGAGACATCACCTTGCAGGACATAGACGGCGTGGTGCACGAGAACAGCGCGTTGCCCGTTGTATTGCTCGGCATGAGTTTCCTGGGCCGGCTGGAGATGCGCCGGGAAGGTGACAGCCTGACCCTTACCAGGCGCTACTGAAAGTCAGAACCAGGGTTCCCGGACAACAAAAAAGGAAATCGAAGAATGATTTACGAGCTGCGCATCTATCACGCATTCCCCGGCATGCTGCCTGCGCTCAACGCGAGGTTCTCGAATCACACGCTGAAGTTATGGGAGCGCTTCGGCATTCGTCAGGTCGGCTTCTGGACGACCGCGATCGGTGAGAGCAATAACGATCTGTACTACATCCTGGAGTGGGAAAATCTCGCGGAACGGGAGCAGAAGTGGAACGCTTTCGCGACGCACCCCGACTGGCTGGCGACACGCGCCGAGACCGAGAAAGACGGCCCGCTGACGACTCACATCACCAATCTGATTCTGACGCCGACTGCATACTCGAAAATGAGATAGCTCAGTTGAACATGCCGTCGTTGCCGGCATCGGTCAGTTGCGGGGCCGGCGCCAAAGGCTGGACCGGCTCCGATGCCCCTGCCTGCTCTGGCGGAGGGCATTTGAGGTCGGGCTGAGGCTTGGCCTTTGCCGACTTCACTCCTGGGGGTAATTTCTTCCTGGACATCATGCGAGCAGTGCGTGCATACGGTTGGCGCTCCCCTCCTTTCATGGTCTGCGCCGGTTTTGTACGCGGAACGACTGGATTGGCGGATTGCGCTTGGGCTGCAGCACCGCCCTTCTCTTCGGCCTTGGCCGGGTTGGAATCCGCCTTGGCCGGATCGCTCTTGGCTGCACTGGGATCGCCCTTGGATACAGTTGGTTCGGACTCCGGTGATTTGGTTTCCGCTGATTTGGACTCCACGGCGGGCTTCGTCGCCGTTGCAACCGGTTTTACCGCGGGCTTGAGGGGATTGCAGGCCATCTCGAGCATCTTTTCTCGCAACGAATCGGGCTCGACCGCTGCGGGGAACTGCAATCCTTCGAGGTGTGTGCGCTTGATCTCGACCCCGTCGTTGCCGAAGTAGACCTTCAGCACCGCGTCGGTGGTGCGTTGCATGCAGTGGTAGTTGGTCAGCGATTTCACCCAGAAGAATGCGCCCTGCCAGGTGGCGCTGGTCTGGCCGGTTCTGAATTTCTGCCAATCCCAGGCCTGTACCGTATGGCCGTTGCGCACGAGCGCATCCATATCGATATAGATCGAGCGTTCCGGCGTAACGCTGACCGGCTTCCAGTGTGCGCCGGAAACCGGTCCGGCGAGCGCGAGCAAAGCCCCGGCAAGGGCAAGTTTTGTCTTCATGGATCGGTATTTCGATTCATCCTGACCCCGTATCGGTAACCAGGGGGAATTCTTAAGTCCCCAACCGTGAGGCGGCACAGGCCGCGGGCTATGCCCGGACCGCCGGATTACGTAGAATCGCCTGTTCGTTAAGCACCAATTGCCGGCACAGGCAATCGATCATGGATGAAAAACTGATTTACAACGTCAATGTCGCCGCCCAGGACGTCCTGCTCAACCCGGACGAAATCAAGCGCCGCGTTACGTTGACCGAGAAGGCTGAACAGACCGTCCTCGAAGGCCGCCATGCGCTCGAGCGCATTCTCGATCGGCGGGATCACCGGCTGATGGTGGTGGTGGGCCCGTGTTCCATCCACGATCCCGCGGCCGCCATGGACTACGCGCAAAAGCTGAAGAAAGTGGCGGACGAAGTCGGCGATACGTTGTTCATCGTCATGCGCGTGTATTTCGAAAAGCCGCGCACCACCACCGGCTGGAAAGGCCTGATCAACGATCCGCACATGGACGACTCCTTCGACATTGAGGAAGGCCTGCAACTCGCCCGCAAGGTGCTGCGCGACATCAACGAGTTGGGATTGCCAGCAGGCACCGAGGCGCTGGACCCGATCAGCCCGCAATACCTGGGCGACCTGGTAACGTGGAGCGCAATCGGGGCGCGCACGACCGAATCGCAGACGCATCGCGAGATGGCGAGCGGTCTGTCGACGCCGGTCGGATTCAAAAACGGAACGGACGGCGGCCTGCAGGTGGCAATCAACGCGCTGCTGTCGGTTTCGCGCCCGCACAGTTTCCTGGGCATAAACCAGCGCGGCCAGGTATCCGTCATTCGCACCAATGGCAATCGGTACGGCCACATCGTGTTGCGCGGTGGCGCGAAAGGCCCGAACTACGACTCGGTGACCATGGCCGTTGTCGAAAAAGAACTGGCCAAGAGCAAACTGGCGGCCAATATCGTCGTGGATTGCAGCCACGCCAATTCCAACAAGGATCACAACCTGCAGCCGCTGGTGATGCTCGACTGCGCGCACCAGATCCTGGAAGGCAATCAGTCGATTGTCGGCGTAATGCTCGAGAGCAATATCAACGCCGGGAATCAGGCAATTCCAGCCGACCTGGCACAGCTTGAATACGGCGTGTCGGTAACGGATGCCTGCATCGATTGGCCGACCACGGAAAAGCTGCTGCGAGACGCGAGAGCCAAGCTCAAGGACGTGCTGCCGAAGCGAATCCCGCGGACGGCGGAAATCAGGAAGATCAGCGGTTAGATCGAAGTCGATTTCTTGGATCGAATGGCGGCCATCCGATCGCCATTTTTTCGTTTCGTCGGCCGACCGATCGGCATTCCTACTTTCCTTTTCTCGCCCTCCGCTTTTTTGGCTTTTCCTCCCCGCCAGCGGCAGATGAGGAAAGCACGCTTTCGCTGCGTAGCCATTGCACAAAGTCGTCGACTTCCGCGCGACCGGCCGTCGCCGCGGTGCGCACGATGAAATAGGCGCGATCCGTGACCGCTCCCAGCGTGAACGGCGTCGCGAGCAGGCCCTCGTCCAGCAGATTCCTGACCAGCGGGCGCCGCCCTATCGCCACGCCCTGGCCACCGAGTGCTGCACTGATGACCTGGTCATAGTGATTGAAACGCAAGGTCCCTGCCGGCCTGAGGTCCGGCACACCCGCGGTTTCCAGCCAGACGTTCCATGAAAGCCATGGCGCGGAGCGTTCCGGATCGTCGAAATGCAGCAGCACCTGGCGTTCGAGATCCGCGACCGATTTCAATGGGCGGCTGCGGTCCCTGAGCAAGGCCGGGCTGCAGACTGGCAGGATTTCCTCGCCGAACAGGCGGACGGAACCTGCCGGCGCGACCCGCGCGGGACAATAGCGCACCGCAAGGTCGATGCGCTCGCGATCGAGGTCCAGCAACTGGTTGTTCGCCGAAATGCGCACGTCGACGTCCGAGTGCATGCGGCGAAAACCGGCGAGCCGCGGAATCAGCCACAGAGAGCAGAAAGCCATGGACGACGTCACGGTGACCATTTTCTGCGTGGTTCCGGGTGCGATGCGGTCGGCGGCTTCCCGCAACGTGCGCAAGGCAATGCCGGCCGCGCGGTACATCTGCTCCCCCGCTTCGGTAAGCGCGAGACCGCGATTGCGGCGCACGAACAGCGCCACGCCGAGGCGCTCTTCGAGCGCCTGGATCTGTCGGCTGATCGCGGATTGCGTCACGAACAATTCCTCCGCCGCCTTGGTAAAACTCAGATGGCGGGCAGCCGCTTCGAACCCTCGGAAGAAGTCCAGGGCAGGTGTCGGATCGGATTTTCTAGGCATTCATAAAACTCATGCGAATCATTCCGAAATATCGTTTGTCGTCTTGTGTGCACTGCGGAAAATAGCCTCCGTAATGATTTACCGGAATGCTTGGCAGGTCAACCGATCCGCGCCGGGCGTACAGGAGACCACCATGCAGATCGAAATCACCCGTTCCACGGTCACGCTGGCGCGTGATGGCCTGCTCGCCGTGCGAGACGGTGCCGGAACACGAATCGTATGTCGCTCGGGCAACCTCTGGATCACCCAGGAAGGCGACCTCAAGGACGCGATCATCGGTCCCGCCGATGCCTTTACCATTCGCAAGTCCGGCCTCACGATCGTCACCGCCCTGCAATCCTCGTCGTTGACGCTGATCGGACCGGACGCCCAGGATAGGAGTGAGGCACGCCGCGCCCTCGGCTTGGACACCGAGTCCATCGCGTGCAGTTGAATCGAGCGGGGCCGGGCGTTGTTGTCAATGCGCGCAACGCCGCCGTCCCGATCATCCGACCGATCCTCCGGGCGGACGAATCCGACCTGCAGCGATTCATCCGCAACCTTTCCCCGGCAAGCCGCTATCTGAGATTCATGAGGGCGGTCCGGGAACTGCCGGAAGAAATACTGAGCAGGTTTGCCAATCCGGAGCCTGGCCGCGAAGCGGCGCTGGTTGCAAGCTCGCCGTTTGTCGGCATCATCGGCCTTGCCCAGTATGTCGCTGACAAAGAAGGCGACGGCTGCGAAGTCGCCATTGTCGTGAGCGATGCGTGGCAACGACAGGGATTGGGGTCTGATTTGCTGACCGCGCTGATGGTCGTCGCCAGGTGCGACGAAATAGGGCACGCCCATGCCGATGTATTCGCCGACAACCACGCGATGCGCGCGCTTGCCCGCAAGCTGGGATGCGAACTGCGCACCAATCCGGAATCACCTTTCCTGGTGCGAATCTTCAAAACTCTGGAATCACCGCGCTCCGCGCCGTTCGGTTCGCTTGCCAGGCGTAGCGGCAGCGACTGGCGCTGCACAACAGTTCCAGGGGGAAGATGACCCCCATCCCCTCCGCGCTGCTGAAGGGATGGGCGGAGCACGTCAGCGCATTACGAAAGGATTGCCGGTCTTGACCCCGGTGTTGATCCAGACGCTCTTCATTTGCAGGTATTCGTAGATGGCGCTCTGGCCGTTTTCTCTGCCCAAGCCGCTGTCTTTGTAGCCGCCGAACGGCGACATGAAACTGACCGCGCGATAAGTATTGACCCAGACAGTGCCGGCCTTGATGCGCTCCGACATGCGGATCGCGCGCCCGACATCGCGGGTCCAGACTCCCGCACCGAGACCGAAGCGAACATCGTTGGCAATGCGAACGGCGTCGTCTTCATCCCGGAACGGAATGATCGACAGCACCGGACCGAACACTTCTTCCTGCGCAATGCGCATCTTGTTGTCGACGCCGGTGAAAATCGTCGGTTCGACGAACCATCCCTTGCCGCACTCCGGGCGTGTCGCCGGTCCGCCGCCCATGCGCAATTTGGCGCCTTCGTTCCTGGCGACGTCGATATACGACAGCACCTTCTGATACTGTGGCTGCGTGGTGACCGGACCAACCTGGGTTTCCAGACTCATCGGATCGCCCATCTTTGCGGTCTTGGCCAGCGCCAGCAATTTCTCGACGAACTCGTCGTGAATCGACTGCTGCAGCAGCAACCGCGAACCCGCGATGCAGGTCTGGCCGGTTGCAGCAAATATGCCGGACACAGCGCCATTGACCGCGTCTTCGATGACCGCATCTTCGAAGACGATATTTGGCGACTTGCCACCCAGTTCCAGGCCCACCTTCTTGAAGCCGCGCGCCGCCGTCTCGGCGATGATCCTGCCGGTCGTATCCGATCCGGTGAAAGTTATTTTTGCGGTGAGTGGATGCTCGACCAGCGGCATCCCTGCTTCTTTGCCATAGCCGGTAACGACGTTGACCACACCGGCGGGAAAGCCCGCCTGCTCCACCAGCTTGACGAATTCCAGCGCGGAGGCGGAAGTGAACTCGGAAGGCTTGATGACCACGGTATTGCCTGCGGCCAGCGCGGGCGCGAGTTTCCAGGCGGTCAGCATGAGCGGCGAATTCCACGGCGTAATCGCGACCACCACGCCGAGCGGCTCATAACGCGTGAAGTTGAAATAGCCTTTCTTGTCTAGAGGAATGACGGCTCCCTGAACCTTGTCCGCGAGTCCGCCGAAGTAGTAATACCACTGCGGCACATAGTTGAGCTGCCCCGCCATCTCGGCAATCAACTTGCCGTTGTCGCGCACCTCGGTTTCGGCGAGACGCTGCGCGTTCTGCGCGACCAGGTCGCCCAGTTGCCTTAGCAACGCACCGCGTTGGGTCGGCGTCATCTGCGGCCAGGGGCCGTCCGTGAATGCGGCGTGCGCCGTACGCACCGCATGATCCGCATCGACCGCGTTGCCGCGCGGAATCAACGCCCATGGTTCGCCGGTAAACGGGTTGAAGCTTTCAAACCATTCGCCCGACGAAGGGGCGACCCATTCGCCGCCGATGTACATCTGATATTTCTGCATATTGATTTCTCGCTCCTGTTTCTGAATTTCAGCGCCTTCTCCACTTGATGGAGAGGGCATCGCTGACTCGGCGTTGGCGGAGCCATCCGGGGCGGGAAGCGATGCCTAGGCACGCTACCCGCAAACGGGTGATTCCATCACTAACGTGTCCGTGCGCCGGGGGTGAGGTGCCTACCGTATTGCAATCGGCGCTACCGTCGAGCCGGTTCCGCCCTTGATCTTCAGCGGCTGCACGACGAACACAAACTCGTAGGCTTTCTTCACTGCCAGTTCGCCCAGCCTGCTGCCGCAACACCGATTCCCGGACCACCGGCGTTGTACTTCGCATTGTCCACTTTTCTCCACGCCCAACTTGGTGAAGCCGTTGCGGGTGGTTATATCGTCGGTGGCAAAACAGTTGTAGTGGCTGTTGTCGATGCTCTGGTGGGAAAACATGTCGAACTGCGTGCCGACCTGGCCGATCTCGGAGATCACCAGTTCCTCATTGGTATAGCGCTTGTTGCTGCCCATCGGGCCGCCCGTGCGCTTGCTATGAATGTCGAAGCGTCGCGTGCCGAACAGAGGCATGTCCATCGCCAGCACACGTCCGAGCTCGACAACTTCGCCGGTGCGGATCAGCCTGGACGCATTCAGCACGGATTCGGGCGTCAGGAGATTGGCCGCACCGCGATCATCCGTTGCACCCCATTTAGAAGGGCAACGCTGCCCCGGCAAAGGCGGCGACCAGCTCTGCGCGTTCGCCACCGCCGAAATTAGCATCAGCCCGGCGATTATTGCCGCAATGAAATTTCTGATTTTCATTTTCTCCCCCGGCTTGTTCTGACCAACGGAAAATTCAATGCGCGCTGTCGACCCCGCATCTTCTCGTCCCGCTTATTTTATTATTCGATCCGCCGGATCCTGACTTTGTTGAAGCCGATCAGCGAATTCAGGATGAAGCTGAATACCGACACGAAAATTGCCACGAGGAATCCGGACCAGAATCCCGCCACGATGAACCCGGGAACCAGCCACGCGACCAGCAACAACATCAGCGCGTTGATGACCAGCACAAACAGACCCAGGGTCAAGATCGACAACGGCAGCGTCAGGATCACCAGCGTCGGCTTGAGAAAGGTGTTCACGATCCCCAGCATCAGGCCGGCGACGAACAGCGATTGCGGCGTCGCGAACGAGATGCCGTCGAACAGTTCGTCGGCCACCCACAGCGAAAGCGTGTTGACGCCCCAGAATACGAGGAAGCGCACGACGGGATTGATAGTCATTGAGGGATAGTAACAAAAAAGGACTCGGGACTCAGTGCTCCGGACTCGGAGGAATCTCCGGTGGGAAGTTCTTCACTCAGTCCTCAGTCCTGTTTTCTCTGTACACTTCGGCCTCTTTCGGGAATCCTCCATGCCCTCGCAACATCATCAAACCCTGCCCCGCTCGATGTGGGTGCTGCTCGTATTGCTCACGTTCGGCTGGGGCGTCAACTGGCCGATGATGAAACTGACGCTGGCCGAGTTGCCGGTGTGGACATTCCGCGGCCTCTGCGTCGGCTCCGGCGCGGCCGGCCTTTTCCTGATTGCGCGGCTGGGCGGTCAGTCCTTGCGCGTGCCGCGGGGCCAATGGACGCGGCTCATCGTTACCTCGGCCTGTAACGTGACGCTGTGGAACGTGTTCATCGGTTACGGACTTACCATGCTGCCCGCAGGGCGTAGCGCGATCCTCGCGTACAGCATGCCGGTCTGGGCTGTGCTGCTCTCCTTATTCATTCTCCATGAAAAGCTCACGCGCCGGCGTCTGCTCGGTCTTGTGCTCGGGATGGCGGGAATGGCGCTCCTCATCGGCGGAGAATTCACCGTGATGCGAGCGTCGCCGCTGGGAGCGATCCTGGTTGTAGGCGCGGCATTCGGCTGGGCGCTCGGTACGGTATTGATGAAACGCCACCCAATGGGCCTGGGAACCACGGCACTCACCGCCTGGCAACTGCTGATTGGCGGATTGCCGATCATGATCGGCGCACTGATCATCGACTGGGGCCGCTGGAGGCCGATCGGAACTCCTGCCGTCATCGGACTCGTCTACAACATGTTTTTCGTGTTCATTTTCTGCTATTGGGCATGGTTCAAGATCGCGACTACCGCACCGCCCAGCGTATCCTCGCTGAGCACGCTGATGATTCCGATCGTGGGCGTATTCAGCGGCATATGGCTGCTCGGAGAGTCGCCGCGATGGCAGGAGTATGCCGCGCTGGTACTGGTGATCGCGGCGCTGGCGACCGTGCTGATTCCGCCTCGCCGAACCGCGCCGGTCTAAACCTTTCGGAGCCCGATCCGTTAATTCAGCCGGAACTGTCGTGGCCGCGCCGGCCGGTCATGTAGCCTGCGGCAAGACAAGAGCAATGGCCTGGAAGTTGCTAAACTCAGGATTCAAATGAAAATCCAGCGTCTCGTCTTACTGGTTTCGGCGATTTCTGCCGGAATTGCGCACGCCGACATCTACCGTTACGTCGACACCGACGGGACGGTGCACTTCACCAACGTGCCGCAGGACAGCCGATTCAAGGTTTATCTGAAGGAAAAGAGAACGCCGGACCCGGTTGCCGACACGCTCGCCAGCGAAATCCGCCACTACGATGAAAAGGAGCGGGCGCGCTATGCCAAGCCCATCCAGGACGCGGCGAAGGCCACGCGCCTGGAACCCGCCCTGATCCATGCGGTGATCTCGGCAGAATCCGGCTATAACCCGTTTGCACGTTCACGCAAAGGCGCTGCCGGCCTCATGCAACTGATGCCCGAGACGGCAAAACGCTATGGCGTGAAGAACCGGCTGGATCCCGTGCAGAACATAAGCGGCGGCGCACGCTACCTGCGCGATCTGATCCGGATGTTCAACAACGATTTGCAGCTTGCCGTCGCCGCTTACAACGCCGGCGAGAATGCAGTGGTCAGGGCCGGCAACCGCATTCCGCCCTTTCAGGAAACCATGACCTACGTTCCCCGGGTCATGACTTACTACAAGAAATACCGAACGACCTCCTAGTCCTTTCGCGGTCGCGGACAAAGTCCCGCAGTCCGATCCTCAGGCAAATCGGGCACAAACAGGAATTTCCAGTCACTGTAGTGCTGCGCCCCGGAAAAGTTTTCGTGGCGGGGACCGAGGTTTGCCTGCCTGAACGGGGTTTGGTCCGAGCGACTTATAGACCCCGACGATTTCACTTTCTGGTCCTTTCACCAATCCCCAATCCGCACTGCCGGTCATCGGATCGACATAAAGCCGGCGCAGATAGCGCTGCGTAGTCGGAAAGCGGCGGTCGTGCAACAAGTCCTCGAGCTTGCCGGGCCACTTTTTCTCTCCCGGCGAACGATCGTAGTACGCCCCTATCGCCCGGCGGAACTGTTCTCCGGCGAACAACAGTTCGCGCTCCTTTTCCCTCTGCGTTTCCGTGTGCCAGACCAGGCCTGTTGCCGCAAGCACGATGCTCATGAGCGCGACCAGGATGAGCAGCCCGATGTAAGTGAAACCGCAACTCGAGGCTGGATAGGGGAAACTCCTCTCCACTGCCCCATCGCTCTTCATCATTGATTTGCCGATTGCCGGTTACCAGTCCCCATATTTGCTCCCGTCCAATGCCACGCCCGGTGCGCCGCTTTTTACATCGAACACGCCGCCCTTCCCCGCTTCGCCCGGAGGGACGGTCGACCAGGTAGCGGCGCAACCATCAAGTCGGTGCAGTTCTCGATGGATGGCCGCGTTGTGTGCGGCAGCGTCACGCTGAAGACCGATGGCCTGGTCGCCGCGGCACCCGCCGGCGCGACCGTAGCCTCTTTGTGCGCACACGATGAAGATCGTCCCGGACTGCATACCCTGCGCGTTACCGCCACGCAGAGCGACGGGCAATCGGTTTCCCGCGAAGGCAACTTTGAGGTCCCTGCCGATCAAATTCGGCGGCAAGAAGGTCAGGAACATCATCATGCTCGGCGATGGCATGGGTGCTTCGCACCGAACCGCCGCGCGCATCGTGGCCAACGGCGTAGTCCAGGGGAAGGCGAAAGCACCGCTGGCGATGGATACCTTCCCGGTCACCGGCATGGTCATGACGGCGTCAACGTTTCGCTCGACAAGATCGGCAAGCGTCGCGGCACCTCGACTGTCGTCGACGACTATGGCTTCCCCGATCAGCCAATGCTCGACGAGATGACGAAGAAGGCGCTGGAGGTACTCGGCAACGAGCGCAACGGTGTCGTGGGCAACTACGATACCGCGGGATTTCCGAAGTACACCATTGCCGCTGACGGCTATCCGGTCGCGACCGACATCGACCGCAAGATGCTAATCGGCTACGGCGCGAACGCCGACCGTTACGAAGACTGGCTGACCAACGCGCAACCGATACGCGACAGCCAGCAGCCATTCAACGGCGCGGCGCCGCTCAACACTTATCCTTTGGACCCGTTGAAGCGCGACATTGCGGGCGGCTTCCTGGTCACCGGACAGGTCGAAGGCACCACCGCCGTACATACCGGATCGGACATTCCACTGTCGGCTTTCGGGCCGGGCGCCCGGATGTTCACCGGCGTCATGGACAATTCCGATGTGTTTTTCAAGCTCGGCCAGGCCGCGCTCGGCGGTACTCGCGAAGACGATTGATCTCCGGGTCTTTCCCGGAGTCTGCGAAGGACGTTGCGGTCGCAACGCCCTTTATTTCTTTGCTTTGTCCCGCCGGCAGTCTTCTCGCGTGCACGCGCGCTGCTCGTCGCCTATCATTCGCCTCTCTTCCCGCCGAGCTTGCCGGAGAACAACAATGAAAATCGATAAAATCGAAACGATGGTGCTGCATATTCCCTACACCAGCGGCGGCCCGTCGGACACTGAGGCCTGGGGCGGGAAAGCCTGGCAGACCGCGGACGTACTGCTGGTCAAGGTCGGCACCGACGCCGGCGTCACCGGCTGGGGCGAAGCCTTCGGCTACAACGTCATTCCTGCCACCAAGGTCGCGATCGACCAGATCCTGGCGCCGATGTGCATAGGCCGCGATCCACTGGCCATCGAAAGCCTGACGCAGGAAATCCAGCAGAAGCTGCATATCTTCGGGCGCAGCGGCCCGATTATCTTCGGCCTGTCCGGCCTCGACATCGCACTGTGGGACATCGCCGGCAAGGTTGCGCATCAGCCCGTGCACCAGTTGCTGGGCGGCGGCAAACCGCAACTGACCTGCTACGCGAGCATGATCCGCTACACCGAACCGAAACGGGTAGCGGCCAATGTCGAGCGCGCATTGAGCCAGGGCTACCGCCATATCAAGCTGCATGAAATCGAAGTCGCGCCGGCGCGCGCGGCGCGCGAGGTCGCCGGCGACAACGTGGACATCATGCTCGACGTGAACTGTCCGTGGACGCTGCGCGAAGCGCTGGACATGACGCAAAAGCTGCGGCCGCTGAACCTGCGCTGGCTCGAGGAGCCGGTATGGCCCCCGGAAGACCACACGGCGCTGGCGCATGTTCGCGCGCACGGCGGCATCCCCGTTGCGGCCGGAGAAAACGCCACCACGGTTGCACAATTCAAGCACTTGTTCGATGCCGGCGCGGTGGATTTCGTCCAGCCCAGCCCGGCCAAGATGGGCGGTGTTTCCGAACTGCGCAAGGTATTCACGCTCGCCGCTGCGTACAACGTGACGGTAATGCCGCACAGCTTTTATGACGGCCCGGCCTTCCTGGCGGGGGTTCACGTCAATGCCGCGCTGGGCCGCGGATCAATGGTGGAATGGCGGTACTTCGACCTGGAGGCACGGCTCTATGGCAACCAGGCGATTCCTCAAAACGGATCGATTGCCGTACCACAGGCGCCCGGATTGGGATTCGACCCCGATCCCGAAGTCATCCGCCGTTATCGCGCCGACTGACTCGGCTCCGGGGATTCTGCTGCCGGACGGCTTGCGCGTAAAATTGTCCCTCATGAATCTCGAACGCATCACCGTGGAGTTCCACGCCGAAGAGGACCGCCTGATGGTGCGGGTGTTTTTCGACAAGAAAGCCGAAATCCAGTTCTGGCTGACACGGCGCCTGGTCAAGCGCATCTGGCCGGTACTGCTGCAAACGGCGCAGGCCAAGCCGGACATCCAGATGCAGCCTAATCCCGAGGCGCGCAAGGCGCTGCTGGGATTGCAGCACGAAAAGGCGCTGCAGGAGGTGAAATTCTCAAAGGCCACTCAGGAACCGGAGCGCGAGCACCCGCTGGGCAACGCGCCGATGCTGGTGAGCAAAGTGCGTGCACGCCGCAACGAGAGGGGCCAGACCGTGTTGTCGCTCCAGCCATCACAGGGAAATGGCGTGGATCTGGCGTTAAGCGACACGCTGCTGCACGGCCTGATGAAACTTGTGCAGGACACGGCAGTCAAGGCCGAGTGGAATCTCGCGCTCGCGGTGCCGGCGTTCACGCACGCTCCTTCCGAAGAAGACGTCGGCCGCACCGTCAACTGACGCACGGCTGCGGCGTTGTTGCCAGCAGGACTCCGCCTTGAAAGCCTTCCCCCCTTCTTTTTTCCGCGCCCGTACTGCGGCAACCGCCCTGCTGCTGACCATGCTATCGGGCTGCGCCACGTTTCGCAGCTACGATTCCGAACTGACCAGTACCATCAATCTGGCGGCGGCAGGTAACGTCGACGGCGCAATCAAGCGGCTCGAAGGCAACAACAAGCTCGGTTCCAAGGACCTGCTCTACTACCTGGAACTCGGTGAGCTGCAGCGCCTCAATCATCGATACGACGAAAGCGAGAAAGCGTGGGTGGCCGCGGATGCGCATGTGCAGGCGTGGGAAAAAACGGCGCTCGCCAATCCGGAGAAACTGCTCGGCAGCGTCACCAGCGTGGTGCTCAACGACAAGACAATCCCTTACGAAGGCCACGATTACGAGAAGGTCATGCTCACGACCCGCCTCGCGCTGGATCATCTCGCACGCGGCGATTTCGAAACCGCCCGCGTGGACATCAAGAGGACGCACGAGCGCGAGGCGGTCATTGCAGAATTGAGGAAAAAGGAACTGCAGAAGACCGAGGAAGAAGCGAAGACGCGCGGCATGAAGACCAGTTTCAAGGAATTGAACGGCTATCCGGTGCAGACCATCGACAGCCCGGAAATCAACGCACTCAAGAACAGCTATGAGAGCGCGTTCAGCCACTACCTTGCCGGCTTCGTCTATGAAGCGCTCGGTGAACCCAGCCTTGCCGCCGCCGGTTACCGGCAAGCAATCGAATTGCAACCGAACCACCCGCCATTGGAAGACGCTCTGGCGGGATTGGATACACGCGTCGCAGCGAGGGACGACGGCTACACCGATGTGCTGTTCGTCATCGAGTCGGGAACGGCGCCGGCGCGGCGGTCGCGACAATTCAGCCTGCCTTTTCCCTACCGAGGCCGGTTGCTGATCGTGCCGGTGTCGTTCCCTGTCATGGCACCGACCCAGCCTTCCTTCATGCCCGCGCAGTTGCAGATACAGGGCGAGGCTCCGATCAGCACCACCGTCATCACCAGCCTCGACCTGATGGCGCGCAAGGCCTTGCAGGAAGAAATGCCGGGCATCATGCTCAGAGGTATCATTCGTTCGAGTTCCAAGGCGATAGCGCAGTATCAGGCGGGCAAGAATGACCAGACCGGGCTCGCGGCGTTTGCGCTGGCAATCGGGTCGATCGTCACCGAATCGGCGGACGAACGCGGGTGGCGCTCGTTGCCGGGGCAAATTGCGATCGCGCGGGCGCGCATTCGGTCCGGCGAGCACACCCTCGCCTTCGGGGCCGGTCCTGGCGGCCAAAACATACGCTTCGGCGTATCGGGCCGTTACGCCGTGATTGGATTGCGATTTCTGGGCGGAGCCACTTTCGCGATCCTCCCCGCGGCATTGCCGGCCGGAAAACCGGGCCCCGAAGCCCTGGAACGCCAGCGTATTCTCACCCGGTCAACGACTATGACGGCGGGAACGTTTTGACCATCACGTTACCTTACTCCAGGAGCAAAACATGAACCTGCGCGTACTTGCCACCATCCTGATCGCATCGATCGCCGCAGCCGGGTGCGGCGGCAGCAAGTTCGAGCGCCCCGGTTTTGCCTACGGCTGCCCGACCGGCGATAACAAGAAGATCGAATCCAAGGAGGATCTGATCAAGGCGAAACTCGAAATCGCCGGCTCCCTGCCCAAGATCGAGGTCGCGGACCTGCGCTGCTCGGAACGCGCCAGCCTGCTGCGCATCGACGTGGATCTGAAGAACGAGAGCAAGGAAGTACGCCGCATCGCCTATCGCTTCCGCTGGCTCGACAAGGAAGGCATGCGCGCCTGGGACGACGAATCGTGGAAGCCGGTGCTGATCTACGGCAATACGCTTTACACGGTGACCACCATGTCGCCCTCGCAGGAAGCGACGGACTTCAGGGTCGTGGTCATGGATCAGGACAAATAACAACGCAACCGATCATTTCGAAGGAGTGACCTCATGATGCAATTCCCCTCTGCCCGGCTCATCGCCGCATTCGCACTGTGCGCGGCCGCCGGCCTTTCCGGCTGCGCCGAGAAAACCCGTTACGGCGACGCGCGCGGCGTCGAAACCGTGACCAACCAGTTCGGTTCCACGGACCTGCAGATGATCGCCGAATCCATGACGCGCTCGATGCTCAACACACCGGTGGTGGCGGGCGGGAATCTGCCGATCATGACGGTGCAGGAGGTCAAGAACAAGACCAGCGAGTACATCGATACGCGCGCGATCACCGACTCGATCCGGGTCGAATTGCAGAAGAGCGGCCGGGTGCGTTTCGCGGTCGATGCGGCGGCGATGGAGCAGCAGATCGAGGAGCTGAAGCGCCAGCAAAGCGACTACTACGATGCCAAGAAATCAGCCGAAATCGGCAGGATGGTCGGCGCGGCGTTTCGTCTCGAGGGCAACATCACTTCGATCGTCAAGGAAGCCAAGGGCGTGAAGGACGTGTACTACAAGTTCAACCTGCAACTCTGGAACGTGCAGAACGGCTTGCTGGAATGGACGGACGAGAAGGAAATCCGCAAGACCACGACAAAATAACCCCCCTCTCCCCGGCCCTCTCCCGCCAGGGGAGAGGGAGCCCTAGTTCAAGCCCTAAAATAAAAGGCGACCAATGGTCGTCTTTATTATTGCATCAAAACTCCCTCTCCCCTGGCGGGAGAGGGTTGGGGGAGAGGGGGTTAGTCGCTCATCCCCAGCGCTTCCGCCATGACGTGGAAGATGACGTGCTGCTCGAGGACGCCGCGAATCAGATGAGCCTGCGGGCCGCGTGCGTAGATCGCAACATCCTCGCCGCCATGCGTCTCGCTTTCCATCGGCATCGTCGATTCCTGCATGTAGTCCGGCGCCGTCGTGTCCACGCCGGTCAGATCCGGCCTGCCATTCGTTATGCCGTGATATCCGGGGCCGTGGTGAGGAAATTTTT
Source organism: Betaproteobacteria bacterium (assembly GCA_016194905.1). NCBI lineage: Bacteria > Pseudomonadati > Pseudomonadota > Betaproteobacteria > Betaproteobacteria bacterium. The sequence continues at coordinate 180,365 of JACQAP010000005.1, forward strand.
TCGACCCCTCCGGCTGCGTTATCGACTGACCGGTATAGCCGGGGCCGTTGACGTAACCCAGCGTGGTATACGGCTGGCCGAGCGCATCCTGCGCATATTCCTTGGTGGGATGGCCGGGCTCGATCACCTTGCCTAGAATCGGGTTGCCGCGCCTGGGATAACCGGCGATGGTAAACGTGTGGCTGTGGTCCGCGGTGACGATGATCAAAGTGTCACGCGGATCCGTGCGCTCCATCGCGAGCTTCACCGCACGCGCGAACTCGACGGTATCGGTGAGTGCGCGAAACGCGTTGCCCGCATGATGCGCGTGATCGATGCGGCCACCTTCCACCATCAGGAAATACCCTTTCTGGTGCTGCGAAAGAATATCCAGCGCCTTGCCCGTCATTTCAGTGAGCGAGGGTTCGCCGGCACCATCCTTGGCGCGATCGTGCTCGTATTGCATGTGCGAAGGCTGGAACAGGCCGAGCAGATGCCTGACCTGTTTGGTGTCCACCGTATCGAGCTGCGCCTTGTTCCAGACGTAAGCCGATTTCGGGTAGCGTGTCTGCCATTCCTTGGTCAGATCGCGGCCATCGTGGCGCTCTCCCGTTTTGTCCGGATACTCGGGATCATGCACCGTGCGCGGCAGGAACTTCACACGCCCCCCGCCCAGTGCCACCTCCAGTCCATCGCCGTGCGAAAATTCGACCAGTTGCCGGGCGATGTCGGGAAAGCCGGACTCGTTGGCCGCATCCGGCTGGTCGGCGTCGCTTTCCCAGTCGCGGTCGGGCGAGTGCGCGTAACATGCAGCCGGCGTCGCATGGGTGATGCGGGTGGTCGTGACCACGCCGGTGGCCATACCGCGATCTTCCGCGCGCTCGAGGATGGTCTTGGCCGAGTTGACGGCCACCGCGCGGAAATCGCCACGCGCGACCCTTTCGTTCACCGATATCAGACCGTCGTTGGTTTTCATGCCGGTCACGATCGCGCTCATGGTCGGCGCGGAGTCCGAGGTCTGCTGGTTCGCGCTGTAGGTTTTGGACAAAGCGACGTAAGGCAACTTCTCAAATGAAAGCTGGTTCTCCTCTCCGGACATGCCGCGCTGCTGACCCTCGAAGATGCGCGCCGCGGTGACAGTGGAGATGCCCATGCCATCGCCGAGGAACAGGATCACGTTCCTGGCGTGACCCATGACGGGTTTTTCCTGCTTGGCTTTTTCCACTGCGGCGCGTCCGCTGCGGAACCATTCTTCCGGGGATTGCGCGCCTGCCACGGCAGTCTGCAATGCCAGCATGGCGGCGGCAATAATTCCCAAAATAAATTTATCGGTCATTCAAGTGGTCCCAGTGCGGCGGCGTAACGTTGGGCACAGCGCATTCCGAAGGCGTTCGGCCGCAGCGCCGGCGCGCGATCGAATACTTCTCCGAGCCCGAGGCGCATCGCGGCAATCCGCTTGCCGTAAGTGTGCAACGTATCCAGTGATTGCATGACGAAGACGATCGCGGGCAGCACCTCGCGATAGAGCGCCTCGGCATGGGTCTCCGCACCTTCGCGCAGAAGATCGAATATGCGCGCCTGGCGGTCGAATGTATCGGAGGCCGGAATCATGCCTGAACACCCGGCACGCAGGTTGTCGATGAGTTCGAGTCCGCCGCGGCCATTGAATACCATGAGGCTCTCTCCGGCCTCGTCGATGAATTGCCGGATCGACAGCGCCGGCCCTTCCCCTTTGAGTATGCGAAAGTTCGGATGATTTCTCGCCAGTGTTTTTACGCCTGCCGGCGTCAACCCCACGCCGAGGTAGTCCGGCGCGTTCTGGACGGCGACCGGCAATTCGACGCGATCGGCCACCGCACCGAAGAAGCGAATGAAGAATTCCTCGGGCACGCCTCGATCCGGCGGCGGCTGCAGGATCACCCAGGACGCGCCACGCGAATGCGCGAACTTCGCGAACTCGACCTGCGCATCGACCGTAGGCGCATTGACCGTGATCGCCAGCGGCAACCTGCCGTCGAGTTCCTCGGCCACCCAGTCCACAAGTTGATGTCGTTCGATGTCCGACAGCTTGTTGACCTCGGTGCCGAGCCCCAGCACGGCCATGCCGTGCGCGCCGTTGTCGATGAAGGCCTGTACCTGCCGTCGAGTGGCCTGCCTGTCCAGGCCGCCCTGTGCGTTGAAAAAAGCATACAGCATCGGGTAGATTCCGTGCGGCACGTCGTTATCGTTCATTGCGATTCCTCCCGGGCTGCATCCTATACGCTCACCGCCGCTGCCTCAAATTCCGCGGCCACTGCGGAGAATCGGTGTACCATTTTTCCATTCCATATTGGTTTACGTGATGCAGGACGGGCTCGAGATTGCGGCAATGGGCAATCTGATGGGCACCGCCACCAAGGTGAGGGGACTCGCGGGCGCCGTGATCGACGGAGCGGTGAGGGACGCCGCCGAGCTGAAGCGGCTCGAATGTCCGGTGTAGTCGCGGCGCGTCAGCCCGGCGACTTCGGTCGGTCGCATGATCAGCGTGGACAAAAGGCACGAAGAATTCTTTTTTTATACCCCCTTGAGGGGTACACAAGGGAACACGAAAGAGAACGAAGAATAAGCATGTACAGATTTTCCTCGTCTTTGCGCCTTTGCGTAGACAAGTGTTTTCTTGCTCTGCCTTTCTTCGTGTTCTTCGTGCCTTCGTGTTGAGATTTCCGGTTTGCTTTGCGGGTTTTCAACAGCAGGAGCCGATCACGATGATGGATGTACGGCGCAGGGAGTTTCTCGAGACCGCGGGTGCTCTGGCCGCGAGTGCGGCGCTACCCGCGTGGGCGACGGATCTGGTGCCGACGCCGGCACAGATGCGCGGACCGTTCTATCCGCTCACGTTTCCGCTCGACCAGGACAATGATCTGGTTTCGGTAAGCGGCCGCTCGGGCATTGCCTATGGAATGATCACCAACATCACCGGGCAAGTGCTCGATGAGAAGGGCCGCCCGCAGGCCGGCGTACGCGTCGAGATCTGGCAGGTTAACGGTTACGGGCGCTATCACCATGCCGGCGACAACAGCGACAAACCGATCGACCCGAATTTCCAGGGTTATGGAACAGCGGTTACCGGTGCAGATGGCGCCTATCGTTTTCGCACCGTCAAGCCGGTCGCCTACCCCGGCCGTGCGCCCCATATTCATTTCGCCCTGACGCGCAAAGACTTCGGTACTTTCACCACGCAGATGTACGTCGCGGGCGCGCCGGAAAATGAACGCGACTTCCTCCTGTCCGGCGTTCGCGATCGCAGGGCGCGCGCGCGCCTGATCGTCGCGCTGGCGCCCTCATCCGCAACCGCTGGCGAACTGGCCGGAGAATTCAATATCGTGCTGGCGGATGACGGCCGGCTTCAGCGTGGCGCCCTGCCGGCGGCCTACCGGCAGGCCCGTCTTGGCCTATAGTTGAAACATGATCGATCAACCGGGCTGGAGGCCCCAATGGAACTGACGGAGGAGGAGATCCAGCTGGTCCGCAGCAGGCTCGAGGTCATGAAGATCGAGCACCGCGACCTCGACGATGTGATCGAGCGCCTGTCGCACGGCCAGAAGCTCGACGAACTGCAGATGCAGCGCCTGAAGAAACGCAAGCTGCTGCTGAAAGACCAGATTTCCATACTCGAGCGGCAACTGGTGCCTGATATTTCAGCCTGACCGTCCCTCGCCTGCGTTGAACCATGACGTTCTTGTTGAACCATGGCGTTCTTGTTGAACCATGGCGTTTTTGTTGAACCATGGCGCACTTGTTGAACCCTAGTGCATTTGTTGAACCCGGGCTGACTTCTGGTGGTCTCACACCGAAGACAATCCGGCCCATCACCCCATGCGCGCCTATTTTCCCCATCTCGCCGCCATTTTCCTCGGTCTGGTCCTGTTGAGCGGTTGCGCTGGCATGCAGCGCCGGCCTCCGCCGTCTGTCGAGCAGATCGTGGAAATGGCGAAAGCCGGCAAGCCAGCCGAGGAGATCGTTCGCGAACTGCAGGAGACCCGCGCGGTCTATCCCCTGACCGCCTCGCAGATCGTCAAGCTGCACGAACAGGGCGTACCCGAAGCGGTGCTCGACTACATGCAGAACGCCTACGCCGAAAGCATTCGCTGGAACGCGCGCATGCAATATGAAAGCACATATTGGTGGCACGATTGCTTCTACTGCTACCATCGGCCTGTCATCGTCGTTCCGCGTTGATCGTTAAAGGCCGATGGGGTGACGTCTGCAAGACGCGCCCAGCCACCCGGGAGCCGATCATGTTCATCACCCAATTCCGTACCCTTTTGTCCGTGGCCATATTCGCCTTGCTGCTCGGCGCCTGCTCGGTCATAACGCCGCGCCAGGCAACGCCGATTTCGGAAGTCGTAAACCTGAGCAAGAACGGCCAGCCGGAGCAGGTCATCAACCGCATCGGCAGTTCCAAAACTACCTACGCGCTACGCGGATCCGATTTCGGCAAACTCGCCGAAGCGGGCGTGCCGCCGAAGGTGCTCGACTATCTGCAGCAAGCATTCCTCAACGACGTGGATCTGCTCACCCGCTATTGGGTCTTGGGAGAATCCCTGGGTGGCTGCGTCTCCTGCTATCCGCAACCGGTGGACCTGGCCAACCTCGCCGGTGGCGGCAACGGCATGGCCGATGCGCAATACGTCGCGCGCTACTCGACTTACGGGAAACCGCAGGGCCTGCCCGATTGGGTGACCGCGATCCCCGGCAACATCAACGCACCCGGCCTGACCATCGGCGAGATCGAACAGATGGTGAAGGACGGTACACCGGGGGCAGATATTGCCGCGCGCATCCGCGCGTCACGCCTGTACGACATCATCGGCACCGGGGGACTCACCAAGGTCAGTACGCACTACGTCGCCGGTTTGAGCGGCTCCGACCTCGCGCAGTTGCACAAGGATGGCGCGAGCGACGAGGTCCCGGATGCCTTGCAGCAGAAATTCCTGGCGGAATACATCGAATTCTCCCGCATCCGCTACCAAAGCTGGGGCAAGGGCTCCGGCCCGATGAAGTAATTTCAGGCGGTTCGCCGCCATCCGGCCGGCAAAGCTGACCGGTTATTTTTTCGGCTCGTCGAATAAATGCAGGTCCGTGACTGCGCCGATCGACGCAGTGGACACTAGGTGCGTGTACTTCGCCAGCAGGCCACGGGTGAAACGCGGCCTGGGTTGCTTCCACGCCGCACGGCGCTTGGCCAGTTCATCATCGGAAACGTTGAGCTGGATCAGTTGTTTGTGCGCGTCGATGGTGATCGAGTCGCCTTCTTTTACCAGCGCGATGGTGCCGCCCACAAAGGCTTCCGGCGCAACATGGCCGACCACCATCCCCCAGGTCGCACCCGAGAAACGTCCGTCGGTGATCAGTCCGATCGAATCGCCCAGACCCTGACCGGTGAGCGCAGAAGTCGGCGCCAGCATTTCCTGCATGCCGGGTCCGCCCTTCGGCCCCTCGTAGCGGATCACCACCACGTCGCCGGCCTTGATCTTGCGTTCCATGATCGCCGCCATGACCTCCGGCTCGGAATCGAACACCCGCGCCGGTCCGGTGATCGACGGATTCTTAAGTCCCGTGATCTTGGCGACGCAGCCCTCGGTTGCCAGGTTGCCCCGGAGGATGGCAAGGTGGCCCTGCGCGTACATGGGGTTGCTCCACGGACGGATCACGTCCTGATCGCGCCGAGGCTCGGTGGGAATGTGCTCCAGTTCCTCGGCGATGGTGCGGCCGGTGATGGTCATGCAATCGCCGTGCAGCACACCATTGACCAGCAGCATCTTCAGTACCTGTGGCGCGCCTCCGGCCTTGTGGAAATCAGTGGCGACATACTTGCCGGACGGCTTGAGGTCGCACAGCACCGGCACCTTGCGGCGGACGCGCTCGAAGTCGTCGATGGTCCACTCGACTTCCGCCGCCGAGGCGATCGCCAGATAGTGCAGGACCGCATTCGTCGACCCGCCGGTGGCCATCACCAGGCTGACCACGTTTTCGATCGACTTGCGGGTGATGATGTCGCGAGGACGAATGTTTTTCCTGATCGCATTGACCAGCGCCTTGGCCGATGCCGCGGCGGAATCGGCCTTCTCCGCATCCGGCGAAGCCATGGTCGAGGAACTCATCAGGCTCATGCCCAGCGCCTCGAAGGACGTGGACATCGTATTCGCGGTGTACATGCCGCCACAGGCGCCAACGGTCGGACAGGCGTTCTTCTCGATACCCTCGTAATCTTCCTTGCTGATCTTGCCGGCGCTGAATGCACCCACTGCTTCGAACGCGCTGGCGATCGTCAGGTCCTGACCCTTCCACTTGCCCGGCTTGATGGTGCCGGCGTAGACGTAGATCGCTGGCACGTTGATCCGCGCGATCGCCATCATTCCAGCCGGCATGTTCTTGTCGCAGCCGCCGACGACCAGCGCGCCGTCCATCATCTGGCCGTTGACCGAGGTTTCGATGGCGTCGGCGATCACTTCACGCGAGACCAGCGAATATTTCATGCCGTCGGTGCCCATGCCGATGCCGTCGGTTACGGTGGGCGTGCCGAACACCTGAGGCATGGCACCGGCTTCGCGCAATGCGTCCATGGCGCGGTCGACCAGCGGCTGGATGCCGGCATTGCAGGGATTCATGTTGGAATGGCCGTTGGCCACGCCGACGATCGGCTTGTCGAAGTCACCGTCCTTGAATCCGACGGCGCGCAACATCGAGCGGTTCGGCGAGCGGGTAACGCCCGCGGTGATCAGTTTGCTGCGCCAGTTGTCTGCCATGATTTCTCCTCACTTGAGTTGTAGCTGCCGCGTCCCGCATGGGGGAAGACTGTCTCAGGGAGCGGAGTCTGGCCGCGCCGAGATGCGGCGTCTAATATATTATTTACGTGGTTTTGATACTTTTTATGAATCAGATGGAACTACGCCACCTGCGTTACTTTGTCGCCGTCGCCGAGGAACTGCATTTCGGCCGCGCCGCGGAGAAACTGCACATTTCGCAGCCGCCGCTGTCGATGCAGATCCGCGCGCTGGAGAACGAACTCGGCTTGACGCTGCTCAATCGCACCCAGCGCCATGTTTCGCTGACCCAGGCCGGCGATGCGCTTCTCGGGGAGGCGCGGCATATTCTGGCACGGGTCGAGCAGGCGGTGCTGACGACCAAGCAGGCGGGTCGCGGCGAGATCGGCGAGCTTGCGATCGGATTCATCAGCGTGGCGGACTACAACGTGCTTCCGGTCGTGTTGCGCGAGTTCCGCAGCCGCTTCCCGCTGGTCAATCTTACCTTGCGGGAATCGACCACCGATGCGCAGATCCGCGACTTGCTCGCCGGCCGGATCGACGTTGGTTTCGTGCTGCCCCCGATCAACGATCCGTCGCTCGAGTCGGTCTCTATCCTGCGCGAACCGCTGATTGCGGCGCTGCCCGAAAAACATCCGCTGGCGCGCAAACCCGGCAAGCTCGCGCTCGAAAAACTGAAGGACGCGCCGTTCATCCTGTTTCCGCGACCGTATGCCCCCGGCCTGTACGACGATGTCGTCAGTTGCTGCAAGGCGGCGGGTTTCAGCCCGCGGGTGGAACAGGAGGCGATCCAGATGCAGACCATCGTCAGCCTGGTGTCCGCCGAACTCGGGGTGGCGCTGATACCGGCGTCGCTCACCAATCTGCAGCGCACCGGGGTGACCTACAAATTCTTGAAAGACGGCAGTCCGCTCACGGAGGTTCATCTCGCTTGGCGGCGCGGCGACGATCTGCCGGCGCTGCGAGTCTTTGTCGATACCGCCTTGCAAACGGCGCACGCCGCGAGCACGCCGCGAGCACGCCGCGAAAAAGAAGGTCAGTCACATGAGCGACGCCGCCGTTGACGAGCGCTCGGTATTCTTGCCGGACGAAGCGGCCACGTTGGCGCTGGGCAGCCGACTGGCGCATGTGCTCGTGCCCGGATTGTACGTGGCGCTTTCGGGCAACCTAGGTAGTGGCAAAACCACCCTGGCGCGAGGCATCCTGCACGGCCTCGGTTATCAGGGAAAGGTAAAAAGTCCAACCTATACACTGGTTGAACTTTATAATCTTTCCAAGTTAGACTTATATCACTTTGATTTTTATCGGTTCAACGATCCGCAAGAATGGCTGGATGCAGGCTTTCGGGACCACTTCGAGCCTCGCAACCTCTGTCTGGTGGAATGGCCGGAGCGAGTGCGCGATCTGCTGCCCGTGCCGGACCTGAAAATATCGTTGAGCGTAGAAGGCGACGGCCGGCGAATACGGATCGCCGCGGAAACGGAGCACGGAAAACGTTGTTTGGAACGCTTGCCAGATTGATTTTTCGGTTTGACCACCCGCGAAGTTCCGACGGGTATGGGAAGCTGTCGCGGTACGCCGTGTTCACGGCGAGTTTGCTGGTGATGTTGCAGGCACCGGGATTCGCGGCAACCCAGATCGCGTCGGTACGGGTGTGGCCCGCGCAGGAATACACGCGCCTTACGCTCGAATCCGATGCACCGATCGTCTACAACGTCTTCACGGTGGGGACACCCGCACGACTCGTCCTCGATCTCGATGATGTGGAATTCAACGCCACACTCGAGCAGCTTCCCGCCAAGATTTCACCTGCTGATCCGTATGTGAGCGGAGTACGCATCGGTCGCTTCAAGCCGGGCGTCGTGCGCCTGGTGCTGGATCTGAAAGCACAGGTCAAGCCGCAGGTGTTCGTGCTCAAGCCGGTCGGCGAATACGGTTACCGTCTGGTGCTCGACGTCTATCCGCTGGTGGAGCCTGCCGACCCGGTGATGGCATTGCTCGACAAGAAGGAATCGCCGCCCGCCAGCGCTTCGTCCGCCGAAAGTCCCGAGAAATCCGAAAAACCGGCAGCGATCTTCAACGGCGCACCTACTCCCGCAACGGTGCCGGCCGGCAGGAAAGCGGTTCCCGCTGCCGATGTCGCACGTCTGATCACCGTCGCGATCGATGCGGGCCACGGCGGCGAGGATCCCGGCGCCAAAGGCCGCAGCGGCACGCATGAAAAGCATGTCACGCTGGCAATCGCAAGGAAACTCAAGGCGCTGGTGGACGACGAGCCGAACATGCGCGGCATCCTCATCCGCGACGGCGACTATTTCATTCCGCTGGTCAATCGTGTAATCAAGGCACGCAAGGTCCAGGCCGATCTGTTTGTCTCGATCCATGCGGATGCCTACGTCAAACCACACGCGCGCGGCTCATCCGTGTTCGCGCTGTCGGAAAGAGGAGCCACTTCGGCCGCCGCAGGCTGGCTTGCAAGAAAAGAGAACGAGGCGGATCTGATCGGCGGCGTAAACATCGACGTAGCCGACCCGACGTTGAAACAGGTGCTGATCGACCTGTCGCAAACAGCGACCATCAACGACAGCCTGAAGCTCGCCAAAGCGGTACTTGGAGAGATAGGCGGCGTCAACGACCTGCACAAGGCACACGTCGAACAAGCCGGCTTCGCGGTGCTCAAGGCGCCGGATATTCCGTCCATCCTGGTCGAAACCGCTTTCCTCACCAATCCCGAGGAGGAGAAAAAGCTCAAGGACGAGAAATATCAGGACAAGATGGCGCAGGCAATCCTGGTAGGCATCAGGAAATACTTCTCCGCGAATCCGCCATTGGCGCGTTCAAAGCTGGCACAGAACTGATTGGCGAACGGTGAATCGTGAACAGATTCGTTCTCGTGCAATGATCCGTTCTTCGCTTTGACTGTTTGCCGGTCACTGATCACCGTTTACTGATGATTACCGGAATTCTGCTCGCCGCCGGCAGCGGCAGCCGCTTCGGCGGCGGCAAACTGCTGCATCCGTTGGCCGATGGCACACCCATAGGCGTCGCATCGCTTCGCAACCTGCGCGCGGCATTGCCGGAAGTCGTGGCAGTCGTGCGCAACGGCGACGATGCGCTGCGCGAGTTGCTGGAGGCAGAGGGCATTGCCGTGCGGATTTGCCCCGATGCCCATCTGGGCATGGCCCGCAGCCTCGTATGCGGCATCGACGCGAGCCGTGATGCGAACGGCTGGGTCATCGCGCTGGGAGATATGCCTTTTGTACTGCCGCAGACGATCAATACGGTGGTCGAACGCATCGTCCAATCCGGCCGCATCGCGATTCCGGCCTATCGTGGCCAGCGCGGCCACCCGGTCGCGTTCGGACGCCGCTATCTGGACGAATTGCTGAGACTCGCGGGCGACGAGGGCGCGCGCTCGGTCATCGGACGCCACCCCCGCGACCTGGATATCGTCGATTGCAACGATCCTGGGATTCTGCGCGACATCGATACGGCGGCCGACCTGGACAGGCCGGCCGGATGACTTCAATTCGGTTTCAGGACGATGGCCTTGAGATCACCATCCACGGTGAAATTACCCCTTATCTGGGCGGCCTGCGACCTCAACTCGATCGAAATGCGTCCGGTGGCGTCCTTGTTCCTAGAGACTTCGAATGCCCCGGTGGCCGACAACAATCCGGAAGACAGCTTCATATTGCGGTACTGATAGCGGCCATTCGACAGTGTCAGCGTCCCGCTGATTTCCTCGAAGCGGGTTGCTCCACCCTGTGTAACACCCCGTCCACCCGACTGCAGCGCACGCACCAGGTCTACGCCATCCAGGTCGCCTTTCTTGATGTCGAAGGTTCCATCGATCTTTGGCGAATCGAACAGCGTCGCGAGCCCCTGCGACGTCAGTGAGTAACGGAGCCCGGATTCCAGTTGTCCCGTCGACTTGGCTTCACGGGTAAACAATGCCATCAGCTCCTGGAGGCTGATGCGCTCGGTAGAGACCTCCCCTTCCACCGACCATGGTCCGCCCCAGTTTATGATGGCGCTGCCTTTGGCGGCACCGCCATAAAGCAGCGCCTCGAACTTCTCGACCCTGATCTGGTTGTGCGCAGCCACCGCCTTCACCGTGAGATCGGTAAATTCGATCTGGGGTCCGAGCGGCGGCACCCAGCCCTTTGCAGCGCTCATTGCGATATCGATCTGGTTGTCGTGGGGTACGAACTCCAGGTTCAACTTGCCGTCGGTAGTGGACAGCGCGGCCTTCTGTATCGAGCCTTCCGGCGATAGCTGCAGATCGGCGTCGAAAGGCGGGACGTTCGCAGTCCGGGACTCGATCTTGATCGATTTGATCGCGACGCGGTCGATCTGCATGTTCTTGTCGGCGACCGCCGCTTCCAGCCATTTGGGCAACCGCGGCAATACCTCTTCCGCAACCGTTGCCGAATCCACTTCCACCTTGCGGAGGATCTTGACGTCTCCGAACACCGATCCGAACTCCGGCGACAGCGAGACCTTGTCGATCTTCACGTCCTGGGTTGTACCCAGTTTGATGTTTTGAAGATTGATCGTGAATCCGCTCAGGATCGACACATGCATTGAACCGATCGATACCGGTTCCTTGATGTGTTCGGATGCCAGTTTTTCGATTGCCGGAACATAGGCGTTCATCGGCACCAGCTGCACGCCGCCGATGACGACCACGATCAGCACCGCAACACCGATGATGACCGGTTTCAAACGGTCCAGCGGCGTCTTGATCCCCTTCTGCTTCTTCAGCGCATCGACTTCCGCGCGCTTGCGATCGCGCCCTTCCTGCTCCTTGCGCCGCCTTGCAAGCTCGTCCTCGCGCGCGCGCCGCTCGTTCTCGACCTTCATCGCTTCCTGGCGCTGGCGCTCCTGCTCGCGTATGACCTTGGCTTCATCCTGCTCGCGGATGCGCGCTTCCTTTTCTTCCTGACGTTTGCGCTCCCTTTCCTCCCGATCCTGGCGCTCGCGGTCCATGCGCTCGCGCCGTTCCTGATCCTCCGCCTCGCGCCGTTCGGCCTCCATACGCGCCTGCTCTTCGCGTTCGGCGCGCTCCATGGCCATGCGGGCCTGCTCTTCCTGCTCGCGGTGACGCTCCTCCTCTTCCTCGCGCCTGCGCAATTCCTCCTGCTGCTTTTCGAATTCGGCCGCGACCTGCGACTCCATTGCCCTCAAACCGGACAGATCGAACTCCGGCAGATCACTCTTCGCGGAGGCGGCCTGTTTCGCGCGCTCCTCTTCTTCGCGCTTCCTGCGCGACTCTTCTTCGCGGCGACGGTCGGCTTCTTCGCGCTCGCGCCGTTCATCATCCTCGCGACGACGGCGGTCCTTGTCTTCGCGCTCACGCCGCTCATCATCTTCACGGCGGCGGCGCTCGTCTTCCTCTTCGCGTCGTTGCCTGTCCTGCGCGTCGCGCTGGCGACGTTCCTCGTCTTCGCGGTTGCGGCGATCTTGCGCTTCCCGGTCGGCGACCGGATCTTCTCCGCGGGCGCGGGCTGCTTCTTCGTCCTCGCGCTGGCGGCGCTCATCCTCTTCGCGGCGCCTGCGGTCTTCCTCTTGCCGTCGCGCGCGCTTCTCTTCGTCCTCACGACGCCTGCGTTCTTCCTCTTCCTTGCGCTTGCGCTCCGCTTCCGCGCGCGCGCGCTCTTCTTCCTCTTTGCGTTTGCGCTCTTCGTCTTCCCTGCGCTTGCGCTCCTCTTCCTCGCGTTTCTTAAGCTCTTCCTCCTCACGCTTCGTGCGTTCCTCTTCCTCCTTGCGTTTACGCTCTTCTTCCTCGCGCTGCTTGCGTTCCTCCTCCTCGCGACGCTTGCGCTCCGCTTCTTCCTTGCGCTTGCGCTCTTCATCTTCCTTGCGCCTGCGCTCTTCGTCTTCGCGCTGCTTGCGTTCTTCGGCTTCCCGACGCTGACGCACTTCATCTTCCTTGCGCTTGCGTTCTTCGTCCTCGCGACGGCGGCGATCGTCTTCCGCACGCTTGCTGTCCTCCTCTTCCTTGCGCTTGCGTTCCTCTTCCTCGCGCTTCTTGCGTTCTGCTTCCTCCTTGAATTTGCGCTCGATCTCCTCGCGAGCGCGGCGCGCGGCGTTTTCCGAGGTCCGCACCTGCTGTTCTTCGAGTTTCTTGCGTTCGGCCAGTTCGAAGACCTTGCGTTCGGCCTCCAGTATCTTCGAGAGGTCGCGCTGCGTCTGCGCCATCACTTCCGCCTCGACCTTGGCTTTGCGATCGGTTTCTTCGCGCAATTTCTGTCCCGCGGCTTCCTTGGCCTTGCGCTCCGCCTCGACCTTTGCCAGGCGCGCGCCTTCTTCGCGAGCTTGCTGGGCCGCCTTCTCCTTCTTCAGCCGCTCCTCCTCCTCGCGCTTGCGCTTCGCATCCTGTTCTGCCTTCGCGCGGTCCGCGGTTTCGCGCTGCCGCCACTCGCTCTGGGCATTCTGGTAAACGTTTTTTCCGGGCGAGAGCGATGAGGTGAAGTCCAGGTCATCCACGTAGGCACCTTCACCGCTGCTGCGCACCCCGGTGGAGGTATTCGCGAATTCCTTGATGTAGCCGCCGGTGGACAAGTCGTTCAGCGCCTTGTTCATCTCGGCATCGCTGAGCCTTGACTTGGACATCAGGTCGGCGACGGATGATTTTCCGTCGATCAATGTCAGGACCTTGACAAGGTCCTTGGAGAGCTTGCCGGCTTTATTCTTGATCTCCAGAACGCCCTTGCCGGTCTTCGAATAGATCGTCCTATTTTCCATCCTTAGTTCTTTCTCAGTTCCCGGGAATCAGGAATAGCAGCAACGGCCCAGCGCATACACGCCCCGTTATGCCGCGCCCGGCACCGGGGAAAAGGAAACGAACAAGGCCTCTCGCCGGAGAAGCCTTGATATACATCTAATTATTAGGCTTGGCGGGGCGCACGTCTAGGCCTGAAGAGGTTTAAATTGGCCTTGACCATGTCCTTCCAGGACCTTGGGGGACAGTCCAGGGCGCCTTCATCGCCTCGTTCGATACCAGCTTCGTTCGAAGGCAGTGGCCCGACATGCTTGCGCCGTACCCTGCCTTTTGCCCAACACGGTGCGTACCGTGTGCGAGTCGAAGAGTGGGACAATAAAAATCACCCCTGAAAGAAACCCGAAGCGGCGCGCCAACGTGAACTCAGCCGTGCGGATGCGTCCCCGTTGGGACAGCGTAATCCCGGGCCTGAACAGCGCCGCCCCCGGCTATAATCAGGTCGAACTCCGATGCCGCCTCGATGCACGCCATTCGCCTGTTGCCCGACCTCCTGATCAGCCAGATCGCCGCCGGCGAAGTGGTCGACCGGCCCGCCTCCGCGCTCAAGGAACTGCTGGAAAACAGCCTCGACGCCGGAGCCACGGAAATCTCGACGCAACTCACGGACGGAGGCATCAGGCAGATCCGCGTGGCCGACAACGGCGGCGGAATCGGCAAAGACGACCTGTCTCTCGCTCTCGCGCGCCACGCCACCAGCAAGATCACGTCTCTCGAAGACCTCGAAAGCGTCGCCAGCCTGGGTTTCCGTGGCGAGGCCCTGGCCAGCATCGCGGCCGTCTCTCATTTCAGCCTCGCCAGCCGCGCGGCCGGCAGTGCGCTTGCATGGAAGATCGAGGCCAGCGGCGGCGCGATATCCGCACCCGAGCCTGCTGCCGTAGCCGCCGGGTCGATCGTCGAAGCGTCCGACCTTTACTTTAATACGCCGGCACGGCGCAAATTCCTGCGCAGCCCGCAAACCGAATACGCGCACAGCGAAGAAACCTTCAAGCGGCTCGTGCTGTCGCGCCCGGACGTGCGCTTCGTGCTGACCCACAACGGCCGCGCGCAATGGCATCTGCAGGCCGCCAGCCCGCACGAGCGTATTCATGCAGTTCTCGGAGAAGAATTTGTCGCCGCGTCGCTGCCCGTAGACGTGGGCAACGCGGGCCTCCGCCTGCACGGTCTGGCGGCGCAGCCGGCCTATTCACGCAGCTCGCGCGATGCGCAGTATTTTTTCGTCAACGGCCGCTTTGTGCGCGACAAAATGCTGGCACACGCGGTGCGCGAGGCCTATCACGACGTACTGCATCACGACCGTCATTCGGCGTACGTGCTGTTCCTGGAACTCGATCCTGCGCTGGTGGATGCCAATGTGCATCCGACCAAGATCGAAGTGCGCTTCCGCGATTCGCGCGGCATGCATCAGTTCGTGTTTCACGCGCTGGAGAAAGCGCTATCCGCCACCCGCGCCGGTCGCACGGCCGGGGGCGAACCCGCGCCTTCGCCCGCGGCGTTTCGCGTCGATGGCGGTTTTTTCCGGCAGCCCGGCATCGATCTGCTGACCAACGAGCCGGCTTCGTTCTATGCCACGCTGTTTGGCGCGGCCGGAACGGCAACTGCGGCTGTGCCCGGCCGCCCGTCCGTTCCGATGCCGCGGGACGAAGAACACCCGCTGGGTTTCGCGCTGGCACAACTATCCGGCATCTATGTCCTTGCCCAGAACCGGCACGGGCTGGTGGTGGTCGACATGCATGCTGCACACGAGCGCATCGTTTACGAAAAGCTCAAGAGCGCGCTCGACGACGACGGTATCCCTACCCAGCAATTGCTGATACCCGCCACCCTGACCGCCAGTGCTTTGGAAGTCGCTACCGCCGCGGAAAATCCTTCCACGCTTTCCCGGCTCGGCTTCGAACTGGCCGTCATCGCGCCGAGCGCGCTGGCCGTGCGTTCGGTGCCGATGACGCTGGTGCAGGCCGACTCGGCACAACTCGCCCGCGACGTGCTCAACGAAATCGCCGAGTTCGGCGGCAGCCGCGTGCTCGCCGAGCGTCAGAACGAGATGCTGTCCACCATGGCCTGCCACGCGGCCGTCAGGGCCAGTCGCTCCCTGACCATTCCGGAAATGAACGCGCTGTTGCGCGAGATGGAAGCCACCGAGCGCTCCGGTCAATGCAACCACGGCCGGCCGACCTGGTTCCAGGTCAGTATCGGCGAACTCGACCGCATGTTCATGAGAGGAAAATGACAGGGCCGAGGAACGAGGGCCGAGGGCCGAGTGAAAGCTTGCGCCTCGTGCAACCGCCTTGACTCGAACCTCGTCCCTCGTCCCTCGAACCTCGACAGAATTGCCACCGGCAATTCTGTTGATGGGTCCCACCGCTGGCGGCAAGACCGGCGTCGCGCTGGAGCTGGCGCGGCGTTTTCCCGTCGAGATCGTCAGTGTGGATTCGGCGCTGGTGTACCGACACATGGACATCGGCACTGCCAAGCCCGACCTCGACACCCGGCTGAGAGTGCGGCATCACCTGATCGACGTCATCGATCCCACGGAAAATTATTCCGCCGCGCAATTCCGCGACGACGCACTGGAAGTCATGGTCGACATCGTCGAACGCGGCCGCGTACCGCTGTTGACTGGCGGCACCATGCTTTATTTCAAGGCACTGCGCGAAGGGTTGTCGGATTTGCCGGCTGCCAATGAGAACACGCGCCTGGTGATCGACGCGATGGCCACCGACGTCGGCTGGCCGGCGATCCACCGCGAGCTGGAACGCGTCGACCCGGCCACGGCGGAACGGCTCGATCCGAACGACTCGCAGCGCATCCAGCGTGCGATGGAAATCTTCTATCTCACCGGCAAACCGATGTCGGAACTGATTGCGACGGACAAGCCGGCCGAACTGCCTTACCGATTGATTCCGCTCGCTCTGGTTCCGGGCGAACGCAGCGTGCTGCATCAGCGCATAGCGGACCGCTTCGAGCTCATGCTCGAACTGGGACTGATCAACGAAGTCCGCGAACTGCGCGAGAACTACGACCTGAAACCCGATCTGCCGTCGATGCGCTGCGTGGGTTACCGGCAGGTATGGCAATACCTGGACGGTGAGTACGGCTTGGGCGTGCTGCGCGAGAAGGCTGTTGCCGCAACGCGGCAACTGGCAAAACGGCAACTGACCTGGCTTCGCGCCACCAAAGACGTCAGGGAATTCGACTGCCTGGCCGGAGATCTGCAGGAACAGATCGAAGCCTGGCTGCCGGAACAACTCGAGCGGTAAAGAACGGGAGCGTTGTGCACGCTCCCGGTAAATCGACAATCAGTTGCCGAGCGAATCCGCGCCGGCCTTGGCAATCTGGCCGTCCTCGGTGGATTTCACGCCGCTTACGCCGATGGCGCCGACCAGTTGCCCGCCGACCACGATCGGCAGGCCGCCTTCCAATGGCAAGGCGCCGTGCAATGCGATCAATGCATTGCGGCCGCCGGCAATCGCGTCTTCGAATACCTTGGTCGGGCGCTTGAAAGCCTGCGCGGTGCGCGCCTTCTGGATGGCCACGTCGATGCTGCCGGTCTGCGTACCATCGATGCGTTGCAGGTAGACCAGATGCCCGCCGTCATCAACCACTGCGATCACCACGTTCCAGTTATTCTTCCTCGCCTCGGCTTCCGCGGCGGCGGCGACTTTTTTGGCACCCTCCAGGGTCAGGACCTTCTTGTCCGCGAGTTGCGCGGAAGCATGCAAGGACAGCAAACCAAACAATGCAAAAAGGCACAGGGACATCAATTTCCTTGCTGAAAACATGGTTCCTCCTCGAGGCAACGGTTGTCTTTTGGCCAGGCCGGAATGCCTGGCTGTTGTGGACCGGGCGCAAAAAACCGCTTCCGGACCTTGCATGATGCATGCGCCGATTACGATAGCGCACCCCATCCGCAAATCCAAATTACTCTTCTGGAATTTCGATATGCTCGACGCGCGTTTGCGCCGCACCGCGGGCGAAGATCAGGCGCAGCGGCTCTCCCGCCGCAATATGCTCCACCGAGCGCACGATCTGCCCGCCACTTTTCTCGACAATGCTGTAGCCGCGCTCCAGTACCGCCCGCGGATTGAGGTGCGCCAGGCCCGCCTTCATTTTGACGAGTGTCGCATCATGCTGCTTGAGCAGGCGCGCCTGGCCGTGCTGCAGGCGCAACCTCAACTCCTGTTGTCTGGCGATTTGCGCATCGGTATCGGGAAATGCGCCGCGCAACCGTTGCAGAAGGCCGGAAAGATTCCACGCCGTGCCGTTCAGCGCATGCGTTGCCGCCGATCGCAGCCGCTGCACCAGATGCGCCATGTGGCGCAGCTCAGCGTCGATGCGCTCGCCCGGATGGACCAAGCTCTTTCCCAGGTAGTCCAGATGCTGCATGCGCGTATTGAGTGCACGATCGATATCTCGCGACAGCCGCGCCGCCAGCACGCCCAGACGAACGAGCAATTCGACGCGGTTTGGACTCACCAGTTCCGCGGCTGCCGTCGGCGTGGGTGCGCGCGCATCGGCGACAAAGTCGGTGATGGTGAAGTCGGTTTCGTGCCCCACCCCCGAGACCACCGGCATTGCGCAGTCGACAATCGCGCGTGCGACGATTTCCTCGTTGAATGCCCACAAATCTTCCATGCTGCCGCCGCCGCGGCACACGATGAGCACGTCGACCTCCATGCGGGCCGATGCCGCGCGGATGGCTCGCGCGATTTTCTCGCCCGCACTTTCTCCCTGGACCGGCGTGGGGTAAAGCACGACGCGAATGCCGGGCATGCGCCGCTCCAGAGTCGTCAGCACGTCGCGCAGAGCCGCCGCCTTCGGTGAAGTCACCACGCCGACGGATCCGGGAAATTCCGGAATCGGCTTCCTGCGCGAAGCTTCGAACAGGCCTTCCCGTTCGAGTTTGCGTTTCAATCGCTCGAATGCTTCGAACAGCGCGCCCAGGCCGGAGCGCCGCATGCCTTCGACGGTGAGCTGGAAATCGCCGCGCGCTTCATACAACGTCGGCAGCGCCCGTACTTCCACCTGCATGCCGTTTTCCGGCTTCCAGTCGATCAGCGCCGCCTTGTGCCGGAAAAACACGCAGCGCACCTGCGCGGTGGCATCCTTCAGCGAGAAATAACAGTGACCGGAAGCGGCGCGCGTGAAGTTGGAAATCTCCCCCGCGACCCAAAGCAGGGGAAACCCGGCCTCGATGAACTCACGCGCCCGCCGGTTGAGTTCCGCGACCGAAATGATTGCCGTATTCGAATCATCGACATGCATGCGCAGCATTCTAGATCACGAGGGTGCGCGCCATCTCGCGAGCACGGGCGTTCTTTTTGCGAAATGATTCCGCATTTCTCTCTTGACAAAAGAGATTGATACCGTCCTCTTCATCCACAGTCGTCATGAAAATGAAAGACGATCGCCCGGAAACCCGCATAACCACGGGGGGCTTGATTGCAAGATATTGTTTTTACTATAAAAACTGGGCGCGCGTTTTTTAATCGCAGAACAAAAAACGCTTTCAAAAAACCGACTTACCATGCCTTTGTGCAAACTATGCACACAGTTATCCACAAAGATTGTGGACAATTTTTTGCAGCGAGAGGGTTGGTCGCATCGCTTGTCAAGACAGTCTCGCTTCTTATCTGTTAGCTTGCCGCGCTTATCGATGCGGTTTAAAGTGACGCGGTTTTTCAAATGCTTGGGGGTCGAGCTTGTTACACATCATAGAAGCGGCTGGATGGCCGATCTGGCCGTTAATCCTGTGCTCGATCATCACCCTCGGCATCATCGGTGAACGCTTCTACAGCCTGCGCAAGGATTTTGTTGCGCCGCGCGATCTGTTGCCCAAAGTCGTGCAGGAATATCGCCAGAAAGGCGTTTCCCTCGACATGCTGACCCGGCTCGCGCAGTCCGCGATGCTCGGCAGGATCTTCGCGGCGGCGCTGAAGGAAGCCAGCAGTTCGCGCGAAATCATGAAAGAGTCTATCGAGGAGGCCGGTCGTGCCGTCGCACACGAACTCGACCGCTTTCTCACGACCCTGGGCACCATCGCCACGATGGCCCCCCTGCTCGGCCTGCTCGGCACGATCATCGGCATGATCGAAATCTTCGGCTCGCAGGGCCCGACTGGCATGGCGAATCCGGGGCAGCTTGCTCACGGCATCTCGATCGCGCTGTATAACGCGGCTTTCGGCATTATCGTTGCGGTACCCAGCCTGGTGTTCTATCGCCACTTCCGTGCCCGCGCGGATTCGCTGGTGGTGGAAATGGAAGTCCAGGCCGTCAAGCTGGTCGAGATCATCCACGGCCAGCGCCAGGCCTGAAGTCCGGGCAAGCGATGAACTTCCGCCGCGGGTCGTTCAGGGAGGAGCCGGAAATCAACCTGGTTCCTTTCATCGACGTGCTCATCGTCATCGTGATATTTCTGGCGGTGACGACGACTTACTCACGCTATTCCGAAATGCAGATCAACCTGCCGACGGCGGACGCCAGCAAACTGGTGGACCGCCCGAGCCAGATCAATGTCGGCGTGTCTGCGACCGGCCAGTACATGATCAACCGCGCCGCGGTCGCGTTTACCACGCCGGAAGCCCTGGCGGCAGAGCTGCAGCGTGCGGCCGGTAGCAATACGGATCCGGTCATCATCATCAACGCCGATGCCAACGCCACACACCAGTCCGTGATCAACGTAATGGAAGCGGCACGAGTCGCCGGCCTGGGCAAGATTACCTTCACGACCCAGCAGCAACGCCGCTGACGCTCACCCCGACCACGAGGTTGCGCGAATGAGCGGCGGTCAACCAACGCACAGCCGACGCAGAAAGGGGACAAGGTCTGGCCTTCCTCGATCGTCACTGGTATCGACTCTCCTGGCTCTCCGTGCTGCTTCTGCCCATCGCAGTGGTGTTCGGATGCGTGGTCGGGTTGCGTCGCGCGCTCTATAGGGCAGGGGTCCTTCCCTCGTATCGCGTGCCGGTTCCCGTAATCGTGGTCGGCAACATCACCGCCGGAGGGACAGGGAAAACGCCACTGGTGCTTTGGGTGTGCGATTTTCTCAGGGAGCGGGGATACGAGCCCGGCATCGTCAGCCGTGGCTACGGCGGTCGCGGTGAAACGATGGTCGTGCGGGGAAGTTCGGCGCCGGAAATTGCAGGCGATGAACCGGTATTGCTGGCGCAGCGCAGCCGCTGCCCGGTCTGGATCGGACGCAACCGCGTCGCCGCCGCCCGAGCGCTCATTGCCGCGAATCCGGGGTGCAACGTCATCGTCAGCGACGACGGTCTGCAGCACTACGGACTGAAACGCGACGTTGAGATTGCAGTGCTTGATGGCAGTCGCGCCACAGGCAACGGCTTTCCGCTGCCGGCCGGGCCATTGCGGGAAAGCACCGCGCGTCTGGCCGAAGTCGATGCGGTCGTCGTAACCGGAGATCCTTCCTCACCCGCCGCAAGCGCAAAAACATTTGCAATGAGGCTCGACGGCAACGTGTTTCGCAACTTGCTGAACCCGGCCTTCCATCAGGAAGCTGGCGCATTTCACGGCAAGCAGACGCATGCCATCGCCGGCATCGGCAATCCGGCGCGCTTCTTCGATCATCTGCAAAGGCTTGGACTGAGCTTTGCGGCGCACGCGTTTCCGGACCATCACGCCTACTCGCAAGCCGACCTCGAGTTCGGCGACGCCGACGCAATCGTCATGACCGAGAAGGATGCGATAAAATGTATTCGCTTCGCGCGCGAGAACCACTGGGTGTTGCCGGTGGACGCGCATGTCGATGCGACACTCGGTACGCTCATCCTCGACAAAATGAAAACCTGGAATGGATCCTAAACTGCTCGACATCCTGGTCTGCCCGCTGTGCAAGGGGCCACTGCTTTACAGGAAGCCCGAAAAGGAGCTGGTCTGCAAGGCCTGCCGGCTCGCCTATCCGATACGCGACGACATTCCGGTGATGCTGGAAGACGAAGCGAGACGACTTCCTCCTGAGGAGGAAGTGCGGTAATTGGTGATTGGTAACTGGTGATTGGAATGATTTCCGTCCAGTAACCAATTGCAATCTGCCAGTCACCAATCACGAATCACCAGTCACGTGACCTCATTCGTCGTCGTCATCCCCGCCCGCTATGCTTCGGCGCGCCTTCCGGGCAAGCCGCTTGCCGACATTGCCGGCAAGCCGATGGTGGTTCACGTCGCCGATCGCGCGCGCGAGTCGGGTGCGCGTGAGGTCATCGTCGCCACCGATGACCGCAGAATCCAGGAAGCGGTCGCGAAACACGGGCACGACGCGATGATGACGCGGTCAGACCACGCATCCGGCACCGATCGAATCGCCGAAATCGCCGCCGCCCGTGCATGGCCGGACGACCTCATCGTGGTCAATGTCCAGGGAGACGAGCCGCGCATTCCGCCGCAGCTGATCCGATCGGTTGCGGAGCAACTCGCCAACCATCGCGATGCGGCCATCGCTACCGCCTGCCATCGCGTTCACTCCGCGGATGAAATGTTCGATCCGAATGCGGTAAAAGTCGTGCTCGACAAGGATGGCTACGCGGCATATTTTTCGCGTGCGCCGATTCCTTACGCGCGCGATGCTTTCAAGGCCGATATCTCGCGCTTGCCGGAGGGGCTGCCGGTGTATCGGCACCTCGGGTTGTACGCGTACCGCTGCAGCTTTCTGAAGATCTATTCGACTCTGGCGCCGGCCGCCGTCGAGCGGTTCGAATCCCTGGAGCAATTGCGCGCGCTCTGGCACGGCTACCGCATCAGCGTTGCAGTGACCGACCAGGCGCCGGATCCGGGCGTGGACACGCACGAGGATCTGGAGAAAATGCGCCGGGCTTTTTTAGCGGGCACCCGATCACCCGTATAATCCGCGCTTGCAAGTGAGGCCGCTGTCGGACGGCTCGTAGGTCCCACCGGTTCGGGACGTCAACCACAAGAACAGGAGAGAAATGCGACTCATCCTTCTCGGCGCGCCCGGCGCCGGCAAAGGCACGCAGGCCGCCTTCATCACTGAAAAATTCGGCATTCCCCAGATTTCCACGGGCGATATGCTGCGCGCCGCCATCAAGGCCGGAGCACGACTGGGTCTGGAGGCAAAGAAATTCATGGATGCAGGCACTCTGGTACCGGATGACGTGATCATCGGTCTGGTGAAAGAGCGGATCAAACAGCCCGATGCCGCCAAGGGCTTTCTGTTCGACGGTTTCCCGCGCACGATTCCGCAAGCCGATGCGATGAAAAGCGCCGGTGTCCTGCTCGACGACGTCATCGAAATCGACGTGGACGACGCCGAGATAGTCAAGCGCCTGTCGGGACGGCGCGTGCATCCCGCCTCGGGGCGAACCTATCACGTGATCTTCAATCCGCCCAAGGTCCCCGGCAAGGACGACCTCACCGGGGAAGAGCTGGTGCAGCGCGAGGACGATAAGGAAGTCACCGTCAAGAGGCGTCTCGAGGTCTACCATTCGCAAACCAAGCCGCTCGTCGCCTACTATTCCAAATGGGCAAAAAGCGGCGAGCCCGGCGCCCCGAAGTACGTTAAGGTCGCAGGCGTCGGCTCGATGGAATCGATCCGCGACCGCATTTTCGCCGCACTGAAGTAACGACTGGAACCACGGAGGACACGGATACCCTCGGTGGTGAACGCTTTTCCGGAGGTTCGCCTTGACCAAGAAAATGAACGCGTTCTATGCGCAATCGGGCGGTGTGAGCGCGGTGATCAATGCGTCGGCCGCCGGCGTGATCGAGACCGCACGTAAATACAAGAACAGGATCGGCAAGGTCTACGCCGGCCGCAACGGCATCATCGGCGCGCTCACCGAGGACCTGATCGACACCAGCAGGGAGTCCGCCAGGGCGATTGCGGCGCTGCGCCACACGCCAGCCGGCGCATTCGGTTCCTGCCGCTACAAACTCAAAGGACTGGAAGAAAACCGCGCGCAGTACGAGCGTCTCATCGACGTGTTCAAGACACACCATATCGGCTATTTCTTCTACAACGGCGGCGGCGATTCCGCCGATACCTGCCTGAAGGTTTCACGGCTGTCCGAGTCCCTCGGCTATCCAGTCCAGGCGATCCATGTCCCCAAGACCGTGGACAACGATTTGCCGATCACGGATTGCTGCCCGGGTTTCGGCTCGGTCGCGAAGTACATCGCGGTGTCCACGCGCGAGGCGAGCTTCGATGTCGCCTCGATGGCGAAGACTTCGACGAAAGTCTTCATCCTGGAAGTCATGGGACGCCACGCAGGCTGGATCGCGGCGGCGGGCGGCCTTGCGGCCGACAAGCCCGGCGATCTGCCGATCATGATCCTGTTCCCGGAAATACGCTTCGACAAAGCCCAGTTTCTCGCCCGGGTCGAAGCGCTGGTGAAGCGATACGGCTACTGTTCGATTGTCGTCTCCGAGGGCTTGCGGGACGCCGCGGGCACATTCCTGGCGGATCAGGGGCTGCGCGACGCATTCGGTCATGCGCAGCTCGGCGGCGTGGCGCCGGTGGTCGCGGCGGTGGTGAAGGAAGGCCTCAAGCTCAAGATTCACTGGGCCGTGGCCGACTATCTGCAGCGCTCGGCAAGGCATATCGCTTCGAAGACCGATGTTGCCCAGGCCTACGCGGTCGGCAAGGCCGCGGTGGAGCTGGCGCTCAAGGGCCGCAATGCAGTGATGCCGACCATCGTGCGCAAGTCGAACAAGCCCTACAAATGGACCGTCGGGGTGGCGAACCTGGACGATGTCGCCAATGTCGAGAAGAAACTGCCACGCGATTTCATTACCGACGACGGTTTCGGCATCACAGAGAAATGCCGGCAATATCTGGCCCCGCTGATCCAGGGCGAGGACTATCCGCCATTCAAGAACGGGCTGCCTCAGTACGTGACGCTCAAGAATGCCGCCGTTCCCGGGAAACTGCCAGAATTCAAGCTTTGAGCGGAATCCGGCTTTCCGGCGGGAAGTCGGTTAAAATCGCGCGCTAACTTGCCGGCGTAGCGGCTGCCCGGACATGCCGGCAGGATGCAGCCTCAGGTTGTCACTCCAGGGCACGTACTTTCCCAAGGGTTTAGGGGCCGGCCCATTTTTCGGCCCTGTATTGAATTGATATCGATAAAGGGGGATTCATGTCTTTAGCACTGATCTTCGCGCTCGTCTGCGCGATCATCGGGATTGCCTACGGGGCGATTTCCATCAAATGGATTCTCGGCCGACCCGCCGGCAATGCGCGCATGCAGGAAATCGCCGCTGCCATACAACAAGGTGCGCAGGCCTATCTGAACCGGCAGTACACGACCATCGCCATTGTTGGCGTCATCCTGTTCGTGGTGCTCGGGTTCGGGCTCGACTGGTACTCCGCGATCGGTTTCCTGATCGGCGCCGTGCTGTCGGGGTTGACGGGCTTCATCGGCATGAATGTCTCCGTGCGCGCCAACGTGCGCACCGCCGAAGCCGCCAACAACGGCATCAATGCCGCTCTCCAGGTCGCATTCCGCGGCGGCGCGATCACCGGCATGCTGGTGGTTGGGCTCGGCCTGCTCGGCGTGGCTGGCTATTACGGCATTCTGCTGACCATGATCGAGCCCGACAAGGCGCTGCACTCACTGGTCGGGCTGGCCTTCGGTTCTTCATTGATCTCGATTTTCGCGCGCCTCGGCGGCGGCATCTTCACCAAGGGCGCCGACGTCGGTGCCGACCTGGTGGGCAAGGTGGAAGCTGGCATTCCCGAAGACGATCCGCGCAATCCGGCGGTGATAGCCGACAACGTCGGTGACAATGTCGGTGACTGCGCCGGCATGGCGGCCGACCTGTTCGAGACCTACGCCGTCACTATTGTCGCCACGATGCTGCTCGGCGGCCTGATGCTCAGCCAGGTGGGTCCCAACGCCGTGCTCTATCCGCTGGTCTTGGGCGGCGCTTCGATCATCGCTTCCATCATCGGCACGTTCTTCGTCAAGGCGAAAGAGGGCGGCAAGATCATGAACGCACTCTACAAGGGCGTGATCGTGTCGGGCGTGCTCGCTGCCATCGCCTTTTACTTCATCACCAACAAGATGATGGCCGACAGCCCGCTGGGTGCGATGCATCTGTTTTACGCATCGCTCGTCGGCCTGATCCTCACCGCGTTGATGGTGGTCATCACCGAGTACTACACCGCTACCGAATACGCGCCGGTACGTCACGTCGCCGCGGCTTCGCAGACCGGTCACGCAACCAACATCATCGCCGGCCTGGGCGTGTCCATGAAGTCCACCGCGCTGCCTGTGCTCGCCGTCTGCGCCGCGATCTGGGCTGCTTACACATTCGCCGGACTGTACGGCATCGCCATTGCCGCCACCGCAATGCTGTCGATGACGGGCATGATCGTAGCACTCGATGCCTATGGCCCGATCACCGACAACGCCGGCGGCATCGCCGAAATGGCTGGGCTGCCCGCGAAGATCCGCGACATCACCGACCCGCTGGACGCGGTGGGCAACACCACCAAGGCCGTGACCAAGGGCTATGCAATCGGCTCCGCCGGCCTCGCTGCATTGGTGCTGTTCGCCGATTACACACACAACCTGGCAGCCCTGCATAAGCTCGGTCCCGACACGCTGGTCAAGGGCTTCGAACTCTCCGACCCGGCGATCATCATCGGCCTGTTCATCGGCGGACTGGTGCCCTACCTGTTCGGCGCCATGGCGATGGAAGCCGTCGGACGTGCCGCTGGTGCAGTGGTGAACGAAGTGCGCCGCCAGTTCCGCGAGATCAAGGGCATCATGGAAGGCACCGCGAAGCCGGATTATTCACGCGCAGTGGACATGCTGACCAAGGCCGCCATCAAGGAAATGCTGATTCCGTCGCTGCTGCCGGTGCTGGTTCCGGTGATAGTCGCCTTCGGCATGAACTGGCTGATGGGTCCGGGCGCCGGCATTCGCGCGCTCGGCGGCCTGCTGATCGGCACCATCGTCACCGGCCTGTTCGTCGCCATCTCGATGACGACCGGCGGCGGTGCCTGGGACAACGCCAAGAAATACATCGAAGACGGTCACTACGGCGGCAAGGGTTCCGATGCTCACAAGGCAGCGGTGACAGGCGATACCGTGGGCGACCCTTACAAGGACACGGCCGGCCCAGCCGTGAATCCGTTGATCAAGATCATCAACATCGTGGCGCTGCTGCTGGTTCCATTGCTGTAGCGCGCGCCTGACGTTCTGCCAAAAAATCCCGCGGCGCGAAGGTGCCGCGGGATTTTTTTAAGGTGCATCAGACTTTCCCGTAGGTAGAGACAGGCCGGTGGGTGGCAAGACTCAAAAACCACTCACCGCAAAGGACGCAAAGGACGCAAAGGACGCAAAGGTAAAGTCAAAGGCGAAGAAGGATACAAAAGCAATTTCCGTGAGCCAAAACCAACAGGCATGGTATTTTCCCGTCGAGGGTTGTCTCTCCCTGGTTTTCCTTCGCGTCCTTGGCGTCCTTTGCGGTGAATGTTTTTCCTTCGTGACGTTGACCCTATCCCGCAAGTCAGTGAAAATTAACCTCCGACCCACACGAAAATTGGATGAACATTTTTTAACGGCCAACGGGAATTACGCAGCGTCCGTTGATACATGCGGCCACCGGTTCCGGTAGTGCAACGCATGCGGCGACGGGAACTCCCCGCTTCTGCGCATCCTCGAGCGCAAAGTTGTATTCGGCGATCTTGGTTTCGAGCGCGGCCTTGTCGGTCGACCGCCAGGAATACGCGATGTATTCGGCCGGGCCGCCGCAGGCATTCGCGCCCAGTGCGGCGATCCGGCAGTTCACCAGATTCGCGCAAACTGCCGACCCCAACAGCACCGTGATGTCATTGCGCAGCCGCGCGAGTTCCACTTCCGCGCCGACGGCGGCCTTTTCATCTGCGCACACACCGCCGTTCAGGCCGGCCACCAGGACAATGCCAACCAGCAACCGAACCATCGGATTCATGCCAACCTCCCCGACTCGTCGGCTGCCACTATTTCACGTGAATGGCAGACAGCGCAAGCTGCCGGCGGATTCGACTCGGACGCCGCTTTCTGAGAAAGTACCGGCCCTCGAAGCTTTTCGCAGTCCTCAACAAACCCATGGCCCTCAAGGCAACCATTTTCAAAGCCGAGCTGCGCATAGCGGACATGGAGCGCGGCTACTACCACGATCACGCGCTCACCGTCGCGCGCCATCCGTCGGAGACCGATGAACGCATGATGGTGCGGCTGCTGGTGTTCGCGTTGAACGCCGATGAGACCTTGGCATTCGGCGCCGGACTGAGCACCGACGACGAACCCGACCTGTGGCGCAAGGATCTGACCGGCAGCATCGAAACCTGGATCGACGTCGGTCTGCCCGACGAGAAACGCATCCGCAAGGCCTGCGGCCGCGCCGACGAGGTGTTCGTCTACAGCTACGGCGGCCATGCCGCGGAACTCTGGTGGCAACAGGTCGGCGACAAGCTCGCGCGGTCGAACAAGCTCACGGTCATCAATCTTCCGCAGACAGGTACGCAGGCCCTGGCCGGCCTGGCGGCGCGCAACATGCAATTGCAAGTCACCATCCAGGACGGACAGGTATGGGTGGCGGACGATCACGACTCGGTACAACTGGACCCGAAAACGATTCTGGCGGCAAAACCCGAGTGGAGCTGAGGTCGGCGTTGCCGCCAGCGCGGGATTATTCGAACGAATGCTGGTGAGGAGCCACACCAAGTGGCATCGTAGTTTGCAAAAGTCCCGAATTGGGACTAACATGACTCATGCGCGTCATTGCATTATCGACCCTCAAGGCATTCTGGGAGAACTCTTCAAAATATGACGACGCGGAACAGCCGACGTTGGTCTGGTACCGACACGTCCTTAAGGCCGATTGGGCATCGCCAGCAGACGTGAAGTCCCAGTTTGGTAGCGCCACTATCCTTGCGGATGGGCGTGTCGTGTTCAACATCGCCGGGAACAAGTATCGGGTGGTGGTGTGGATCAACTACGCGTACCGCGTCATTTATGTCCGCTTCATTGGAACGCACGCGCAGTACGATCGGATCGACGCACAGACGATTTGAAGGAACGTAGAGTATGGAAATCAAGCCGATCAGGACCAAAGCAGACTATAAGGCCGCTCTCAAGGAGATCGAGTCGCTGATGGGCGCTCGCCGCAATTCCCCGGAAGGCGAGCGCTTGGATGTGTTGGTTACCCTTGTGGAGGCACACGAGCGCAAACACTTTCCGCTTGAGCTACCGGATCCGATCGAGGCCATCAAGTTCGCGATGGATCAACAGGGCCTGAGCGTGAAGGATCTCGATCCGATGCTGGGCCGCTCGAACCGGGTCTATGAAG
Organism: Betaproteobacteria bacterium; assembly: GCA_016194905.1. Taxonomy (NCBI): domain Bacteria; kingdom Pseudomonadati; phylum Pseudomonadota; class Betaproteobacteria; species Betaproteobacteria bacterium. The sequence goes on from JACQAP010000005.1 coordinate 209,246, forward strand.
TCCTGAACCGCAAACGACCGCTGACGCTCAAGATGATCTGGCGACTGCACAAGGAGCTCGGCATCCCCGCCGAGTGTCTGATCAGACCGCCGCAGCAGAGCGAGGCTGCCTGAATCACCGCGCTGGCAAATCGTATTGATCCAGAAGTTCTTCAGGGCACCATCCAGGACGGACAGGTATGAGTGGCGGACGATCGCGCGTCGGTGCAACTGGATCCGAAAACCATTCTGGCATCGAAGCCCGAGCGGAGCTGAGGTCGGGGCTGCCGCCAGCGCGGCAGATCACCATAGTTAAAGCCCTGATCCCCAACGTGTTCGCCTTCCCGCGGTTGTCGTGCATCGCTGCCGGGAGCGTAATACAATGGCCGGATGAAAACTCTTACTGTGCGACTTCCCGAGGCGTTGGTGGCCGAGATTGAGGCGGAGTCTCGTGAACGCCGGCGCTCCAAGTCCGACGTGATTCGCGAACGCCTGACCCGTGCAGAGAAACCGCGGACAAAAGCGCGATTGCCTGACTCGATTGCCGACTTGGTCGGTTCAGTGCCCTCGTTGTCTGCGGACTTGAGCCAGCGGAAGAAGGCGTATTTGAAGAGCACGGATTATGGCCGGAAACGTAATCGTTGATGCCGGCTTCCTCATCGCTTTACTGAGCCGCCGCGATACCCACAACGCTTGGGCAGTGGCTGAATCGCCTAATTTTCCCTTGCCGTGGCTAACTTGCGACGCCGTTCTTTCGGAAGCCTTTCACCTGCTCGGAGCGCGCGGTTGGAGCGCTTTGGCCGCGCTTCTCCGGCGAGGCGCGGTAATCCCGACATTTGATCTTGGTGGTGAACTCGACAGAGTCCTGACTTTGATGCAAAAGTACTCGAGCGTTCCCATGAGCATCGCGGACGCTTGCCTGGTCAGGATGACGGAAACACTGTCCAATCCAATCATTCTCAGTACCGATAGGGACTTCCACGTGTATCGTCGCCACAGCCGGCACGTTGTGCCTTGCAGAACTCCCTATTGATGGTGGCGCATGACGGCAACCTCGCGGAGCATCGAGAGAGAGGGCATGGATAGCAATGAGCGACGGCGGCCACGCTGCGTGGGTCTGGTGGCAACAGGTCGGCGACAAGCTCGCGCGGTCGCACAAGCTCATGGTCATCGATCCTCCGCAGGCGGGCACTGGCCGGCCTCGCCGCTCGCAACATGCAATTGCAAGTCACCGTCCAGGACGGACAGGTGTGGGTGGCGGACGACCGCGACTCGGTGCCACTGGATCCGCAAACTATTCTGGCGGCAAAACCCGAGTGGAGCTGAGATCGGCGTTACAGCGGCGTGTAGGATTCCGGCGTAATTTGATGGCCGAGATATGGCGGCGTACTATCGTGGAGATTAAAAAAAGGAACTAACCCGGTTCCGGAGTGGGTGTGTGTTTCTATGCTCCCGTGTTACTTGAACGGGGGCTTCCTTTCTGAACTGACACGTGAGGTCCGATCAAAATGCCAATATTGAGACGCCAAGGTTGGAGCCGGCTAGCCGTCGTCTTGACGTTGGCATGGATCGTCGGAGTAGTTGCATATACGGCCGTTGTTTATCAACTGCGGTACTCTGAGTTGTCGGCACTGGGAAGCGGTATCAGCCCGAGCACCCGCCAGGCAGTAGGCCACGAAGGGTTTTTGGTGAAGTGCACTGAGGCTGAATCACAGGGCTTGTCGTGCGGACTTCGCTACAAAAACCTTCTGTGGCTTATCCTCGCGCCCCTTGGCGGCGCGTGGATTCTTGTGCCGGCGACGGTCATTGCCGTGAGATGGATCCAAGAAGGATTTCGCCCAGGCGACAAAGCAATTCACCCCGACGCCACACCACTAGAGCTTGGCGAGTTCATTACTCAAAGCCTCTTCGCGATTTTTCACGGCCTTGATCAGGCGAACCAGCGTGTTATCGCTGAAGGACAGACGCCCGAGTCTCTATTCTTTCTGAGATACAGTCCAGACAAGAGCACGGGATCGGCCATAGAGTTCGATGTCGGAGTCATAGCTATGGCCGACACAACGAGTTATGCCAAAGCAGCGTTTAAGGTCGCAGTGTTTGAGGGAGCCCTCGGGCAAGCGTCTGCAACAAGCAGAGGGGCAGTGTCACGCATGAAATTTATCGTCTACGCCAAGCACTGGGACGGCTTGAATGGCCCGCGGTCCGCCGAAAGAAAAAATGTATAGCTTTACCCGTTGTTAACGAGCATCCGCCCCGCAGTCGGCGCAGGAAGAAACATGATGCACTCTCCAATCAGGGCACGTTCATTCGTCGCAACTCTTGGCATCCTGGTGGTATGGCTCAACATAGCCGCTGGCTGTGGAGGGCATTATGAGGTGCGAGAGAAAATCGATAGGACGCGCTACAAAACGGTGTACGTCGAGAAATTTGAAAATGATGAGTTTGACATGAGGCCGCGCCTCGAACAGCAAATGGTGGTTCTCGGTTTCGAGACGACTGGGGAAAAAGCGAAGGCAGATCTGACGCTCGTGTGGCGCTACACTCATGCCATGTTGGGCACCAATGCGTCAGTTCGTTTGGTGAACGCGGAAGGCAGGACGGTCTACCTTGGCGAAGGGGACAACCCGGGATTCGGCACTGCATTGAACAAGACGGGCGCAGTCTGGGGGTGCTTCGAGAGAGCCCTTGGCGGGTTAAGGTAGCAGCACGCATAGAACTCGGGTATCCCCCAGGGGGGGCTAGGGACAGGTGCTTACCTGCTAAAGCGACCGTACTCCGAAAATTGTGATCAAAAGATATTCGTGAAGTCAGTCAGTCTGAATTGGTGTCGGTGTTTTTTGCTTGCGCTCGTCGATCTTCCCATGCGTTCTTGATTACTGCGGCAATCCATCCGAGTTCCCTTCCGATCATAGACCCGGCCACGACAAAGGCGATAAAGACGATGAAAGCCATGACGTAGTTGAAGGCGAAGAGAATCCCGCTGCCCAAAATCCACAGCAAGATTGCGTAAACGAAGAAAGCGGCGTAACGCGGGAAGACGGTACCGGCTACGATGAAAGCGACTATGGGGGCAAGAGGAAGAATCCAAGGTCCCCACCCGGTCCCGACGATTCCGCCCACCCAGTTATCAATCCAAGTAAATATGCTTGCCCCGATGGCTTCAACCCATTTATCCAAAGGTCGCAAGAGGTTGGAAAATGCAGGCGCGTACACGATAAATAATATGACGCCCCCGATAATGCCGAAAGGATTTCCACTCTCCCTCGCCATCCAGCGGTCGATGCGAGTTTGTCTTAAGCGCTCACTTTCTCGGAGTTTGAATTCCGCCCATTCACTGGGATTCAGCTTGGTCTGGGTTCCGTCCCAGTTGGTAACAGTGGGGTCACGCCAATTTGCGGGCGCCCAGCGTTTGAATGCTTGCAAACCGAGCAACACGAATATGAAGATGTACCCCATGGTGTCGAGCGCTCGTCCCCAAGTACCCCAGCGCCAGCTATCCGTTAACTCGAATAGATAGTCCAGCGGCAAAAACAAGAGGAACAGAACTGCTGCTACCAGCGCACCGCCCACGACCATGTAGACAGGGACGAGCAATGCCAGCCCTAGCCATTTGAACAGGCCAAGAAGTTGCGCCGGGAACCCGCGAATCCTTTGCAGGCGAGTATTCATCGCGATTTTCTCCAAGGTCTCCGGTTCACTAAACACTCGCTGCTCGTGATGGTAAAGCGCGTTCAAGCTACTCGCTGGCGGCTGTGTGGTCAATGCCAGTGACTTCCCAGGTTGCGGAGTAGTTGCGTTGCCGGTAGCGTGCAAGAGCCAAGCAAATAGGGGTTTTAGCTTCCACCAGTTTCAGTGGAGTTGTATCAGCGCCGTTCAAGACACTGAAACAACCTCAATCCAGTGCCCAGATTCATCCTGTCTGGCACTCTTGAGGGGATTCGAACGCCTCCCTCTCTCTTCGCGCCGCAACAGAACATGCTATGAAAAGCGTCATGCTGCATCCGATATTCCTGTGGATAGGGGAGGCATCTGCGGCTTAAGACTCAACAAGTATTCACCGCAAAGGACGCCAAGGACGCGAAGGAATACCGGGAGAAAATAGACCACGACGGGAGAGTACATAGCCTGCCAGCTCGGGCTCACGAGAACTGTCGTTTGTACCCTTCCTTGCTTTTGACCTGGACATTCCTTCGCGTCCTTGGCGTCCCTTGCGGTGAATGTTTTTCTTTAGTGGACACCACCCGCCAGGGCGACTGTTAGACGCCTGCGATGTTCCGCGCCATAATGGCCGCTCCGCTTCGATCCAGGCCAACCGATCATGAGCGCAACTTCCCTGACTTCCCTCGATACGCTCGCAGCGTCAATTCCCGACGGCGCAGTGCTTGCCGTGCCAAAGGATACTTCCGGCGTGGCGATGGCCGCGACACGGGCGCTGGCGCGCCGCGGCGTGCGCAATCTGCATCTGGTCTGCGTGCCGCAAAGCGGCTTGCAGGCGGATCTGCTGATCGGCGCCGGCGCGGTGACGACATTGGAAACTTCGGCGGTCACCATGGGAGAGTTCGGCGCCGCACCGTGCTTCACCGCGGCGTTGCGCAACCGCTCGCTGCGTATCATGGATGCGACCTGCCCCGCGATTTACGCCGCACTGCAGGCCGCCGAGAAAGGTATTCCCTTCATCCCGCTGCGCGGCATCATCGGCACCGACGTGTTGCGCCATCGCACGGACTGGAAAGTCATCGACAATCCGTTCGCCGCCGGCGATTCGATCGTCGTGCTTCCGGCAATCCGGCCCGATGTCGCGCTGTTCCATGCACGCTGCGCCGATCGCGAGGGCAACGTCTTCATCGGCAGGGAACGCGAGGTGCTGCTGATGGCGCATGCCGCGAAGACCACGCTGGTCACGGTCGAGGAAATCGTCGACGGCAACCTGCTCGACGACCCGGCGCGCGGCGGCGCCGTGCTGCCTTCCATCTACGTATCGGCCGTCGCCGTCGCGAAACGCGGCGCCTGGCCGCTGGCTTTTGCCGATCTGTATCCGATGGACGATGCGGCGATCGATCATTACATGACGCTGGCACGCAGCGCGGAAGGCGTCGCGCGGTTCCTCGCCGAGTGGGACAGCGGCGTGCAAGCCGCGGCATGAGCGAATTCAGCCGGACCGAGCTGCTGATCGCCGTCATCGCACGCCTGTTGCAGGGTTGCGCCCATGTGGCGGTCGGCGCTTCTTCGCCGGTAACCGGCGCGGGCGCACTGCTTGCGCGTTCGCAATCCGCCGGCGCGATGCGCGTCACCGTGCTCGGTTCGCTGAAAAACAATTTCTTCACCAGCGGCGGCGTCGAACTCTTCGATCTTGCCGCGCAGGGCAGGATCGACGCGTTCTTCCTCGGCGGCGGGCAGATCGACGGCCAGGCCAACATCAATCTGGTCGGCACCGGCGACTATCCGGATACAACGGTGCGCTGGCCGGGTTCCTTCGGGTCGGCGTATCTGTACTTCCTGGTGCCGCGGGTCATCCTGTTCCGCGAAGAGCACACGCGCAGGGTCATGGTGCCGAAGGTGGATTTCATCAGCGCGCCGGGCGTGAGCGACGCCGGCGTGCATCGGCCCGGCGGCCCTCACGCGCTGCTCACCGGACTGGGATTGTTTTCCTTCGACCGCGCGCGCCGCCGCTTCCGGCTGGAGAGCGTGCACCCCGGGCACAGCATCGAGGAAATCCGCGACAACACCGGCTTCGAATTCGACTGCCCGGCGCAAGTCCCGGCCACGCCGGCCCCGGATGCTTCCATTCTGGCGGCCATCCGCAACCGCATCCGCGGCGACATAGCGGAAACCTATCCGCACTTCGCAGCTGCCCTCTCGGCCGCCTAGCTGTTTTTTTTGGATCGGCCGACTTTCATGTGGATCGAAAGTATGTTTGCATTGGCTTCCGGGATAGGCGCAGCAACGCGATGAGTATCCTCATAAATCTAAAACATTCACCGCAAGGGACGCCAAGGACGCCAAGGAAAACGAAGTAGAACAGGCCTCGACGGAAGTATGCAGTGCCCGCCGCTTCGGGTTCACGGGTGGCTCTTTGTACTTTCCATGTCTTTGACTTTCCCTTGCGTCCTTGGCGTCCTTTGCGGTGAGGTCTTTTTGACTCTCACGCCCAACTTGCCTGTCTTCAATCTCGGGAAAGTCAGACGCACCTCTTTTTAATGGGCGAGGACCGCCGCACCCAGCATGGTCAGCCCGGACACGAGCAGCAAGCCTTCGATCAGCAGACTGAACTGTTCGGCCTTCAGTTTGAGCACCAGCCGCTTTGCCACGAAAGAACCGACCATCAGCGAGCTGCCGATGATCAGGCCCTTGGAGAATATGTCCATGGGCAGCGCCCCGAAGCTGCGAAACACGATCGCCTTGCTCGTATAGACCGCCAGCGAGCCCAGCGCCTCGGTCGCGAGGTAAGCGCCCTTGACCAGGCCCAGCGCCAAAAAGAAAGGGGCGTTGATCGGACCGGTCGACACCACAATGCCGGTGATGTAGCCGACCAGCGCCCCGGCCAGCGCCAGTTGCCAGAGATTGATGCGCAGATTGTGCCCGGCCAGCCAGCGCCGTGCCGGAATCACCGCCAGGAAGAACAGGCCCATGGCAATCTCGATCCAGCGCTGCGGGATGGCCAGCAGCGTGGACGCTCCCAACGCTGCCGCCGGAACACCGGTCGCGGAATAGGCGGCGAACGCGCGCCAGTCAACGTCCCGCCACCACACCAGCGCGCGCGACGCGTTCGCCAGCAGCGCCGCCACCGCCATGATCGGCACCGCTTCGCGCGGACCGAACAGGATCACCAGTACCGGCATCAGCATGATCGACGAGCCGAAGCCGATGACCCCGCCGAGCGTGCCGGCCACCACGCCCAGGAGCAGTACCGCCAGCAGATCCAGGTGCAGGAACATTGCGTCCTTTTCGTCCAGGCGAGCCGAATCCGTCGCTGGAGTAAAATGAAATCATCTTAACGTTTGTGCAACGACTCGCAGGCGCAATCGAGCTTGCGCCGCGGCCCGATTCCAGGCGCAGCGTTCACCGACCGAACCAGGCGCGCCATGGAACTGCGGCAACTCGAATACTTCATCGCCATCGCGGAAACCGGTGCGTTCTCGCGTGCGGCCGTTCGCCTCTCGGTCGGCCAGCCGATCCTGAGCCGGCAGATGAAGGCGCTGGAACAGGAACTGGGCACCGAGCTCTACCATCGCACTGGCCGCGGCATCGTGCTGAGCGAAGCCGGAAAAATTCTCGAACAACATGCGCGCGGCGTCCTCGAAACCACCGCCGGTGCGCGGCGTGCGATCAATGCGCTGGGTTCCGCACCGGCCGGCCGCGTGGTGATCGGCATGCCGCCTTCGGTCGGTGCGGTATTGACGGACTCGCTGGTGCGCCAGTTCCGCGCCGAATTTCCGAAAGTCTCGCTCGGCGTCATGGAAGGCTTCAGCGGCCATGTTCTGGAATGGCTGACGACCGGGCGTATCGACGTCGCCGTGCTGTATAACGCACCGCGCACCAGCGCGCTGGTGACCGATCCGCTGCTGACCGACGAGTTGTTCCTGCTCGGCCCGGTCGGCGATCCGGCCGGGGCCGGCAACGGTGACGTCGCCGCGTCGCATCTCGCCAGGATTCCGCTGATTCTGCCGAGCCGGCCTCACGGTTTGCGCGTACTGGTCGATGATTTCCTTTCGGGAATCGGTGTCGCACCCAACGTGCAGGTGGAGATCGACGCGATGCCGTCCACGCTCAGCCTGGTCGAGGGCGGCATCGGCTATACGATCCTGTCGTATTCCAGCGCACACCATTTGATCGAAGCGGGCCGCATCAGGAAGTGGTCGATCGTCGACCCGACGATGACGCGATCGCTGGTGGTCGCGACCTCGACGCAACGGCCGGTGACCAAGGCCGCCAGGGCCCTGGTCGGTTTCGTGCGCAAACAGGTCGACACGCTGGTCGAAGAAGGACGCTGGGCGCCGAGAAGTTAGTTCGGGCTGAACCACGGAGGGCACGGAGAACACGGAGAGAAAAATATCGGGATTTTTATTGGGCACCAATCGATGTATCGACGACAATATTTTTATTCGCGCCCCGATGGGTTCGTCCCGTCTGTTCATTTGTTCTTTATCTGCCTCGCTGTTGCTTTTCCTCCGTGTCCTCCGTGGTGAATGGTTTTGACTTTCATCCGATAGGATCGGCGTCGAGCCGCACGATCCAGTCTTCCATGCCGGCACGCGCGGCAGGATAACGGTCCATCACCAGCGGGTCGTGCCCGGGAATGATGTGCCGGGGCGATGTCGCCAGCCGGCGCAGGGTGTTGAATCCTTCGAGCATGTCGTTGAGATTGTAGAGAATCGGGAAAGCGCGATCCTGCTCCATGTGCGCATAGAAATGGCTGGCGTCGGAAGCCAGCACAACCCATCCCCTGCGCGTGCGCACGCGCACCGACTGCATGCCTTTGGTGTGCCCGCCGATATGATGTACCTCGATGCCCGGTGCGATCTCGGCCGGTCCATCGTGGAACTGGACGCGCTGGTCGAACACGCACCGCACCATATGCACCACGTCGTCGGCCTCGTAGCCGTGGCGCATCATGCCGTGGCACATGCAGCGGCCGGTGGCGAAATCCATCTCCTTGTCCTGCAGATGGTAGCGGGCGTTGGCAAACAGCGGAATATTGCCGGCGTGGTCGTAGTGCATGTGGGTGATGATCACGTCCTTGACCTTCTCCGGCTCGATGCCCAGCGCCTTGACGCCTTCCGCGACCGGCCGGACGATCTGGCGGTTGCGCTTCTTCGCCATGGTCTCGTTGAAGCCGGTGTCCACCACGATGCTGCGCTCTCTGTTCGAGACTACCCAGACGTAGTAGTTCAGCGGCATCTCCGTGTCGTGCGCATCACCGCCGATGAAGTTATCCGGCGAACGGCGCATCAGCCGGGCGTATTTGATCGCGTAGATTTCGTAAGATTCTTCCGTCATCGTCCTGCTCTCCCGCGTCTGTTGCGTCGATGGCAGTTTACTTCTTCTCGTTGCGATCGAATTCGGCAAAGGTTTCCTTCGCCACGCGGAAGGCGTCCACTCCCGCCGGGATGCCGCAGTAGATCGCGACCTGCAGCAGCACTTCGCGGATTTCGGCCCTGGTCACGCCATTGCGTAATGCGCCGCCGATGTGCATCTTCAGTTCGTGCGGCCGATTCAGCGCGGAGAGCATCGCCAGGTTCAGCATGCTGCGGGTTTTCTTCGGCAGTTCCTCCCGGCCCCATACCGCGCCCCAGCAGTATTCCGTAGTGAGCCTCTGCATCGGCATGTTGAAGTCGTCGGCGGCGGCAATGGATTTTTCCACGAACTCGGCGCCGAGCACGGACTTGCGGATTTCGAGACCCTTCTTGAACAAATCGTCATTCATTTCTAATCTCCTGAATTAAAGAACTACAGCCAAAACAAATCTCAACGCAGATACCCTACGTGCGTAGCACGTCGGAGTACCCTTTTAGGCGCAGAGAACGCGGAGGACGCAGAGGAAAGGAAAAAGAACAACGAGAATTGCATGCGGTTCATACCGATACTCCACGATACCCGTATTTCATCGCTTTCTCCGCGTTCTCTCTCTTCCCTCTGCGCCCTCTGCGTCAACGCTCTTGATCTTGCATTTTGCTTTACGGTTTTGGCCAGATGGGCGCAGAGATAGCGTCCTTGGCCGGATACACGGTGATGGGCACGCCTTTCTGCCATTGCACGATCAGCAGGCTGGCGCCTTCGCGCCGGCCGTTGTCGTCGAATTTCAGCTTGCCATTGCCCGGAAAAAAGCTCGCAGGTCCCCCGGTCAGGTTCATCGCGTGCAATGCGTTTGCCACGGCTTCGCGATCGGCCTTTCCTGCGGCTTCCAGCGCGGCCTTGAAGATCCACATGTCCCCGTACGTCGTCACGAAGTGCTGGGTCGGCCATGGCTCGGCGGTCTTCTTCTTCACTTCGGCGACGAAATCCTTCTGTGCGCCGGTGGTCCAGTTGGCGACCACCGCCATCACGCCTTCGAGTTGCTCGATGTTCATGTTGTTGCGCAGATCCGGATCGAGGATCGCCGCGCCGTTGGAGATCGTCGGCAGCTTGCCGCGCCCGAGGCCGAATTCGTTCATTTTTTCCAGCAGCAGCTTCGCATCCGGAATCGCCGTCGGCAGCAGCAGCAGGATATCCGGCCGCGCCGAGCGCAGCTTCTGGATCAGCGGCGTCGCATTGGCCAGGGGCGGCGTGAAGGTCTCGTCCACTACCAGCGACAGCCCCAGCTTGGCGAGCTGGTGATCGCGCATCGGTTTGACGAATGCCACCGAGGCGGCGGTGTTGTCCATCACGATGCCGATGGTCTTCGGTCGCTGCCCGGACGCCTTTTCCGCCATTTCCAGCAATGCCGGCAGCGAACCTTCGGCCTGCTGCACGCCGGTCGCGGAAGTCTGGAACACATATTTGAAGCCGCGCGAGGTGATCAGGTCCGAATAGGAAAAGGTGACCACCGGCAACTGGGCGCGCTCGGTAACCTCGGTGACGGCCAGTGTAAACGAACTCAGATACGCACCGGTGGCCACGACCAGGTTCGGCGAGTCGGCGACCATGCGCTGTGCGGCGTTCTTCGCTTTCTCGACGGTATCGCCCGCGTCGAATACGCTGAGCTTCAGTTTCGCGCCACCCAGCGACTTGATGCCGCCCTGCTGATTGATCGATTCGATCGCCATGTCGGCGGCTATTTTCATTACCTGGCCTTGGCGAGCCCACGGGCCCGACATCGGTGCGATCAGCCCGACCTCGACCTCCCTGGTCTGCGCAGAAGCATCGAACATCGCGACCAGTGTCGCCGTTGCCAGCACCAGGCCGAGCGCCCGCTTTCCCTTCGAGATGATTGTGTTTCGCATGCTGTCCTCCTCCGTTCTTGTTGACTGCTACATGCCGAGATACGCCTGGCGTATCCGGTCGTTGCTTTTCAGTTCGTCGTGGCTGCCTTCGAGTACGACGCGTCCGGCCTCGAGCACGTAGCCACGGTCGGCATAGTGCAGCGCCTCGGCCACGCGCTGCTCCACCAGCAGCACGGTCAGGCCCGAGTTGGAATGGATGGAAACGATGCGTTCGAATATTTCATCGGCGGCGGCCGGCGCCAGTCCCATCGAGGGCTCGTCGAGCATCAGCAATTTCGGCGACGACGCCAGGCCGCGCGCAATCGCCAACATCTGCTGCTGTCCGCCCGACAACGCCCCCGCCTGTGCCTTCGCGCGCTCCGCAAGCACCGGGAACCCGCTGTAGATCTTTTCCAGATTCTCTTTCCACGCGCGACGGCCCGCTTCGGTGTACGCGCCCATCTCCAGGTTTTCCAGCACCGTCAGCGACGCAAACACCTGGCGGCCTTCGGGAATGTGCGCAATGCCCAGATGCGGCCGCGACGACGGCGCGACCGCCAGCAGATCCCTGCCTGCGAATCGGATGTGGCCTGAAGTCGGCCGGACGATACCGGAGATGGTTTTGAACAGCGTCGTCTTGCCGGCCCCGTTGGGGCCGACGATCGCCGCGAACTCGCCCGGCTTCACGCGCAGCGTGACTGAGTTCAGGACCGGCACCGATCCGTAGCCGGCACTTAAGGAGTCGATCTCAAGCATTCGCGATCCTCCAGCGCTTGCCGAGATAAGCATCGATCACCGCGGTATTGCGCGTGATGTCTTCGGGCAGCCCTTCGGCCAGCAGCGCGCCTTCGTTGAGTACCACGAAGCGATCCACCAGACGCACCATCGCCTGCATGGTGTGCTCGATGATGACGATGGTGATGCCGTGCGCCGCGAGCTTGCGGACCACTGCAATGACTTCCTCGACTTCGCCCGCCCCCAGGCCGGCCAGCGTTTCGTCGAGCAGCAGCAATCTGGGTTTGCCGGCCAGTGCGCGCGCGATCTCCAGCAGCCGCAACTGCTTGTTGGTCAGCGCTCCCGCCGGTTGCTGCGCCTCGCCTTGCAACCCGACCTGGACCAGGGCCTCCTCCGCCACGATACGTGCCTTTGAGTCCGACGCCGCATTGACGTAAGCACCGACCACCACGTTTTCCAGCACGCTCATGCGCCGGAACGGCCTGACGACTTGAAAGGTGCGGCCCACTCCCGCCGCGCAGATTTCGTAAGGCCGGCGGCCGACGATGTCCTTGCCCTCCAGCAGGATCTGACCGTGGTCGGGCCGGATGAAGCCGTTCAGCAGATTGAACAACGTGGTCTTGCCGGCGCCGTTCGGTCCGATGATGCCGAGGATCTCGCCATGCATGACCTGGATGCTGACGTCGCGCACCGCCTTGAGCCCGCCGAAAGCCTTCGACGCATTGCGCACTTCGAACACGATTGCGCCGTCCGGATTCTTTTTCCTCGCCGGCAGCGCGACAACGATCGCGCTCGTCCGGCCGGCGACCGGTGCCTCCTGCGTGCGACGGCGCAACACGATGTCCTTCACCTTCCAGAACACGCCCTCCGGCGCCAGCAGGATCACGGCGACGATCGCCACGCCATAAACCACGCCCTGGATGCCCGGAATCACATTGCCGAGTTTCGCGTGCAGGAATTCGCTCAGCGGAACCAGCACCAGCGCGCCGATCACCGGCCCCCACAGCGTGCCCACGCCGCCGAACATCGCGACGATCAGCGCCTGCGCCGAGACCAGCATGCCGAACACCGCCGGTGGCGTCACCACCAGCAGCACGACTGCGTAGAATCCGCCCGCTGCGCCGGCCAGTGCGCCGCTCAGCGTGATCGCCTTGAGCTTCCACGCCAGCGTGCGAATGCCGGCGGCTTCGGCGGCGGCTTCATCCTCACGGATCGCCACCAACGACATGCCGAAGCGCGAGCGTTCGACCAGGCTGGTCAGCACCATCGCCCCGATCATCAGCGCCAGTGCAAACCACACGTAGATGCGGTGATCCTCGAATTGCATGTAAGCGAAGGCATGCTCGCGCTGCATCGGCAGCGCCAGTTCCTGGTAACCCAGCCACTCGAACACGTAGAGCAGCGCAAGCGGGTACGCCAGCATGGCGAGCGCGAAATAGTGGCCGCGCAGGCGGAAGGTCGGAATGCCGACTACCAGGCCCGCGAGAGCCCCGACGACCGCGGCACAGGGAATGCCGAGCCAGGGCGACAGGCCCCAGTGAATCTGCGCCAGCGCGACGAAATAGGCGCCGAGGCCGAAGAACGCGGCATGGCCGAAGGACACGAAGCCGCTGTATCCGCTCAACAGGTTCCACGCGAGTCCCATCACCGCCCACACCGGCACGACCGCGAGGATCAGCAGATAGTAGGAATGCTCGACGAACGCAGCGAGCAGGCCATACGCCACGGCAAATGCCGCAATCAGCAACGCCTGGCGGCGCCAGTTAGTTGCGAGAGAATCCGTGCCCGGCACGTCAGGTCCTCCTCATCGCCGTGCCGAACAACCCTTGCGGACGCAGCAGCACGATGAACAGGAAGACGACGAAGATCGCGGTGTTTTGCAACTGGTTCGGCAGGAACAGTGTCGACATCTGCTGCACCAGGCCGATGGTCAGGCCGCCGAGGAAAGCGCCCGACACGCTGCCCAGGCCGCCGAGCACCACGCCCGCGTACATCACGATGACGTACTCGAGACCGACGTAAGGCTGGAACGACGTGCCGGATGCCAGCAGTCCGCCGCCGATGGCGGTGATCGCCACCCCGAACCCGAACGCGAGCCGATGGGACTGGGCGACGTCGATACCCATGTAAGTCGCCGCCTCGGGATTGTCGGCCGCGGCGCGCAGCGATTTCCCCAGCCGCGAACGGCTCATGATCATGACGAAGGCGAGCACCACGACGACGGCGATGGCCGCGGCGACCGTCTGTCCCTGGTTGACGAAGACTTCGATCCTGTCGCCGTACAGCGGGCCAAGCGCCCAGGCGTTGGAGGCGAGCGGCGTCGAAATCGAAACCGGCGTCGAGCCGAACAGGTAGAGGCCGCCGTTCTGCAGGATCAGGGCCAGGCCGAGCGTCAGGATCAATTGCGCGTAATGGCCTTCCGACTGCAGCGTGCTGCCGTGCATGCCGGTGACTTTGCTGATCAGCAGCCGGTGCACCAGTACGCCCGCGAGGAAGATCACCGGCCCCGCGATCAGGGCGGCGACGTATGGTCCGACCGTTGCGCCGAACATCGCATGGATGCCCAGCACGCCGAAGACATAATAGGCTACGTACATGCCGAGCATCATGAAGTCGCCGTGGGCGAAATTGATGACGCGCATGACGCCGAAGATCACGCTCAGGCCCACGCACATCAGCCCGTAGATCGACCCGGTCAGCAGCCCCGCGATCAGCGCCTGCAGGAAGTTCTCCAGGAACTGCGACACGCTCAACCGTTCCCGCGCAACAGCGAACTCAACCGCCCGGCGTCTTCGCTGCGGTCCAGTGCCTCGATGCAATCTTCTATTTCCTGCGCGCGCGTCTTGCCAACCGCGCCTTCGACGGCCAGGCGGAAGCGCTCCCGCACTTCGGATGGCGTGGCATTGACGACGTCTTCCAGCCGCAGCCGCTGCGTCGCGCCACCGGTCTCGCGAACTTCCACTTCGCCGCCCTGCTTGCCCGGATAGGCCCGTGTCATCTCGTCGTCGACTTCGAGCGTCATCAGGCCGATCAGCTTGTGCAGCCGCGCGTCGTTCAGTAGGTTGAAGTTCTTCTCCGATACCCCGCCTTCGATCAGCGCGGCCGCGACGTTGTACTGGATGCTCATCTTGGCCTGCAGGATGTGCGCGAACGGCCCCGTGTAATCGCAGCCCGGATACAGCGCGCCGGCGCGCGGCACCCGCACGGTGATCGACGCGATGCGATCGATCGCCGATTTGCCGGCACGCGCAATCCTGAGTGCCGCCTGGCTTGCGGTCTGCGCGAAATTGCAGGCGGGTACCGGCTTGTGATAGACGGACAGGATTTCCGGCGCGCCCTGGAACAACTCCACCTTCGATGCCGCCGAACGCTTCTTCAATGCGGCGAACAGCCCTGCCTCGCCATCCAGCGCGGACGGCGACGCGAAGGCGCCGTTTTCGGCGAGACGAACCGCGGTCACCGCATTGCGCGCAGCAAAGCCGGCATGAAAGAACATCTCGCTGCCGCCGGTGTGCGCCCATTGATTGAATCCGACGGTGGTATTGGCGCCGAGCGCGATCGCGCTGGTCGCCTGCTCGATGCTCAGTCCGAGCAGGCGCGAACCCGCCGCCGCGGCCGCGACCGGACCGGTGATGCCGGTCGGGCGGTGGATCTTCGCCACGTCCGCATCCATCACGGCACGTCCGACCTGCCCGCCCACTTCATAGCCGGCTACCGCGGCGGCGATGAAATCGCGCCCGCTGACGCGGCGAACCTGCGCCAGCGCCAGCAAGGCAGGCAGCACGACGATACCCAGATGGCTGATGCTGCCGGCGTGCATGTCTTCGCGTACCAGGCCGTGTCCCATCACGGCGTTCGCGAACGCAGCATCACCGCAGGTCACGGAGCCGGACGAACCGATGATGGTCGCGCCGCCGGCTTTGCCGTCCACGTGCTCGGCGAGTTGCGCCGCCTGCCGGCTCCAGGGCAGATCGCGCGACTCGAAAGCGCAGCCGATCAGATCGACCAGGCACAACTTCACCTTGTCCGTCACTTCGGCCGGCAGATTTTCCGCCGACACGGCAATAACGGATCGCGCGATGCGCGCGGCGAGCGGCTCGTGGGCTTCGAGGATGACGGGGTTATTCATCGATCGGGTGGCAGGCGGCATGGCAGTCTCCCTCGGCAGGGTGGAATCGACGTTTGAATGATGAAGCGCAATGCACTCGCTAGCCGCGCACTTCGACACCGGCCCACGACTCGACGACTTTGCACATCGAGGTGAAATCCGAGTCGGCGCCGTACATCGCGTTGGTGACCGCGAGCATCTCGCGCACGGCGGCGCCGCAGACCATCGGCACGCCGAGCGCCTCCGCTTCGTCGATGCACAGGCGCACATCCTTGTACGACAGGCCGGTGGCAAAACCGAAATCGAAGGTCCCCGGCAGCACCGACTTGGGGAATTTGTCCTGCGAGGCGCTGTTGCGTCCCGATCCGGCGTTGAGTACGTCGAGCATCACCTTCGGATTGAGTCCCGCCTTGACGCCCATCACCATCGCCTCGGAAGTCAGCGCGATGGCGGCGGCGGCCAGCAGATTGTTGGCGAGCTTCATGGTCTGCGCCTGGCCGGCGCTTTCGCCGAGATGGAAGGGCTTGCCGAAAGTCTTGAGGATGGGCTCCAGCTCCACGTAAACATTTTTCGGGCAGGACACCATGACCGCCAGCGTGCCCTCTCGCGCTCCCTTCAGGCCGCCGCTCACCGGGGCGTCAACGTAGACGATCTTGCGTTCCGCGAGACCTTTGGCGACCAGGCTCGCCGTTCGCGGTCCGATGGTCGAGAAGTCCACCACGCGCTTCACCCGGGTGCCTTCGATGACGCCGCCGGTTTGCAACGCCGCCCGCTGCACGATCTCCGGATTCGGAAGACTGAGAAACACCGTGTCGGCCTTGCCCGCGACTTCTGCTGCGGAGCCGGCGCGCCGTGCGCCCTGTTCTTCCAGCGCCGCGACCGCTTCCTCGGCTACGTCGTAGACGACGACCTTGTGTCCGTTGTTCAGCAGCCGCGCGGACATCAGTCCGCCCATGCGACCGACACCGATGAAGCCGAAAGTCTGTTGTTCCATGCCGCCCCCCGCTGATTTTATGCATGCCATGTTAACGGGACGCGCCGCGTTCAGCATCCCCGCTGCAGACATAACTGACTGATCATTCCGCGCATAACACGGGCGCTGCGGCGCAGCATCGCAGAAACCGGTGCGGGGCAATGCTTATCACGGGAAACGGGGGAAACGGATGCCGGGCAGGCCGGCGGGCGCACGCTACTGCGCGGAAGACTGATTCATGCCTGGCATCTGCAGCGACGGCGGCACGATCGAGGCGCCGAAGGACGGCGCTGCGTTGCCCGCTGAGGTTGTCGCTTGCACCGGCGGTGCCGCCGGGAGGTACACGAACTTCCAGTCCGCATAAGTCGACGCCGTATCGAAGTCGGGTCCCTGTGCTGCGGAACCTGAAGTTTTGATCGGCTTGCCGGTCGACAGGCTGTGAACACCCATGATGCCGCCGTCGGGTGCCGTAATCGTGCCCCAATCCGCGTCTGCATTCATCGGATCCCGATAGATGCGGCGTAAATAGCGGCGCGTGTCGGGATAGCGCGGATCTTTCAACAGGTCGCCCAGGCGTTTCGGAAACTCCTGCAGTCCTCCGGGCGAACGGTTGTAGTACAGCGCGATCGCTTCGCGAAAGGCGGCGCCGGCGAACAGCAGCTGCGCTTCTTTCTCACGCTGGCGCGTGGTCTGCCAGGATATGGCTACCGCCGCCAGACCGACACTCAGCACCGCCACGAAGAAAAGCAGCGACAGATAGGTGAATCCTCGCGGCAACCCGTTACCAGTCCCGGTATGCAGTCCCATCCTTGCCGTTTCCCGCAGCACCGCTCCTGACATCGAAGACGCCGCCCTTGTCCGTATCGCGCGGTGGCACCACCAGCCAGGTCGTCGTGCTGCCGGTGACCGGATCAATGGGCGCCGAACGCAGGTAGTGCCGCGTGACCAGATCCTCGATCTTGTCCGGATACTTGCCGGTATCGGAAAAATACTGGTCCAGCGACTGCCGGACCTGGAACAGGTTTTCCCTGAGCACGGTTTCCTTCGAGCGGTCGAGGCTGCCGAAGTAGCGCGGCACCGCAATGCTCAGGAGAAACGCGAGGATGGCGAGAACGACGAGCAATTCCACGAGCGTGAACGCTCGTGAGGGGCGAGTAAAAGCCCCAGAGCGTTTGACGTTGCCTAGCCCCTCACCCCTAGCCCCTAGCCCCTGCCTTTCCTCACCATTCCCTATACGCAATCCCATTCAATCCCCTACTATTCGACAGCGAATACACGTCGTACACGTCCTTGCCCTCCTTGGGCGCATTGGGCGGGCTTGCGTAGCTGCGCTTGCCCCAGGTCTGCTCGGACGGCGCGGCGGGATCGGAGAAGAACGGATCGCGCACCAGCCGGCGCAGGAAATAGAGCTTGCCACCGCTCGCGCTCTGCGCGTCATCGATGCCATCGACCAGCGCCCGCAAGGTTTTCGGATAGCCGGAATCCCCGGCCTCGCGCTTGATCCTGCCTTCGTCGAAGGCCCGCCGGTAGGCATCGAGCGCTCCCCGGATCTGGCGCAGCGCGATGCGCAGGTCCTCCTCCTTCTTGCGCTGCACCGATACTTCCGCGAGCGGCAGGCAGATGCTCGTCAGCACCGCGATGATCGCCAGCGAGACGACGATCTCCATGAATGTAAAACCGCGCTGGCTTGCGCGAACTCGCATGGATCACTTCGCGATCGAGACCGCGAATGCTCCCGGAACCGCGACATTCGCCGATGTACCCGAGGGCGACAGGGCCGCGACCGACAGCACCCGCACTTCCGACCTGGGTCTCGACACCCGGGCGCGGAAAGTGATGGTTGCCAGTTCGCCCTGTCCCGTCGAGCCTTCCTTGTCGGAGCGCGAACTCCCGACGGAAATCCGTCCGCCCGGCGCATCGACTCGATTGGCAAAGTTGCTGCGGCCGTTGCCGAGCTTGAAGAAATCGCCCTCGGTAACGCTCACCACCTCGAGCGCGCTCGGATCGAAAGCCAGTTGCATCGGCACGCTTTTCAGCGCACTGCCGGACTTCATGACCAGAGTCAGATTGAACTGCTCGCCGACCCTGGTCTCACGGGGGCCGCTCCAGGTGAGCGAGACGCCCTCTCCGGCGGGCACCGCTGTTTCGGTAGCCGAGGTTGCCGCTGGAATCTCCGTCTTCACGTTCGTCACCTTGCGTGCCGATATCGCTGCCGAACTGACCGGATTCTTCGGCGTCGTCTCGCTGCCGGAAAGGAATGCCGATGCCGTTGCATGCGGCAGCGTCATGTTGCGCACCAGGTGCGGTGTGATCAGCAGCATGATTTCGGTCTTCTGGATGTCGTCCTTCTGGCTCCTGAACAAACGACCCACGACCGGAATGTCTCCCAGGCCCGGCACGCCGCTCGAGTTGCGCGTGTCCTGGTCGTTGATGAGGCCCGCGAGCACCTGGGTCTCGCCGTCGCGCATGCGCAATACCGCCGAAGCATTGCGCGTGCCGATCTGGTAAGTCAGCACGCCCGCGCTCTGAACCTGGCTGGATATGCTGGATACCTCCAGCGCCAGCCGAATCTCGACTTCGTCCTGGAGATGAATCGAGGGTTCGACCTCGAGCTTGAGACCCACGTCGAGATACTGCACGCTTTGCGAAGCGAATCCAGTCGCCGACGCGGTGGTCGTCACAACGGGCACCTTGCTGCCGATCAGGATATTGGCCTTCTGATGATTCAGCGACCGGATGCGCGGATTCGCCAGCAGGTTGGCCACCCCGGTTTCCTTCCTGAGATTGATGATCATGCTCGCCAGCTGCGCGCCGGTGGCGGCGGACGTAATCCCGGTAATGTCCCGCAGCGTCGTGATCTGGCCGTTCGAGGGCAATGGCGAAAGCGTCAACTGATTCGGCCACTGGATGCCCATCTCCTGGAGCTTGCTGCGCTGGACTTCGAGTACCTCGACATCGAGCATGACCTCGGGGGCGACGAGATCGTGCATCGCGATCAGCTTCTCCGCGATGGCGATGGCCTCCGGGGTGTCGCGCAACACGATCATGTTCATCTTGTCGTCGACGAACATTTCCGTGGGCTTGAGCACGGCTTTCAGCAGCTCCGCGGTCTGTTTCACGTCCGCGTAAGTGAGATAGAAACCCTTGACCGCAAGGTCCTGATACTGGCGCAGCTTCTCCGCAGTCACCGGATAGATCAGCACGGTGTTGCGATTGACGATCTTCTTCTCCAGTTGGTTGCTCATCAGCAGCAGGTCGAACGCGTCCTCGAACGCAATTTCGCGGGCGACGATGGTGGCGCGCAAGTCCGGCCTGACGTCACGGTCGAACACCACGGTGACGCCGCTCTCGCGCGATAGCACGTCGAATACCTGACGCAGGTCGGCATCGCGAAACTTCATGTTCAGCGGCGGCCCGTCGTACATCGAGCGCAGGGTCGGAATCGACGCCAGTTCCCGGGCGCGTTGCTCCTCGATCTGGCGCTTCAACTCCCGCGCCTGCCGGTGGCCAGGATCCTCCCTCAGTACCGTCTGGATTCGCAGCCAGGCGCCTTCGATGTCACCCTCGTCCCACAACTTGCGCGCCTGCGCAATGCTCTCGGCGTGGGCGCGGTCGCGGTCGATTTCGGCCAATCCGCTGCGCGCCCGCTCGTTGCCGGGGTCGATGCCCAGCGCACGCCGGCAGAGCTGGGCGGCAGGTTCGATGCCGCCGGCGGTTCGCTCGTCCGCCGCCTCGGCGAGCAGGCGATTCAATGCCCGTTCGCGCGCGTTGATGAGGTCGGTCCGAAGCTTGTAGTTCCCCGGCTGGTCCTTTATCTCCTGTTCGAGTTGCGCGATGCCTTCCTCGTATTGGCCCTGTGCCATCAGCGCCAATCCGTCCTCGTGCCTGGCGCGTTGGGTCGCGCAGCTGCCGAGTGCCAGGACCAAAAACACCAATGCGCTCGATCCTGCGATGCGTGCAATGGGATTCATTTGGGCTCGGGGTTCAGGGTTTGCCGTTCGTTGAATGGCAGGTAGACGATCGTCAACGTTTCGCCTGTTACGGATTCCAGTCGATACTCGTTGTCGATCGGCTCGCCGGCTCTTACCGAGAATGCCTCCTCGCCGCGCGACAACAGCACGGTCGGACCTTCCCGGCCTTCTATCTGGCCGACGTACTGGAAGGGCATCGGCGGAGCGACCGGCTGCGGCGCGATCGTTTCCCGCACCACGGATGGCTTGTTCCGGGACTTCGGCGCGAAAACATCGACACCGTCCGCGGCGGGCGGCACGCGCACGAGTTTCGCGACTTCGATGCGCGCCGGCGTCTCTGCGATGGCCACGGACGTCGCCTGGGTTTGTCCCACCGGCGCTGGCTTCGGCTCCTCGACCTGAATCGATCTGCCGTCGCCTATCACGGTCAACCCAATCGCGAGCAGCAGAGTGAAGCCCAAACCAATCCGTCGCTGAGTGACGGTCAGCATCATGTTCTCTGCCGCAGGTAGAGCGTGAACTGCATTTGCACGTCGACCCTGGCATCCGCGATTGCATGTCGTTGCAGGCTGATCTGGTCGAGCGACAGGTTCGGCATCTCCGTCAGCACCGCAGCCAGGAAATGCTTGAGCTGCGGATAGGTTGTGGTGGCGGGGACGGAAATGCGGTACTGGCCGAGTCGCGGACCGCGTTCGTCAATGGCGCGATAGTCGGCCTGCTGCAACGCCATTCCGTTCTTCTCGCCGATGCCGTGCAATTTCGCCAGCAGGCCGGTCAGCGCATCGTCGCCGGGGAAGGCTCGATAGAACGCATCGAGTTCGGCGGCAGGATCCGGCGCGCGCAGGGCATTCGCCGTGTCCCGGCGCGCCTTCGGCAAGGACATCTTCGCCTTGAACTCCGAGATCCGACTATCCAGCGGCGCAATGACGCCCGCGCAGAATGCGCAGGTCGCAATCAGCAGCCCGAGGCCGGCGACGCCCTGCCAGCCCAGCCGTTGCACGGCGAGCCGTGCCAGCCAGCGCAACCGGATCACGGCGTGATCCTCCAGTTGGCGGCGATGGCAAATGCCAGCGGATGCCGCGGATCTTCGCGCTTGACCTTGTGGCTCAGCAAGCGCACGTGCGCGAATGCCTCGCTCGCATCGAGGCGTTCCATGTATTCGAGCACGTCGGCGTAAGTTTGCGCCTCACCGTTCAACGTGATCAGGCGCTGCTGCGGTTGCGGTTGCACGCTCAGCAGCGCGACCCTGTCGATCGCCGAATCTTCGATACCCTTGAACAGTTCGTGCCATGGCAACGACAGCCTGCCGATGACCTCGTTGGCGTCTTCGACTTGCAGCAGCAGTCGGTTGCGATCCTCTGCGTTAGCGCGGACCGCGACGGCTGCCGCGCTCTGCCGTGCGGCCTTCACTGCGACTTGCTCCCACTGCCCCGCCCGGTCCGCCAATCCCGCGTAAAGGGTCGCCGCGGCACTGACCGCGAGCACGCCGATGCCGAGCAGGACCCATCCCAACCGCGATTTGCGCGCGCAGTAGTCGAGATCGATCTTTCGTATCATCGTCTGCTCCGCGCGCTCATTGGACGGATTCGGGAATGCGCGTGCGCGTCGGCGACATCCACGCTTTCGTCCTGGTACGGAAGAACGAACTGGTGGTGGGGCCGACAGCCGCGACAAAGAGATATTCCGGCAACCCATCCGGGTCCACCGATTTCAGTTCCTGCGCCAGCACCGGCACCAGTTCGTCCGGCTTGAGCGTGCCGATCCGGCGCGCGCTCAGGGTGCGCCAGCCGGCCTCGTCGAAGATGCCGAGCGCCACGCGCCCGGGTTCGAGCACCGCAATGCAACCGCTCCGGTAACCGCCCAATTCGCGGCGGAAGCGGTTGCAGGCCGCCATGAAGTTCGGCTGGATCGATACAATCCGGACGCTGTGCTCGACCAGCAGTTTCTCTACGGCCCTCAACATCTCCGCGTCCACAGCGCAAGCCAGCGCGTTGCGCCGGAAGCCGCCGCTGCTCATCCTGATCTCCCAGTCCGCCACCGCTTCGCCGTAAATGTTCTGGAAGCAGTGGCGGGCAAACTCAGCCTGCTCCGGTACGCTGACGACGTTGTCGCGCCAGGGAACGACGGTGTAGCGCACGAAACGGCTCGACACGATGACGGTGGCCGGAGTGCCCGGCGCCGCGAAACCGGCCAGGTTTTTTTCCAGCGCCGCGACGGTCACCCTCCATGCTGGACTGGAGCCTGCCGGATTGGAATTCGGCGGATCTGGACCTGGGTCGGCCGTTTCCACAACGCGCTTGTCGATCAAGCGCGTGCGCCAGCCGCGCTCGATCTTCGCGGCGATGACCCGCGCGGGAAACAGCGCGATGAGCAGGTTCTCAGGCGACCAGCGTGACACGGTTGATCTCCTCCAGAGTGGTCTCGCCGCTCCTGACCAGTGCCACCGCCTGGTCGCGCAGGAATACCGTGCCGTTCTTGCGCGCCGCGACGCGCAGCTCGCGGAACGGTGAGCGGGCAACGATCAGTTCGCGAATCTCCTCGTTGAGGTTCAACACTTCGGCGATCGCTTTGCGTCCCTTGAACCCGGTGCCGCGGCACTCACCGCACCCGGCGCCTTCACGGAAACCGAACTCCGCGGTGCGCTCCGGCCCTATACACGAAACCTCGAGCAGTTCCGCGGACGGCGTCGCATCGCGCGCGCAATGCGGGCAGATCAGGCGCACCAGCCGCTGGGCCATGATGCCGTTCAGCGCCGAGACGAAGCTGTAGGGTTCGACCTGCATGTGCACGAAGCGGCCGATCACGTCGAACACATTGTTGGCATGCACCGTCGTGAACACGAGGTGGCCCGTCAGCGCCGCCTGCACTGCAATCTGCGCGGTTTCAGGGTCGCGAATCTCGCCCACGAGAATCTTGTCCGGATCGTGGCGCAGGATGGAGCGCAGCCCCCGCGCAAAGCCCAGTCCCTTCTTTTCGTTGACCGGGATCTGCAGCACGCCGTTCAACTGGTATTCCACCGGATCCTCGATGGTCACGATCTTGTCGCGTCCGTCGTTGATCTCGTTGATCACCGCATACAGCGTGGTCGTCTTGCCGCTGCCGGTGGGTCCCGTCACCAGCAACATGCCGTAAGGCTCGCGTGCCAGGCGTCTCAACGCGGTTTTCGACTCCGCATCGAATCCGAGGACGTCGATTTGCAGCCCCGCTCCGCCTTCGGCCAGATACTGCTTGTCGAGTATGCGCAACACCGCGTCCTCGCCATGAATGCTGGGCATGATCGATACCCGGAAATCGACTTCGCGACCGTTGATCGCGGCACGAAAGCGGCCGTCCTGCGGAATGCGGCGTTCGGCAATGTCCAGTTCGGACATTACCTTGATGCGCGACAGTACCTGGTCGGCGCTTTCCTGCATGCGCGGCGCATTGATCGGCACCAGCACGCCGTCGATCCGGTACTTGACGCTCAACCCGCGTGGCGAAGTCTCGAAGTGGATGTCACTCGCCGCGCTCTTGATCGCGTCGTACAGCGTGGAATTGACGAAACGCACCACCGGGCTGGAATCTTCGCTGATGCGCCGCAGGGAAATGTCCTCCGCCTGCGAGCCCGCGCGCGGCCGGGTGTCGTCGTCCTTCGCAAGGCCTGCGACGGCCGTCAGCGATTCTTCATGCCGCGACAGGATCGCGGCCAGGTCGGCCGGATGGATCAGGCCCCATGCGAACGCGGGTTCGATGTGCTCTTCGGCCCAGGCACGCAACATGGACGACCAGGGGTCGCAAACCGCAACCAGCAAGGCACCACGCGCATCGCGCAAGGCGAGACATTTGCGCATGCTTGCGTCCGCATAGGAAACGACGTCGAATGCCGGCGTGAGGCCGCCGAGCGTGGCCGGTGTAATCGCCCGGAATCCGAAGGCTCGGGCCAGCGCCCCGATGGCATGCACACGCGGAAGACCGCTCTTCTCTTCGAGCAGTTCAAGCGCCGGCCGGCCGCCGGCGGCGGATTCAAGGCGCGCCTGCGCGATGAGGTCCGGAGAAACGCGGTCGGAGGAAGCGTATATGGCGGCGCGGGCGCGGTTCATTGAATGCTCCCGGCAAGTTCGAAGATCGGCATGTAAAGGAACACCACGATCAAGCCGATCACCACTCCGATTGTCGCCATCAGCAGCGGTTCGAACAGGCGCGTGAACCATTCGACCCAGCGCGCAATCTGCTCTTCATGGAATGAGGCGATGCGATCGAGCATCTCCGGCATCTCGCCGCTGTGTTCGCCTACGCGCAGCAGGCGATAGGCGATCGGCGTGGTCAGCCGATTGTCGCGCATCGCATCGGAAAATGCGATTCCTTCGCGCACCGCGCGGCCGGCATTGCGCATCGCCGGTAGCAAGGCTTCGGTCAGCAGCGCCGCGGCGATCTCGAGCGCACCTGCAAGCGGAACGCCGGAGCGCTGCAGCATGCCCAATGTCCGATAGAAGCGCGCGTACTGATAGATGCGCAGGTGCTCGCCGATCGCCGGCAGCGCGAGGAAACGCAACATGAGCCGCCCGCGTATGCCCGGTCTCGATAGCGCACTCCCCACCCCGAAGATCAGGCCTGCAAACAGCAGGGCGATGAGCACGCCGTGATTCTCCACGGCCGCCCCCCAGTCCACCAGCATCCGGGAGAAGAACGGCAGATTGGTGCCCATGTCCTCGAAGATGCGGCGGAACTTCGGCACCACATAGAACAACAGGAACAACGCCACCAGGCTACCGACGATGAATAGCAGCGCAGGATAGATCAGTGCACTGCCCAGCTTGGAGCGCACCTGGTCCATTTGAATGCGGTATTTCGCGTAGCGCGTCAACGATTCGGCGAGGCCGCCGGTCTTCTCATTGCTGCGTACAGTCGCCACGTACAGAGGCGGAAACACATGAGGAAATTCTTCCAGCGCATCGGAAAACGCCGTGCCGCGATGCAGGCGTTCGAGAATCCGTGAGAGGACCTGGCTCGTCTGGGACGACTCCTCCTTTTCCGCAAGCGTTTCTATCGCCGCGACGAGATTCAGGCCGGCTTCAAGCAGCGCAACCAGTTCCTGCGTGAAGGCCAGTACGCGCAAGCTGCTTCGTCGGAATGCCGTGCGGTTGCCAAAGCCGGTGGAGCGTTTCACAGCCAGCACGGCGTAGCCCTGCTCGCGCGCGTGACGCGCGGCGTTCTGCGCATCGAAGGCCTCGATCGCGAGATCGACGACATCCGCGTGGCCACGCACCGCTTTTACCCGGAATCGCATGGCTAGTTGGCCCAGTTCGTAATGTCACCCTGTTCGCCGGTGCCGCCGGCGACACCGTCCTTGCCGAGCGTGTACAAATCAAAGTCACCATGCTCTCCAGGACAACACTTGTAGAAATAAGGCCTGCCCCACGGATCGGACGGGACGGCCTTGGACAAGTAAGGCCCGCTCCACTTCGGCTCGCCCGAAGGTGCGGCGATCAGCGCCATGAGCCCCTGCTCGGCTGTCGGAAAATGACCGACGTCGATGCGATATTGTGCAAGCGCCTTGTCCAGCGCGTCCATCTGCGCGCGGGCAACCTTGATCTCGGATTTGCCGATCTGGCCGAAGTACTTCGGTCCGACGTAACTGGCCAGCAGACCTATGATCACCATCACCACCAGCAGTTCCAGCAGCGTGAAACCGGGCGGCGGACGCGGCCGTCGACGCAATCCGGACATGCCCCCGTTGCCCGATCACCGCGAACGCAGAAAATTGAGTACGTCCTGCTTCTGGTTCTCCCTCAGATTGTTGAAATTGGCGACGACCAGGTTCGCTTCGGAAGCATTGTTGGTGCGCGTGCTTCCGCTCGCATGCGCCTGGATCGCATCCAGCAAATCCGATGCCCTGCCGTCATGCAGGAAGAAGAGGCGCTGCCCCAGTCCCCACAGCGGCGCAGTACGGAAGTCGCGTGGACCGGCCTGTCCCTGCGAAACCCCGTCCGCGAGGCCCGGACCCATGTCGTGCAGCATCAGGTCCGAATAGAGATTCACAGGCTGATTGCGCAATGCCGCGACTGAAGAGTTGCCGGTGCGCATCATGGGCGTATGACAAGTCGCGCAACCGACCGTATTGAACAACCCCTGCCCACTGGTGATCGAGGGGGCCCCTCCCGGCGTGTCGGCGGACGGCGCCGGCGGCGCCAGGAAGCGCATGAAGATCGCGAATTTCTCGATAGCGCTCAGGGTGCCGACCATATCGGCCGCTTCGCTGTTGGTGGTGTCGTTGGGCGTCCCCGTGTACTGACAGGTGTCCGATTCACTGCGCTCGGTCTGGAACAATTCGTTGGTGATGCCCATCTCGACGTTATAGGCCTCGCCCGAAAACAGCAACAGCGACTTGTTCTGCGCCTTCCATCCGAAGCGGGCGATGGTGCCGTCGTTGCCGTTGGTGTTCGGCTGGCCCGAGATGGTGTTGCCCGCCAGCACGATATTCGGCCGGCCGCGGATGCCGAACGTTCTTCGCTGCGGCGCATTGACGGTCTGGTTCGCCAGGATGGCGCTGTCCGGAATGATTTCGATCAGTCCCGTGCCGAACAGTGGCGTGGGAATGCGGAAGATCGCATTCCTATTTGCCAGCGCAGTCGCGAAATCCGGCTGTCTCTTGCCGCAACCCGGCGCGTCCGACCGGCCGGCAATCGTGAACAAGTCGTGTACGCCGCCGTCGGGGGTTCCGTCGGGATTCTTCACGAAGCGCACCTCGCGCACGGGTCCGTTCGCCCTGATGAAAGAGGGAAGGCTATTGGTCGCTCCCAGTTTCTTGGCGAAGGCGACCTGCGGATTGACCGGCGGACTCGACCCGCCGATTGCCGGTTGCGAGTGGCAGCCTGCGCAACTGTCGAGGTTCATGGTGGGGCCCAGCCCCTCCTCGACCGTTTCCTGCTCTGCGAAGTCGAGCAACCCCGCCTGGAAGAATTTCACCTGGTTGGGGGTCAGATTCGCAATCGCCCCGCCGGCGGCCCCGGCGCCCGGACGTGCGCCCGGATCCTTGGCTTTGGTGACTGCAGCGGTTGTTGTGGCAGGCGCAGAAGTTGCTCCAGAAGTTGCGGGCACGGCTGCGGCAGCCGTGGGATCCACCGATGAGGCGAACTCGATGGTGATCAGAAACAGTCCGGCGACTGCAAGAAGTGCGGACAGCAGGACAGCGGATTTCTTGTTCATGGCCGTTCCCCCCTCGTGTGTGGAGCGTGGTGATCCGAAGACCATTGCGAACGAATTGCGCGAATGAATTGAACTCAGACCCCGTCCGCTGTCGAATACCGATGAGGTTCCAAATTAAAATTATTTTGATTTTGAAAAATAGCGACAGCAGCCGAAGCGACATCCGTGCCCGGGGATTTTCGGAAGACGGGCTGGCATAGATCAAGGAAAACACAGAGGTTACATGAAGGAAAATGAAGCTTAGGCGCTCGCGGCTGAGCAGCGCGCAGACGCGGCGATTACTCGAACACTTCGTGGCCGGGACACCGGCTCGCACGGCTGCGGAACTCGTCCAGGTCAATCGCAACACAGCCACCCACTTCTATCACCGCCTGCGCGAGGTCATCGCGGTGCGGCTGGCGCATGCCGGTCCATCGGGCAGCAGAGGCGAAGTGGAAGTTCACGAGTCCTATCTGGGCAGCGCCCGTAAGGGCCAGAAGGGGCGCACGCCAAAGGGAAGTGCGCCCGTGTTCGGCATGCTCACCCGTGGCGGCGAGATCCACACCGTCATGGTGCCGAATACACGGCAGGACACTCTGTTGCCGATCCTGCGTACGCGGATCAATCCCGAGTCGCTGGTCTACACCAACGCATTGCACGTTTCAGATGCGTTGAATCGGCTCGGCGTGCGCCATCGCAAGGTCGCACCCCGCGATCGCTTCGCCCCCGGCCCCGCGCACATGAACGGGATCGAGAATTTCTGGAACCAGGCCAGGCGGCACCTGCGAAAATATAACGGCATCCCCAGCCATCACCTGCATCTGTATCTGAAGGAATGCGAGTGGCGCTTCAACTATGGATCCGCGGGTCAGTTGCTGAAGACGCTGGAACACTGGTTGATTCAGGAACAGTGAAGTTCCGGCGTTATCTGTGCCAGCCCCAAATGTCCAGTCCATGGCGACATGCGAGCGGACTGTCGTCGATGTACGACGCAATTCCACGACAAATTTTCAATGCGCTGTTTCTTGGGAAATTCATTGTCGCCGATCGGCGACCCGGGCTCGCAATGAAGGTTCGCCGATGACAACGCGAGTGCAAGAACACGAATGAGACGAATCAGGTCATTCTTCTTGTGGCACTATCGGTTGCAGCCAGGTGGCGCACAACGGCATGAAGCGCTTCCGGAGTCGCCGTCGCGGGACTGAGCGCCGGTCCAACGCTCAGGGAAACAGCGGGAAACAGCGTCGCGACTTTCCACTTGTCGCGATTGCGCGAGAAAATGCTGCGCCACAGCCCCGACAACGCCATCGGGACCACCGGCACCGGCGTGCGCTCGAGGATTCGCGTCACGCCCGGACGGAAAGGACCGGTCTGACCATCGCGAGTCAACTGCCCTTCCGGAAAAATACAAACCAGTTGTCCATCTTCCAGTGCCGCGGCAATCTCGTCGTAGGCCCGGTCCAGCACTTCCGGCGCTTCTTTCGCGCCGGCGATCGGAATTGCCTTCATCGAACGAAAAATGAATCGGAGCACTGGAACGTTGAAGATGGCGTAATACATGACGAAGCGAATCGGCCGCCGGCATGCCGCGGTGACGACGAGCGCGTCGGCGAGGCTCTGGTGATTGCATACCAGAAGTGCCGGCCCTTCTTCGGGAATGTGTTCAACGCCGGAAGTCTTCAGCCGGTAGATCGAGTGCACCAGCATCCAGTCGATGAAGCGCAACAGAAATTCCGGCACCAGTGCGTAAATGTAGACTGCCACCGCCACGTTGAGCGATCCGGTCAGCAGCAGCAATTGCGGGATCGTCATACCGGCATTCAGGGTCACTACCGCGAGGCCGGCCGCGACCACCATGAATAGCGCGTTCAGAATATTGTTTGCGGCAATCACCCGCGAGCGATGGCTGGGCGGGCAACGCGTCTGGATCAGCGCATACAGCGGCACAATGTAGAAGCCGCCGAACATGCCGATCAGGAACAGATCCAGCGCAATCCGCCACGCATCGGGCTGCATCAGGAATTGCCATGCGCCGACGTCTGCGCGCGCAACACTGCCCGGCGTGGCGAAGAACAAGTCCACGGCGAAGACGCTCAGGCCGATCGATCCGAACGGAACCAACCCGATTTCCACCTTGTGTCCAGACAAGCGCTCGCACAGCAGCGATCCCGCTGCAACGCCGACAGAGAACAGCGCCAGCAACAACGTGACCACATGCTCGTCGCCGCCGAGCACGACCTTGCTGTAATTCGGAAACTGCGACAAAAACACCGCGCCATAGAACCAGAACCAGGAGATGCCCAGCAGCGACAGGAACACCGTACGGTTTTGCCTTGCGAATTTCAGGTTCGACCAGGTCTCGCGCAACGGATTCCAGTCGAAGGCAAGCGACGCGGCGGCCGCCGGCGCCTTGGGAATTGCAAGGCTCGCAAGAAAACCCAGTACGCCGATGACCAGGATCAATGCGCTGACCCAGGCAGTGCCACCGTCGAGAGCGACCAGTACGCCGGCGACCAGCGTGCCGGCAAGTATCGCGACAAAGGTCCCCATCTCCACGAGGCCGTTGCCGCCGATCAGTTCCGCGGGGGTCAGCGCCTGCGGCAGGATTGCGTACTTCACCGGACCGAAAAAAGTGGAATGCAGCCCCAGCAGAAACAGCGCGGAAAATAGCAGCGGCAGACTCCGCAGCAGCAGTCCCGCGCCGGCGATCACCATGATTCCAATTTCGATCGCCTTGATGATCCGGATGATCGCGGATTTCTCGAACTTGTCGGCAACTTGGCCGGCGCTCGCGGAGAACAGCAGGAAGGGAAGGATGAAAATGCCGGCCGCGGCGTTGGTCAGCAGATTCGGATCGAGGCTGGAATACGTCGCGGCGTGATACGCCACCAGAATGACCAGCGAATTCTTGTAGAGATTGTCGTTGAACGCGCCTAGGAGCTGGGTCAGGAAGAAAGGCCCGAAACGGCGTTCGAAAAGAAGTCGAAACTGGTTTTTGTTTTCCATGGAGCCGATGGGACCCGACTAGCCGCACAGCTTATGAAAAGGGTGCACACAACGCAACATCCTCGAGTCCCCGCGGCCGCGCACGGTCCGGCGCCCTGCGTGTCTCGCCGGCTACCGCGCCCGGCGCGGAGTCACGCGGGTAACTCTTTTTCCCGAGGAAAGTTTTTCGAGCCAGAAACGAACGCGGTTGCGCGCGTCGATTTCCTCGATCGGTCCCATGTTCAGGTCTTCATGCTGGGCCTGTTTTACATAAGCGAGGAAACGCTCTCTGCGCTCCACTTCATGCTCGATTGCCTCGAGCATCCAGCGCCGCGTGCTTTTGCCCTTTTGTTTTGCTGCCCGGGCTATTCGCACCTTGAGTTTGGCTGGAAGCTTGAGGGTGACGGATATAAACATGCTGTCTCCCTTTGACCGCAGTCCGGGACAACGCTAACCGAGCACGCATGGCGCGTCAAATCTATCAAATGACAGATTTAAGATTTAACCTTTTTTTCAGCAGTTTAAGGTCCTTCATCAGATGCTAGAACCACCGCTTTCCACGTGATCATGGCTCGATAAAATCGGAGTTCTCCGATCGCCCTGACGGAGCAATTTCGACACGCGGTGGAAATCCGGATGCTGCATCGCAAAGGCGATTTTGAGGCATCTTCCTCACCAGTTGAACGGGCTTTTGATCGACTGGGGCGTTCAGTGACGCTTTGCGCGTATCCCGGCTGTTGATCCTTCGTCAGTGCAAGCGTCAGCATTCAGGCACTGCCCTTTTTCCCTAAAAAACAGAGCACATTCGAGCAATAGTGCGATTGTCATTTTTTCAACATACGCTGCTGGCATAGCCATTGCGACATGGAGAATGCGCCCGGGGATCGTGGAGCAAAGGGAGGTCGGGGGTCTTTTGGCATCCGACTCGCGCAAACCCTGGGCGCACCTTTTTACCAGTACACGGGAACACGCAGCAATGCATTTGCATTCGGTTTCAGATGACTCCGCGGATTCGCCTTCCCTGCTGGCGAGGAGCCTCGACAAGCCTCGGCAGGCACGGATACGCCGCTATTTGAATAGGATCGCGACAACCTTTCTGACGCTTTTCGCCCATAAAAAAAACAAAGACACGGAGTACGACATTCCGTTGGGTGATCAGGTCAAACTGCCAGAAGAATTTTTGGAGACCGTATCCCGGATACCCGAAAGCCAAAGTCGAAAATAAGCAGGCTTGGTCTATTACTTCGGATGCCCCGGTGGCCTTTGCCGTCCAGTCGCGTCTTCGCCCGCTGAAAGGGCACCGCTCGGAGCTCTGGTCACCCAACGTAGTTCGCATGGCTACTCACTTCTGATACGGGAGAAAATCAGAGCAAAGCTCTCCACCATGCGATCAATCTGTTGACGAACTATCGCAGCCACCTTGTCTTTTGGGCCGTAACCGAGCGATGCGTCTCCAACAATATTCAAGTGATCCGACGTCGATATCTGGCACTTGACCTGATACGCGACCGGTGAATCGTCACCCTCTATCCATACCCGGCATGAAAAGCGACCCATTGCCCTTCTGTTCTCCTCGTCAGACCAGTGAGAGGCGTCGATACCCTGAAATGGAACACCGGAGAAGTACCTGGCGAATTGAAGCCGCATGAATTGCGTCAATTCTTCTGACGAAAGCCCACTCGACTTGGCTGGCTTGGCCGAATCGGCAGTGTGAACGCTGACGGAAATCGAACCAAAAAATGAAATCGGTTTCAAGTCTTTGTAGTCTTGCAGGGAATCCTCTGCGACGCA
Source organism: Betaproteobacteria bacterium (assembly GCA_016194905.1). Classification (NCBI taxonomy): domain Bacteria; kingdom Pseudomonadati; phylum Pseudomonadota; class Betaproteobacteria; species Betaproteobacteria bacterium. The sequence goes on from JACQAP010000005.1 coordinate 241,849, forward strand.
CGCGTTGTTCAGTCCGAGAAATAGTACAAAACTGAACCACAACACTTCCTTCGCTGCATTCATGCCCCTCCTGATTGACACACGAGTCCTGCGGAAGGGTGTGGGCGGTAATGAGCATTGGCTTGCTGCCTGACATCGAACATCGCCGACGCGCCCTCGCGTGCATCCGCTCTGGATTGAGTCGTCAGGCCGTATGGTGTCTCTATGGTAAATCAGCAACAAAGGGAAACTCCAGGAAATGCGACCCAATGTGCACTATTCATCGTTGCAATACCGGCCATTCCAAAAAAACAGTCCGTCGTTTGCAAAAAAAAGAGGGGCGGAGACCTGAAACCACCGCAGTTGCGGCAATGGTCGCAATGAATGCGCCATTGAAAATGAATCTGCGGGAACCGGATTGCTTGCGAGCGGCAGCATTCGCGTCCAACTCTGTCAGAGGATCGTGCTTGGATGTGTCTGCAGGACGACGCCGACGTAGCGCGCCTTGAACCCGGCTATTGGCACGATCGCAAGCGCATCAGTTTTGCCCGAAGAAGACCATGCGGTCTTCTTCGACGCGCGATATAAAAGGCGAGCCGCAGGCCGGGATACCCCCGGGTCCAGGGAGGCAAGACTTGCGCGGAAGCACCGCGACCTTGGTGCGGCTCGCGAACCGGTTAAGCAGTACGACAAAGGCGCCGTCAGCGCTGTCCAGCCAGCGCGCTGACCGATCATTTCGGCCTGCGTGCGCAGCTGCGTCGAATTCGTATGGGGGATGAAAGCTGGCCGGTTGCCAGCCCCTTATCGAAGGGAACACCGCCGTACCGGTAGAGCACTCACACCGGCAACTGATGAACGAGCACATACTTCCGCGCCCAACCCTCCTTCTGCTGCAGCCGTCCCGCGGAAAGCGGCTGCACCGCTCGCGGACCCAATTGCAGTCTCCCTTTTTATTTCATACCATTTCTGTTTTTATATGCTGGACGCATGTGCTCGCCATCTTTGTTTTTAACTTTATCTTGTATTTTGCTTTCTACGGCATCTGGAAAATTTGTCAAATCTGACAAAACGACAAGTTTGCACAGTCAACGGATCGGACGCCATCCGGACAAACTCTGCGGAGACCCTTCTAACATACTCAATTAAAATAAATATTGCGCCGAATCCATGAGCGATTATTTGATTGGGCGCACAAAATCTGTGCGACTCCCTCGCTTTGGACCTCTTAAAAATATTTTCACGCTGGTCTCGCCCTGTAGGACAAAAACCGATGCGCTGGTCGGAAATAGGCGGCTGGCTGTCGAACTGAGATCAAAAAACGGCGGCCAAACGGCCACCCTCTTCGAATACATCGAGACCATCTGCATCCGATTGCCGCCTGCATGTCGACGCGCCACGCATGCATATCGCTGCCGGGGGCGCGACTGAAATATTCAACGCTCCTGCCGTTTTGCTCGTCTCCACTCCCACGGCGGCATCGGCTTGGGGTCAGCCCACAGTCCGGCACGTCTCGCCCGCGCATCCCATTCGGCGAACCCATACCGCTCGCGCTCCTCGGGCGTCTGCTCTTCAGCATGCTGCTTGCGATGCCACGCCAGACCCACAGCGATTTGAGCCAGTCCGACGTCCAGTGTCTTCGGGCATTCCAGTTGTACAGCGGGACAGGCGTCCGGCGCCGCAACCATCACTTTGCCAACGATGCGTCCGTAACGATCGTACTTCTTGTAGCCCACCGTGACAGGCTTACCGTAGACCAGGCGGGAAAGATGTTGCTCCGATTGTTTACCGAACGGTTGCACCTTCTCGGGCGCATCGATCCCGGAGAGTCGAACCTTGTGCTGTTTCTTTCTGGCGCCCTCGACGGTAATCGAGTCGCCGTTTTCGACAGAAAGAACGCGGCCGCTCAAGGTTTCAGCGTGGGCGGCCGACGTGAACAGCAAGAGGACGAGGATCCAACGCATGAAAGCCTCCTTCCTGCTGGGCGATACAGCACATTTTTGATTAATATGACGATATGAGCACAATTAAAGGCCAGTCCGCAAGACGGCCGCGTCCGGTCGCAAGTTGCGTGCGTTGCGGCCGGCCGTATCAGACCGATCCGACAAAGACGAGTCTCTGTCTCGAGATCGATGCGAACGGCAAAGTTTGCGGCGGCCGCATCACGTGGCACTTTGACCAGAATGCCTGGATTGCGTGCGACGCCTGCGGAGCTACCGGAAGGCAAGACGAGATGCAATGCCCCGTTTGCTTCGGCACGGGCTGGTTGACCCGAAAGTCCACGGCATAATCCCGTTCCTGATGCAGCGCGAAGACGGGCACTGAAGCGCCACATCGGAAAATTGACCTTGCGCTTGATCAGACAAGACTGTATCCGGCCCTGTTTACTCGCCGTTTACCCGCCAACAAAAACGGCCGGGACAATCCCGGCCGTTTTTCATCGCTCAACCGTTTTTCTTGAAAATGCGGTCCAGGTGCTCCATGTCGTTCACCACCTTCCAGTCCGACGCGCCGGCGGTACGGGTACGCTTCTCCCACCACTCCAGCCGGTCAAGGTAGCGGCGCGGATCGACGTTGTCGGTGTTGAGCTTGGTGACATTCAGCGCAACAACGCGGATGCCATCGAGCTTGATCGGGATATCCCGCACCGTCTTGTAATCGAGTTCTTCCTGCATGTCGGAGAAGATGACGATGGTCTTGCGCCCAGCCTGGGTCTCGTTCAAATACTCCGCTGCCTGGATGATGCCGCCGGTGATGTCGGTGTAGCGGCTTCCCTTTGCTTGTTGTTCGGCCTTGGTGAAGCTGGCGAACTGCTCGCTGAATGCGCGCTTCTGGGCATTTGCGGCGAGCGGGTCCTTGCCCAGGCTGACCTTGGCGATGATTTCCTTTTCGCTGAAGCTGCGGCTCTTCACCCGTCCGACCGCCAGCGCATCGCCGGGGTTGATCGTGCCCAGCAGGTAATTCATCACTGCTTGTGCTTTGTTCATTTCCCTGACGTAAGTGCCGGAGGTGTCGATCAGCACATACACCGCCTGGTTGTGGTTGACCTGCGGTCCGCAGGCGACGACAAACAGGAATGCCCCGAGTATTCCAAGCGTCGATGCCGCTTTCATATGGCCTCCTCGGATCCGGACGCGCGCTTGAGCGGCGGCACCGGCCGCAGCTTGTTGCGGCGCGCCGCCCCTTCGCGATAGCTCCCCACCCAACGCTCGATCGCGAGCGGCGCAAAGATCAGCACATCGTAGAGCATGATCACGAATCGACCTATTTCCTTCGCCATGTTGGAGGCGAAGCGCAGCACGAAAGCGAGTCCATGCAGCGCCAGCTCCAGGCCGGCGCCAAGCACCGTGCGGCCCGAATTGATGAAGGTCTCCAGCGGGATCGCCACGAACGCAAGCGCAAACGGCAGCGTGAAACCCAGGATCATCTGACCGAAGGTCGGGATGCGGGTCACCCAGCCGGCTTCGGCGTGTGCCGCGCCCGCAACCGAGCCGAGTTGCTGCTTGAGCGCCACGTCGGCGGAAATGATCGTGTCACGCATCACCGCCAGCGCGACTTCGACGCCGGCCAGTACCAGCAGGATGGTGAGCGACGCCCACATCAGGCGGCGGCGCATCTTCTCGGTAATGCTGCCGAACGGGAAGAGGCTGGTAAAGCGCAGCGTTTCCATCAGGAAGAGGCCCATCAGGGTTTCGAACAGGATGATTACCAGCGCCGCCACTTCCGATGCCTGAAGGGTATCGGTGATGTAATCGCCGCCGCCGACCATGGCCGACATCGGCAGCGCGATCAGCTTGAAGTTGACATAGGCGCCGCCGAAAGCGATCAGCATCACCATGCCGGCGACGAAGAACTGCGTGGACGCCGACGACGCCAGCGCATGCGCAGCGTCATTGCCCCTGGCGGCGATGTTTTCCAGCTTCAGCACGTTGGCATCGATCTTTGCCGCGCTGACCTGCAGGCTGGTGATGTTGCGGTCCACTTGCGTCAGCGTCTGGCTCACGGAACGCCAGAAAGGCAGAAAGCCCTTCAGAATATGATGTCGCTCCTGGTAAGCGCTGCGGTACTCGGATACCACTTTCTGGTAGATGTTGCCGAGCGCATCGCGGATTTCGATAAGAATGTGCTCGACCACCCCGTCACCGGATGCCTTGATCTTGGCGATCGCCTCGATCGCCTTCACCCAATCCGGCGGAGGCAGTGGCACTTCGCCTGACTTCTTGTAGTCCTCCTCAATGCGGGTGATCTCGTCCATGAGTTTCCGCTGCAGCACCGGATAGCCCTCCAGATCGCGCTGCACCAGCATCGTGACGCGTTCGAACTCGCGCTCGATGGTCTGCTTCACTTCATGGCTGCCGTGCGCGAACAGCACTTGGCGGTTGCGGTTGCGCAGCCGGACAGCCGCGTCGGCAAGCCAGCGCGCGCCCAGCCGCAGCGGATTCGACACCGACCGCGACGCACTCCTGATCAGCGCATGCATGGGCCCGCGCGCCACGTAGAGGAACGGTACGGCGATCAGCAGCAGTATCAGCAGCGATGGCAGTACCCGGTCCGGCCAAATCAACAATGATTGTAGAAGCGACATGTCTCCCCCCTTGGGGTCTGGTTTATGCATCGGCAAAAAAAGCGCATTGACCCGTCTGCTACGTGCAACCGATGGGCCAGCAATCGCCCGCGCGCACCACATCCGGGCGGCATAGTTGCGGCGTGCTTACATCGCTGTTATTGCGCGGGTAAATCACGCAGAAAGTTGATGCAGGAAGCTCAACGGGGAACCGACTTGTCGTCTTTGAGCGACGAGCGGTGCCGCAATTGGGTATTCCATGGGCAGCCGGATGAAAGCACTTCCTATTTGCGGGCTCTACACGACCGGAGTCGGGTTATCGAGGTCTGGCGGTTGCTCGCATGAAACGGTTTCGAAGAACCGGAAAATGTCGGCAGTGATTACTGATGCATCGGTCGAGAAATAGTAGATGTGCTCGCCATCGGGAAGGTTCTGCAGAGAGAGTTTTGCGGAATTTTGGAGAGTCGGCGTTGGGGGGAAATGCGATCAGGCCTGCAGTGTGCATAAGTACTTTGCTCGATCAGCGAACTTGCGACAAAGCTCTACATCTCCCGCCCGGCTTCGTGTGCGACTTTTTGCACGGGTGACAACAGATACTCCATCACCGTGCGGCTGCCGAGATTGACCTCGGCCGATACAAGCATGCCGGCGGAGACCCGGAATTGTTTGCCGTCGCGCTCGAGATAAGGCGAATCCAGCGCCACCAGCGTGCGGAACCCGGAGGGCGGCATGACATGTTCGCGGGTGTCCTTGCGGTCGCGCTCGCGCGTGTCGGGCAGTTCCGCCGCATCGGGGCTGATGGTTTCGACGTGGCCGTTGATCATGCCGTACTTGTTGAACGGGAACGCGGCGAGCTTGATCTTGACCGGCTGATTGACTTCCACCCATCCGGCATCTTCGTTGGTGACCCAGACTTCCGCCTTGACCGGATCGTTGCGCGGCACCAGGGTCAGGAGAATGGTGCCGGGCGAGACCACGGTACCCGACGTATGCGTGGCGAGATCCTTCACGATGCCGTCCTGCGGGGCTTTGAGTTCCAGCAACTCGCGGCGGTAAGCCTGCTTGCCGGATTCCTGCTCCAGCCTTAAGCGTTGCCCGTTCGCCTCGCTGCGTTCATTCTGGAGTTGTTGCCGGTAGCTCGAGGTAATTTGCGCGAGCCGCTTGCGCGATTGTTCGATGCTGGCGCGCAGGCTGGCGACCTGGTGGGTCTGGGCTTTAAGTTCCTGCTCTTTCTCGATGCGCTCGCGCCTCTTGTCCAGCATCGCCAGCCGGGAGATGAAGCCATCCTTGGCGAGGTTCTGATGCGCGGCCTCCGTTTCCAGATAGATGGGTACGATCTGCTGGAGCCGGGATTCCATCTCCAGTGCGCCATTCAGGTCTTGCGCAGCTTTCGCCAGGGCCGCTTGCTCGCTGTCGAGCTGGCTCTCGTACGCCCTGCGGTTGGCCAGCGACTGCGCCGTAACCTGCTGAATGAGATCCACCCGATCCCCGGGTCTCGCGGTGAAGGGGACGCCGGCCAGTTCAGATTCAATCCGGCGCAGTTGCAGGCGCCGGAGCATCAGATCCGTTTCCACGGTGGCCCGATCGGCGTCGGTGACTTCCGTGTCCATGCGCAGCAGCACCTGGCCCGCTTTGACTTCCTGCCCGTCCCCGACGAGGATTTCCCGCAGCACGCCGGAGTCGGCCGGCTGCAGGATCTTCACGTAACTGCTGGGAATGAGCTTGCCCTGTGCGACCGCGATGATGTCCAGCCGCCCGAAGCAGGCCCACGCCAGCATCACCGCGAAGAGCGCGATATAGAGAACGATGCGCGACAGCGGTGGCGGGTTCTCATGCTGAGCGCGCAGGATCGCGGGCGCGAAATCTAGTGCACCGGCCTCGGTGGAATGGATGCTCTTCGCCATGCCCCCTCCTGGCCATCAGTTCACGACAGGCGGATCTGCCCTTGTTGAAGCTCAGCGAGCGTGCGCAGTGTCTGCGCGCTGCTGCCGAATTGCGCGGAATTGATGACGTCCTGCGCCGGCGTGAGTCCGATTCCGGTCAACGGTCCGCTCTTGCCGTATTGATAGGCCAGATCGCCGCCAAGGGCCGCCGTGTCGCTGCCCGACAGATGCGCGCCCTCTGTCGCTACAAATAGTCTATACCAGAGGGAAAATTCACTTTTTCTTCTTGAGGTCGAAAAAATAGACATATTCTTTGGTCCAATCTGGCCGCAGGAAGATCACGCGGCCTTCTTCCAGCGTCATAGCGCCACGGCATACAGCGCGACAAACTGACGCCTCTAGCTGATCCTTGAACTTCGCCGCCCACTGCCCATTACGCGGCTCTGGCCACAGATTGCGATGGTCGGTAGGGTGCCCGCCGAGGCATAGCGGGACCAAATGATCCTCTTCGTAGTCCGACGCTTTGCTGGATAGGCGCATTTCGCGCATCTGCTGCGCCTTCAGCCGGTTAGTGTATGAAGTCGGCGGCCGGACGGTGGCCGTCCAGCCGGGAACGCATATGGTCTGAGCAATATTGTCTGCCGTGACGTATTGACTGATGGCGCCTGGCGTTCGATCGCGATCCGGAACAAAGAATGCGGGCCCATGAGAATCGAGTTCGCTCTGGTCCGCAGAAGCGAACTCCATCGCTGCAATGCACAGCAACCCAAGAAATCGACCCTGTGGCATTCGCATATCATACTGAAGCCCAACGTTCAGGGATTTGCCATGTCCGAAGCCATAGCCCGATTCGCCGCCTTCCTGCAGTTATCAGACGACATGCTCATCCGTGCGGAGTGCGAGGATCTTGAGGAGTGCGTGAGGATTCTGGCAGTCCAGTGCGCTCACTATCAATCGAAGTTCGGGAAATTGCCGATGTCGGACACGCTTGAAGTCCTCTCAAGCGAGACGATGAATGACGAGCAAGCCAAGTGGATCGGGGACGGTCTGGAAATGGTAGTTGGCGTTCTGGGGATGCTGGAGCAGGAGCATGCAAAGCATTAGGCTGCTTCATGAAGTCACTGTTATGGCGAGATGCCTAAGTCATGTTGATATCGATTTTCTGAATGCCTGTTTTCGACCTATTCTGTTGAAAAACTCCAATTTGCATGCACCCGGAATTATTGCGAGAGTGCATTGCAATTGACAATTCATTCGACGAATCGTCGAAGCGTTTGTTAGAAGGCTCGTGGTCGCGCGCAGCAGTAGATCGCATGCCCCCCACGTCCGAGAAGGACCGACGCCCCTGCGGGCCTGAAATTTTTCGGGTAGCTCCTGAAAAGGTGTTTTTCAACAGATATAGACCCTAAGCTGCCGGTCAGGTGTTCGGAAAGCAGCCGTTCAACGTACTGCGCGTAGTCGGCTCGCAAACGGCAAGCGAAGCGCCGCTGTTCGCGAGTCCGTGCTGACGCGCAGGTTAGAGGGCATGGTTTCTTTGAGAGCGATGTGCCGGCCAGACACGCATCGACCCCTCCCCGGCTTCGTCCCGTCGTGACTTGCCTGGAGCGTTATTGTCGTATCGATGATGACCAATCATCTTCACCTCGCCTTGCAGATGGGCGATGTGAACTCTCGGCGGGCATGCAGAACCTGTCGTTTCGATATACCCGCCGTGTCCTATCCGTGATCAAGTGGTGCAGTTAAATGCTGAATCCACTACCCTTGAATTGAAGGCTCCCTTGCGAGCTTCATGCGAAGCAGGTCCATTGCGCCGTTCTTAGCTAACAGAGCGAAGTCAACTCCCAAGACCTCCCGGGTAAAACGCTGATCGAGTTCTTTACGCACGTCGTCTACATCCATTTCATTTATGGGACGCAACGCTTTATCGCGCATCTGATCAAAAATATTAACGGCGGCGGAAAGCTGCTTCGCGTTCAGCTTGGTGACATCAAGGATGACGAAATCTTCAAGCGCCGATTTACCAATGTTTCCTCTGCCCGCTTGCTGCTTGTTTGCCTGCCACCAATGCAAGAGCAGTCCGAGCGACGTGTTCGCCCATAGCACGAGTGCTTTCTCATGGTCTTCAGACGCCATCTGTATGGAGGCCCAAGCACGGCCGCCGATACTGCGCCTCGGCGTGAACTGCATCCCTGTGGATTGGCTGTTGAATCGAAAGTTGATGTTGAAGTGACAATGTGAAGCGGTCGCAGCCACTCGCGGAATTCTTTCTGCCACCAAATCTTCCTCCGCTGGGGTTGCGCCCATGCGAGCAATGCCTTCGCTATCCGCATCAAACGCCATAGTTCGCTCACGCGCAGCATCGTGTGACCACAATACGGGATAGGTTGGCACCGCCCCTGGAGTTACTGGCGACACCGTGAATGGCCCACGAACACCACCGGATGAAGTAGATCCTTCAATATCACTGTGATAGGGGCCGATTTTACCTACGGCCCCAACCGCTGCGATCGGGATGCCCAATGCTTGCGATTTCTGCATGCCCGGGAGCCAGACTTTCCCATTATTCCGCAACTGAAAAGCACTCTGCGCCAATGATAGATCGGCTACGCGCGACAGGTACCACCCGTCCGTTGCTGAGATGGGCGCATCCAACACATGGCCAATCACGTCGCTTCCAAACATAATTGCGGCGCCGCCGACTGGCCCATCTTCCAGACGTCTGAGGGCCTTCGTGTCAATTAAGCGTCTCACCTCGCGCGCGACACCAGCGCCAAGCATTGGAAACGCGGGGCGCTCCTTCAGAACGACAAAGGTAGCCCTATCGCTGGGTGTTCCTGACTTGCTCCCAACGACTAAGCATTCGCCCATTCCCGTGTCGGCCGAGAAAGACATGTCACCGCTGCCGCCGCCTGTGATGGAAACCAAAACCAAGTCGGTGTAGTTCTTCACCAAAAGTGCGCGCGACTTCTCCCAAGCCTCGCCAGACATAAGGCTCAGCGGCATTACCAATGCAAGGGTCCCGTTCTTCGTGAGTTTTCGATCTGCCAGTACAAGGAAGATCGACGCCTCGCCAGCATTGCCGTGCGCGCTGGTGCCATCAGTAAGGCGCTTGGTGGCAGCACCCATCAAGCGTTGTTCTTCCACAGTTGAACTGAATGCCGCAAACATCGGATTAGGAACACCGATCTTTGAGCTTTCATGTCCTGTAGCGCGCGTAAATGGGGGATTCATAAAAACCATGTCGAATGAAGCGTGCGGAAGGTGCGACCAAATCTCCTTTTCCTTTTCGCCCATACCTTCGGCGGCATGGGCGGTGATGGCGAGAATGCCGAATGTTCGTTGCGGGTCAAGAAGATCCAGCGAACCAAGCGCAATACCGCCGTCCGGTTGCTTGCCATAGGCGACAGTCATGATCGAGCTTTGGGTGTATTTGACTGTCGGATGTGCACCGGAAAGCATTGATGCGGTGAGGTGCGCTGCTGCTGGTAGGACATCACATCCGATCAGGCCATGCGCCATCATTTCAGGATGTAGTGCTTCCGAGTCCCCACCCGCCAACTCGTGCAATTGTCCGATGCGTTGATACGCAGTCGACAATAGGGTGCCCGTGCCACAGGCAAAGTCCGCAACTCGCAGCTTCTGAACATCCTTTGAGTTGGACCAAGAACCGCCTGACGCCGGTTTATTCGGTGCGATCGCCAATCCCACAAGGAGCGCAGCCGAAGCTGGTGTCGTGTAATACGCGGCGAGGAATTTACGGTCGGCGATAAGTCGCTGGAACACTGACCCGGTCAGGTCATGCGACCGCATGAGCTGATTCTTGAGCAAATTGTCAGCCGTAACCGCAAGACTCTCTATGATCGCCTTGCTGCTCGCGGCCGGTAGCACCTCAAGGATGCGGCGCGCGATGTCAAAGATGGGCCAATAATTGACCTTAAGAATCTTGCGCCACTCAGCCAGGACTGAGGTTTTGGTGAGCGCTCCAGTCGTACCGCGCAGTTCATCTAACGATCTGACGCTGGCAAGTTCACCAGGCCCACCCGCTAAACTCTCCTGAAAAACGAAGGCATTGGCAAGGATGGTTGCCGCCATGCGACGGGTTTGCTCCGATTCTTCTTGCCGGAGCTCTTCACAAATCTTCTTGATTGCTCCCGATCCCGGCGGTGCGACTTCGCCAAGGAGACCGGCTACCTCGCTAACACCGCTCACGAGTTGGTCAGCCGCGGCGTCAATTACTTCTGGTGGAACCGAAGCCGACTGCACAAGTATTGAGACATCCGCCACCGTTCCACGTACCCACCCGGCGTGAGGATAGCGCGTGAAGTTGGATGAATCGCTGCCGGTGAAAAGCGCCATTTCCAGATCGTCGGCGTTTTCCAGTTCGGAAGCTAACTTCTTGCCAGATTTGGTTCGTAGCCGGAGCGGTAGGCGAATCGCCACTACTGAAAGTATCGTGCGGCCCGTATGGCGCAGATGTTTTCCGAGCCTTGCTAGTGCGTCCGCCTCTACAGTTGGAGCAGGTAGTACCTCGGTTTCAACTACTACCGGGGAAACGTTTGGTTCGATGACCAATATGTCTGGGCGCTCGCTGGTGCCCTTCAACATTCCTGTATTCTCGGAACTAACCACCTTGTCTGACCGCCACATTTGACGCTTAGTACGTAAGACTTCCGCGAGAGCGTCGTTGATGGTGTGTTCGGTCACCGGCATACGCGAGATATTACCGGCAACATCACCAGTCGGGGAAAAATAATGGAGTACAAGACAAACCTTATTGAATTCCTCTCAAAGGAGGAAAACAACCTGCTAACAACCATCGTGAATTGTCGGAGCGACCTTGACGCGTTTTCTCGGATTGACGGAATATTTCAAGCGCCATTTGAGCGCATCGACGTAAAAGCAACCGATAACTATAGCCGCATGTTGGTTGGCCTCTGTGCATCCTGTGGCTAGGTTAGCGATGGCACTGGGGCGGTGACAGCCTCACACCGGGAGCAATGCGTTGGCTGACTTGAACGCGGCCTCGAACATGTCGAGGGTAGCTGCCAAATACTTGCCCAGAAGTTCAAGCGTAAGCTGTTTTAATGCCTGCCCCTTGATATCGGATGGAAGGTCAAAGCTCTCCACGAGGTTCTTTGCAAGTGTGGCCTCGACGACTGGAACACTGACATAGAGATAGCAACCATTTGCGCTTTTTGAATAGCTCTTGGAAAGGACAATCTCAGGTTTTGAAAGGACATTGCTTCCGAACTTTTCTTTTATTGCATTGAGTTCAGCCTCGTCTAGCGCAAAAGTTGCCTCGATAACTTTGGCGTGCATCCGCCGCTTCGTCTCGATGTCCTGCTGGTAGTTCTCCACTTCAGACCTTGGATAGTCATCTGTTACGTCAAAGTTTCCGTCGCTAGCAACAATGGGATTGAGCCGATACAGGGCTTGCAAGATAGCCGTCTTGCCCGCTTCATTCTTACCTACCAGACACGCAACCCGATCCACCTCAAACGGATTCGAGTCCCACACAGACTTGAATTCCCGAACATGAACCCCGCGCAATTTCATCTAAACCTCCCGTGCTAGCTCATGCTCATTTGGACGCTAAAGCTACTTTCCAATGAATTGCAATAGTGCATACGTTTCTATGACTTTACAAAGTTGACATCCACACTCTTGTCATGCGCGCCGGCTTGTGCGATGAGCTGTTTCTTCCGACTCTTCAGCAACTTTTCGGAAGGGGTGTGGAATTGACTTCTCTGGTTCTTTAGTTGCATTACGCAGGTAATCGGTTACGCTCTTGCGCAATCTAGGGGCCCACTCTGGCTCACGAATATCGTAAATGATTACCCTGAGATGCCTAAGGTCGAAAGGGACGTCGCCAACCTCGGAAGCTGTGAAGACAACTGGCTTACGTGCCGCATGAGCTAAACCAAGTTCGTAGAAGACATTCGGATTCTTTCCAGATAGATCTGCTAGCAATAGTTTCGATTTCTCAATCTGCTCCCAAATCTGTTCAACCACACTGCCAGTTGTAAATAGCTCATCGGCGCGTACCGGTTCGAATCCCGCTTCCTTGATGGCAGGCATATAGATTTCTTGATAATAGCGATCAAACCACGCGCCGAAGGGCATCATTACAAAACAGGTGTCCAAGAACTCTCGCACGCGAGGCTCCTTGGAAACTATCGGACTCGGTACCTTTTCCGGCGGAGTCGGAGTAATTGCGGTGTCCGCCGAACCGGCTCTTTGGTCAGACGGCACAGTCGTCGGAGTAAAAGCTCGGAGAAATTTGAGGTTTTCGAGAAAAATTTTGGCGAACTGCTCTACGCGATCACGAGGAATATTAAACTCTCGAGTAAGTGTATTGAGAAAGAACTCGTCCTCAGGTATGCGCTTACCACTATAGAATTTCTCAACCCCTTCGAAATCCTTCACGTTTCGAAAGACTCGTAGGAGTGCCTCAGACCGCTGACTGGGCGAACTTGGAGCAACGACATCTTGGCCTAACTGCGAGAGATGAATCGTTCCGGTAGCGCCAGTACCCGTGACTAAACCATATTGGTTGGCGGAGCGAAGGAGATCGAGAAATCTCCAATCAGACGATTGGCGAAAACCTACGGCGACCGCGATTTCCTGTGCAGGCATTGGATTACCCGCGTTCTTCTCCTCGATCGCTTTAGCAAGTGCAATAGCATCTTCAAGACTATTTTTTGGAAAAGTCCAGGGCTTTCCCTTGGCAGTAGTCAACAACTCCGCGGCTTTTTTCTGCTTCCCTTTCTTAGCTTTCTTCTTGGTTTTCTTTTTTGGGAGATCAGCCTTTTTCGGGACATCACCCTTTTTTAAGGCATCGGCCTTTGGCTTGGTTGTTTCCTTATCTTCTGCCATTCTCGAACTCCTTTGGGTGACTTTTAGTGCGTCCAGGGTCAGGCCTGCATAATTGGATAATCTTCATGTATCCTCCGTCCTATGGCTCGCAAACCCCGCCTGCACGTTCCCGGTGGTCTGTATCACGTCATCTTACGCGGCAACGCCGGGCAGGATGTGTTCTTCTCTGCGGGTGACCGGCGCTTCTTCTATGAATTGCTCGCCGAAGGCGTAGTCCGCTTCGGCTACCGGGTGCACGCCTTCTGCCTGATGAGCAATCATCTCCACCTCGCTTTGCAGGTGGGCGATCTTGCACTGTCGGCGGGCATGCAGAACCTGTCGTTTCGCTACACCCGCTATCTCAATACGCGACTCAAGCGGTCAGGACATGTATTCCAGGGACGCTTCAAGGCTTTCCTGGTGGATCAGGATCGCTATGGGTTGGCATTGGTGCGCTATCTCCATTTGAATGCGGTGCGCGCGAGAATGGTCAGGCAACCCCGTGCCTACGCCTGGAGCAGTCACCGCGCTTACCTCGGCGAAGAGGACTTGCCCTGGCTCACGACGGATTGGGTGCTGGGACAATTCGGCGAACGGGTCGAGCCGGCCCGGCAGCGCTTTGCCGCCTTTGTCGACGCCGGTGCTCGCGACGGCCATTCGGAGGTGTTCTACGGCGGGCAGGCGGATGGCCGGGTGGTCGGGGAGGAAGCTTTCCTGAAGAAGGTGCTGAAGGTGCTCCCCAAGCGAGAAGCGAAGCGCAAAGCCCCATCGCTCAGGCAGATCGTGGCCTATGTGTGCGACGGTTACGGACTCACGGAAGGGGCGCTCAAGGCGCCGGGCAAGGGCCGGCAAACGGCGCAGGCGCGCGCACTCATCGGCTGGCTTGCGGTCCGGTTTCGTTCGTGCACGCTTGCAGAAGTCGCCGAGCATTTCTCGCGCTCCCCTTCCACGCTAAGCCATCTTGTCGCCAACCTGGAGAAGCTTTCGCACAGTTCCGGCCAACCCGCCGATGCGCTGCGAAAACATCTATTCACACTGCAGGTCTGACATCCTTTTACTTTTCTTTCTTTTACTGAGGCCTAGATCTCACTTCCGTTTATGCAATTATGCAGGTCCATTTACTCTCCGCGTTGGTTCCCCTATCACTTTGCGGATGGTGAACCAGCTTTTTAGCGGTGCCCCCTGTCGTACACCGAAAAGACGTCCGCCACTGGACTGACTCCTGCCTCGCCTTCGACGGTGCAGCGATACACGCCGGCGGGCAACGGGGGTACCTCGGCGCGCAGCCATCCTTCCTTACTCGGCGGAAATGCGATACGTGCCACTTCGGCGCCAGAATCGGCCTCGACGACCGTCGCATAAAGCGCCGGCGAAGCCGCGGAGTCGGCCAGAACACGTAACGACACCGACTCGTCATTCCAGTATGCATCCTCCAGGTGCAGTGCGACCTTGACCGGGCCAGCCGATATCGCCCGGTATTGCCACGACGACAGATCGAGATCGAGCGCCGTGATCGCATCGCACACGTGGTGCTGGACGGCGGAGGCGTTCTGCAACGAGGCATGGCAGGTCGAGACATAGGCCTCGCGGCCCGCATTGGATAGCTCGACCGGCGTAGCGGAGATTCGCGGCACCGTGCCGTCGCCTCCGAGGTCGTGCCCCGCATGCTCGCTGGCGAACTCGATGTTTTCGCCACCGGTCATGCGCGCCGATTGGAGCGTTTCCTGATGCGTCCCGACCACCGGAATTACGCGATAACGCCCACGGCGATAGATGTCGTCGTCGAGATGACGATCGATGGCCTGTCGGATTTCGGCGTGGAAATCGCGGGCGCCGAGCACCTTCCCGGCTTCGACATGGGCGATCGCGGGGCCATCGCTCAGATGTACGAGTTGACCGTCGACTGTCTGCAGACAGGGATAGGTGGGCAGCAATTGATAGACTGAGGGGAGCGAGCGCACAAACGCCGACAGATCGACAATGCCGAAAGGTCCCTTGCGGATGCCCTCGACCAGCGTGCGCAGCGCATTGACCGAGCCGCGAAAGGGCGTGCCGAAGGTGACGAGCGCCTTTGCATCCGGCCAGCCCTCAAGCGCTTCGAGGAAGTAGCGGGCAACGAGCCCGCCCATCGAATGCGCAACGATGATGAGCTTCGCCCCGTTGTTACCGGAAGATTCGCGCCAGCGTCGGAGCCACTCCCGGCTCACGCGCTGGAGCTGCTTCGCCGCGACGCGGTTATCACGCCGCCAATCGTACGGGAACTCGAAGTAGTTGACACCGTGCTCGACATCGAAGGTGCGACGGAGCGACTCGGTCAAGCTCGAGTACCCGTCGATCTTCCACAGATACGGGATCAGGTGGAGATCGGGCAGGATGCGTGTGGCTTCGACATCGTCGACGCGCTGTTCTGGGTCGGACGAATCCGCGGTGAGACGGAGCGCGCCGATGCTGTCACCGAGCGTGGTCAAGGCGTGCAATCCCGCGCCGGCAGAAAATCCCCACGCGTCACGGCCCTGCCGCTTCAATTCGCTGCCGAGGATCCCGGGTATCACCACCAGCACATCGGGCATCGGCTTTCGGATCATCGGGACAGCCGCGCCAGCGTGAATGGAGATCGCGCGCTTACGCTTGCGCTCGCGGCGGAAGAAACAGGAACTCGCCCTCGCCGTCGAGCTTGGCGTATTGAGGCGTCTGCCGGTTGTCGGATTCCGCCAGCACGCGCTTCAGGATGTAATCCGCGAGCTTGAGCGCAGTTAACCCGGCGCCGTCGGGGTCCGCGAAGCCCTCGAGGCCTTTCAGGAAACTTCGCGTGAAAATGCCGTGGCCGCCATCCTCGACCGCTTTCTGGTTCCCTGTGCCTGCGGTGAGGAGTTGCACCACTGGTTCCTGGGTCAGCCCGGTCAGGTCCATCTCCACACCGGACGGGGCGGCGTCGCGCTTCGCCGCATAACCGGAGAAACAGCTGTCGAGCACGAACAGGATGTGCTTGGCCGGCAGGCTCTTTCCGTGACGCACGAAATCCACCATCGGCAGGGAGCTCAGCGGAAGATTGGCCGGATCCGCGTCATAGGGCAGAAGGTAACCTTCCTCTCCTTTGCGGTGCTTCAGGACCTGGCCGTGCAGCGCGAAGAATACCAGCAGCCGGTCCTCTCGTTGCGTGGTCTCGACCTTGCCGAGGATCGAGCGCAAGATCCCATCTTTGGTCGCCTTTTCGTTGACGAGGAGTTCGATGCGCTCCGCGGGAAAACCCGCTCTGGGGAGGGCTTCCGCCACCGCCTCGGCGTCGGCGACCGCATAGCTCAACCGGGCCACGGATGGCGATTGGTAGGTGTCGACGCCGACCACGATCGCCCATGAATTCTGGTAGTAGGCGCCCAAGCCCTTGGCAACGTCGGGATGCGTCTTCCGGCTCTTCACGGTGACGACGGCCTCGCCTGCAGCCGGCCGCAATCGGCGCACGTGATAGCGCTTGTATACGACGCCCATCGGCTGATCGGACTTGCGCATGTCGTACGTCTGCGGATCGTCGACTTCGGCGACAATGTCGCGTGCCACGTAGTACGTGTTCTGGTCGACCAGGATCCGTTTACCGCCGCGCGCGTCCTGCTCGAACGCCGCGGCCAGGTTCACCACATTGCCGAGCGCTGTGAAGTCCTTGATCTGCCCTCCGCCAATGGACCCGATGATCACGTCGCCGGTCGCGATTCCAAAGCCAATGTCGAGAAAGCCCAGATCCTCGTTGCGTTTGCGGTTCCACTGGTTGCGCAGGTCCACGAACCCCGCGATGATGCTGAAGGCGCAGCGCAGCGACCGCTCCTCCGTGCCGGTCTTGCCGCGGAACAGCGCCAATACCCCGTCGCCGAGGAACTTGTTGACGAACCCGTCGAATTTGACTACCTGCGCCGCCAGCAACGTCAGGAACTCGTTCAAGTGCCCCGCTATTTCCTTCGGATCACCGAGCGTCTGACTCAACCGGCTGAATCCCCGCATGTCGGCGAACATCACCGTCATGCGCTCGTGATGCGCCGGGGCGGCGAGCTCGCCAAGCAGATCGCCGGTCTTGCGCCTGTGGGCTGCGGACGTAAATAGGCCCTTGTGCGCGAGCAGATCGCGAATGTGGCGCGCATTGCGAATCGCGATGGCAGCGTGGCCGGCGAAATGCTCCAGTAGGCGCAAGTCGCGCGAGGTGTAGTCGCCCGACGCCTTGTTTAGAAGCTGGACGACGCCGCTCCGAAGTGACTCGATGGCAAGCGGCACGCAGATCATCGATTTGGTGCTGTAATTGGTCTGCTGATCGACGCCTTTGAAATGGTCCGTCCCCCTCACCACGGAGCGCTCGATCAGCGATTCGCCGGTCTTGTACACGCGGCCCGCAATGGAACCCATCGGGACACGGTCAGGGCCGAATTCGCCGAATTGCGTGAGCACGTCCTGCGCCTTGGGACCGGTTGCGGCGGCGAAATACATGCCATCGCGCTCGGCGTCATGGAGTATGACGGAGCCGGACTCCGAGCTGGTCAGGTTTCCCGCTCGGGTTAGGATCGCCGCGACCAGATCGCCGTAGTCGATCTCGGAACTCAGCTCACGGGCGTTCTCGACCAGGGAGAGCAGGTCGGACCGGCTGAGCTCGTCATCGTCTGCCATGAAGGGCCGCCCAGAGTGTGTTGTGTACCACGAGGGTCTTCATTGTTGATAATGCCCATGACGATGTCGAATTACAAGGGAGCGTCTTAGGGCGCCAGGCTCAACTAATCATAAATCGAGCGTGCCCCCCCCTTTCCCCTTCCTGAGCAAAGGGGAACGGTGGAGGGGAACGGGGTC
The DNA here is from genome assembly GCA_016194905.1 of Betaproteobacteria bacterium. Lineage (NCBI taxonomy): Bacteria > Pseudomonadati > Pseudomonadota > Betaproteobacteria > Betaproteobacteria bacterium. The sequence goes on from JACQAP010000005.1 coordinate 259,948, forward strand.
TACCGTTTGAATTGTGCGGCAGACGGTATTGTGTCGGAGGCGTAGGAAGATACATGCAACGGGAACGGTCGAGTTTTTTCGGTCGCTACGATATTACGCCAGCATCCTGCAGTCGACAATTCTGCAGGAAGGTCTCTCAGAGAGAGCCAGGCTAATGAGTCTGGGGATATGACCGTAAAGTTGCGTGCCCTCTAAGGATTGTCGAATCCCCCCTGAGCTACTACTATTTTCTATTCTCCACGCCCCCTGCCTTTCTTTAACTATGGCTAAACCCCTCACGGATAAGCAACGGAAGGAAAAGATCGAGAGTGCGCTCAGGAGCTTTAGGGGCGACTTCAACGACTACGAGCGAGCAGCGTTGAACCTAAGCAACGACGACCTTGTAGCTCCGGCCGCTGCGCTTAACCTGATGCGGCCAGATTAACCTTCACTGAAACACGCGATGAATCTTGCGTGTTTTCGATCACGACCTTGGTGAACAACGGCGTGGCCAGCGCCATGAGCTGGATGGCAAGCGACGCCATGAGGACGTCGCGGAATACCTTGCGGTGCTTGAGAAGTTCGGGGATGAACCAGCCGAATCCGAAATGGGTGCCCGCAGCGGATTTCGCATCCGGATCCGCCAGAGGTTCATTTTTGGGCGCCGCCTGCAGGACCCTGCCCGCGTAACGCAACTCGAACTCGGCAAGCGGCAGGATGGTGTGACCGGCCGTGCCTTGTTCGAAGAAGGCGACGCGGTCTTCTTCGAGGCGCAATACAAAGGCGAGCCGCGGGACCGGCGCCTCCGGGTCTAGGGAGGGAAGACTTTGGCGGTCGACGCCGAGCCCCTGTTGATGCGGCTCGCTTATAACCGGAGCTAGCAGCACGACAAATGGCGCTGAAAGTTTCTTCAGCCTTGAAACCGGCGGCGCCTTCCAGCCCGCGCGCAAGCCGAGCGATCCGGCTGCGCGCGCGACTGACTCGAAATCGTAGGGGGGCGAAAGCTGCCCGGTTACCAGCTTCTCGTCAAAAGGAAGTCGAAAGTACTGGCTGAGCACGGACAGCACCCATACCAGCGTCTCATGGTCAAACGCATCGCTTCGCGCCCGTCTCCCCTGTTCGGCGGGAAGCAACTGCACCACTTGCGGACCCAATCCCCGATTCCTTTTCTTTTTCTTAGCGTCATGTTCTGTTTATTTTTTATGACAAGCGCCTGTGCTTGCGCCTTGACCAACGTCTTCTACACATCATGCTTTTTACGGCATCTGGAAAATTTGTCAATTCTGACAATTGATAGATTTGGAGAAGCAGGTACGTGATAGAGACGTGCGAAAGGCGCATCGACCCTCGTCTTAACTGACTCAATTGAAATGATTGTTGCGGAGCGTCGTCACACCTTTGGACGACGCGCCGTCCGTTCGGTTGGAGCCGAATGTCATAAGCTTATTCAAAAAAATTTCCTGGAAGCTCGGAATCGAGCGCCGTATTACTCGCGCCGTGTAGGACGGAAACGGACAGCGCGTCGGGAGAATGTGATGCGCAACGAACGCAGACTTGGCGGAAACTCTCCCGGAACCGGGAGGCGGGTAAACCGCCGACGGTGATCAGCTAACAGTGAACGGTGAACAGGGAACAGGGAACAGCTAAGAGTGAACGGCGAATGCGATAAAGGACCAGCACGAATCCGGCTTCGTACTTCGGAAGATTCAGAAAAACAAACGGCGGCCCGTCGGCCGCCGTTTTCATTTGCCTCTTTTTCTCTCAGGCGATGGTGATCTGCCTGGAAAGATAAACGTCCTGGATCGCGTTGAGGATCGCGACACCCTCCTTCATCGGCCGCTGGAAGGCCTTGCGACCGGAGATCAAGCCCATGCCGCCGGCGCGCTTGTTGATGACCGCGGTGCGCACGGCTTCGGCCAAATCGTTCTCGCCCGACGCGCCGCCGGAGTTGATCAGTCCCGCGCGGCCCATGTAGCAGTTGGCGACTTGGTAGCGCGTGAGGTCGATCGGATGATCGGTGGCGAGTTCGGTGTACATGCGCTTGTCGACCTTGCCGTACGGGTTTTCCTTGCTGCTGATGGCGTTGTAGCCGCCGTTATTTTCGGGAAGCTTCTGCTTGATGATGTCCGCCTGGATGGTGACGCCGAGGTGATTGGCCTGGCCGGTCAGGTCGGCGGAGACGTGGTAGTCCTTGTCGCTCTTGAACGCCGGGTTGCGCAGATAACACCAGAGCACGGTCGCGAGTCCCATTTCATGAGCGAGCTCGAAGGCCTTCGCGACTTCGACGATCTGGCGGGCGGACTCCGGCGAGCCGAAATAGATGGTGGCGCCAACCGCGACCGCCCCCATGTCGCGCGCCTGCTTGATGCTGCCGAACAGGATCTGGTCGTATTTGTTGGGATAGGTCAGGAATTCGTTGTGGTTAACCTTGAGCAGGAACGGAATCCGGTGCGCGTACTTGCGCGAGCAGGAACCGAGCACGCCGAGCGTCGAGGCCACCGCGTTGCAGCCGCCCTCGATGGCGAGCTTGACGATGTTCTCGGGGTCGAAATAGGCCGGGTTCTTGGCAAACGATGCACCGGCAGAGTGCTCGATGCCCTGGTCCACGGGCAGGATGGACAGGTAGCCGGTGCCGCCCAGGCGGCCATGGTCGAACATCTGCTGGAGGCTGCGAATCACCGGCGGGGTGCGGTCCGACGGGGTGAAGACGCGCTCGATGAAATCGGGCCCAGGCAGGTGCACGGTTTCCTTGGGAATGCCCTTGCAGACGTGGCTCAGCAGCTTGTCGGCGTCGGCGCCGAGCAGTTTGAAGATATCGGTTTCGACAACATTTTCCCCTGTGGTTTTGACGGCGGTGACGGCTGACATGATGTGATCTCCTGAACACTGTTGGCGGTATTATCTCCCAGCTCGGGTAGGGGCGTGTAAGCGTCCCTTATAATGAACCGATCCGGACTGCCAAACGACGAAAGCATGATTTATTCCCTCGGTGACAGGAAAGTCATTACCCGCGGCGATTACTGGGTTGCGGACAACGCGACGATCATCGGCTCCGTGGTGCTGGAGCACAATGCCAGCGTCTGGTTCAACAGCGTGGTGCGCGGGGACAACGACCTGATCACCCTCGGCGACGGATCGAACGTGCAGGATGGCAGCGTGCTACATACCGACGCAGGCGTGCGGCTGACCATCGGCAGGAACGTGACCATCGGCCATCAGGTGATGCTGCACGGCTGCACCATCGGCGAGGGCAGCATGATCGGCATCAAGTCGACGATCCTGAACCACGCGAAGATAGGCAAGCACTGCCTGATCGGCGCGCATGCGCTGATCACCGAAGGCAAGGAGATTCCGGACCGCTCGCTGGTGGTGGGCTCACCGGGAAAGGTCGTGAGGCAACTGACCGACGAGGAAGTGGAGCAACTGCAGGAAAACGCCCTGCATTACGTGAAGAACTTCCAGCGCTACCGGCTGGATTTGAAGGTTCAGCCGGGTTGACCGCCGTGTCCGCGCCCGCTCCAACCCTGCCACAGCATATGATCAAGTTCGGATTCAAGATCCGCACGCGCAGCGGCTTGCCGGTGGACAACCTCGTTGTTCATGCCCGCGACCAGGCCGAGGCCGAGCGCAAGATCACGCAGATGTACATGCATTGCGAAATCATAGAGTGCAGACAGATCGCCGCACCGGTTCGGGAAGAAGGCAGCGACCTCGAAGGCATCATCTCGCTTATATCGAGACAGCCGGACGAAGAAAAGCCGTGACGGGGGATTCCGTGACCACTTCGGGCTCGCGCCGCTCGATAAAACCGACATTCACCAGCTCTTCCAGCAGCGCCTCGTAATCCAGTGCGCCGCGGCTGTCGGGCGCATGCGCGAAGACATCCTTCTTTGACGCGGGGCTCTCGGCGATGCTGACATTCTCCGTGATCCGGGTGTTGCAGACTTCGTCGCCCAGCCGCGCCTTGAGCTCGTTGTAGATCTGGTGCGACATCTTGCGGCGGCTGTCGAAGCGCGTCATCACGTAGCGCCGCACCACCCGTTTTCTCAGCACATGCTCCAGCGCCTTCAATGTCTTCTCGACCTGGAACACGCTATGCACTGCCAGATAGTCGGTGGAGACCGGGATCAGCACGCGATCCGACGCGAAAATCGCGCTCAGACTGAGCACCCCCAGCATCGGGCAGCAGTCCAGCACGATCGGCCGGCCGGTATTGAGGTTTTCCTTGACGATGCCGACGTTGAGCCGGTTGAGGATGTTCGGGCCTTTGCCGAATTGCGTATCGACCTTCGACAACTCCACGTGCGCGGGGATCACCAGCCAGCCGCCGGCCGCGGGGCGGATCAACTGCGTCAGGGCCTTGGTGCTTTCATAGAAGCCGAACATCGAATCGTCGGCATTGCCGACGGTACTGTTACATATATAGGAAAGATGGGCCTGCGGATCGAGATCGATCGACAACGGGTTATACCCCCGCCGCGCGAGCGCCGCCGTGAGGTTGAGTGAAGTCGTGGTCTTGCCGACCCCGCCCTTCTGATTGAAAACCGCGATTTTGGCCATTGACCACCCGCCCCCGACCTCCCGGGAAGGGGAAGTACAATACTAATAAAATCAGCCGCTTGTCAATCCAATTTGAGAGTATTTCAACTGTGATAAAGTTCCCGCCTCGCTTTCCGCACCAGGTGATGCGCCATCATTGCGGCATCTGCCGAGTGCGGCGTTCTTCAAGATAACAATGAGCAACGATCCCTTCCTCACTGCGCTCGGACGCATGGGGTTGCTTCAGCCCGGCGAATGTCCCGCCATTTCACCGCTCACGGGCGGCGTGTCATCAGACATCGTGCGCGTGGACCTCGCGAGCGGCCCGATCTGCGTCAAGCGCGCTCTGCCCAAGTTGAAAGTCCAGGCGGACTGGCAGGCACCGATCGAGCGCAACCAGTACGAGATCGAATGGATGCGAGTCGCGGCGGGCATCGATCCGCAGGCGGTACCGAAGGTGCTCGGCGAGGATCGCGACACCGGCATGTTCGCCATGGAATTTCTCGACGGGGACCGCTACCGCGTCTGGAAGAACCAGTTGCGCGACGGCGAAATTTCGATCGACACCGCCCGTGAAGTCGGCCGCCGCCTTGCGGCGATCCACGGCCGCACGGCGGGCAACATCGATATCGCAAGGAAATTCCCGACGGATCACATCTTCTTTCCGATCAGGCTCGAGCCTTATCTTTCCGCCACCGCGAAGAAACATCCCGATTGCGCCGACCGCCTGGAAAGCCTGGTGCGCGTCACCGGTGCGACCAAAAAAGCGCTGGTGCACGGGGACGTCAGCCCGAAGAATATTCTGTCGGGGCCGGACGGACCGGTGTTCCTCGACGCCGAATGCGCGTGGTACGGCGATCCGGCATTCGATCTCGCGTTTTGCCTGAATCATCTGCTGCTGAAATGCGTGTGGCGGCCCCAGTGGCAGACACGCTACCTCGAGTGCTTCGACGTACTCGCCGAGAGCTATCTTGCGAACGTCGCCTGGGAAGCCCGCGCCGACATCGAGGCGCGCACCGCGCATCTGCTGCCTGGGCTGTTTCTGGGCCGCGTCGACGGCAAGTCGCCGGTGGAATACATCACGACCGACGCAGAGCGCGATCAGGTGCGTCGCGTCGCGCGCGCGCTGCTGCTCCATCCGGTGGACCGCCTTGCCGGCGTGCGCGCCGCCTGGCAGCGCGAGCTCTCCCAAAAATGACAGCGACGGAAGCGAACGTTTCATGACCGACACCACCATTACCAAAGTTCACGGCCGCCGCGTGTGGGATTCGCGGGGCCGGCCCACGGTCGAAGTCGAGGTCCATGTCGCCGGCGGTGCGCTCGGCCGGGCCATCGCGCCGGCGGGCGCGTCACGCGGATCGAACGAAGCCGTGGATCTGCGCGACGGCGGACCGGCGTTCGGCGGCATGGGGGTGTCGAAAGCAGTGGCGCACGTCAACAACGAGATCTCCCGCGTGCTGCTGGGACGCAATGCCTTGCGCCAGGCCGAAATCGACGACGAGTTGATCGCGTGCGACGGCACGCCGAACAAATCCAGACTCGGCGGCAACGCCATGATCGCCACGTCGATGGCCGTCCTGCACGCAGCAGCGGGCGCGCATCGGATGCCTCTGTACGCCTATCTGGCGCAGGGCAAAAGGATTCGCATGCCCCTGCCCGAAATTCAGATTTTCGGCGGCGGCGCACACGCGGGACGGCGCGTCGACATCCAGGACTTCATGGTGATGGCGCTGGGTGCGCGCAGCTTCGGCGACGCGGCTGCCATCACCGCCGAGATCTATCGCGCCGCGGGTGAGTTGATGAGAGAAGCAGGCAAGCTGCAAGGCGTCGCCGACGAAGGTGGATTCTGGCCGGCGTTCGATTCGAACGAAGAAGCGCTCACCATGTTGATGCGCGCGATCGAACGCGCGGGCTATCGTCCCGGCGAAGAGGTCGGCATCTCGCTCGACATCGCCGCGTCGGAGTTCGGCCGCAGTGGTCGTTATCGCCTTGGTCTGGAAAGCCGCGAACTCGACAGCGACGGCTTGTGCGAATTGCTGCTCGGCTGGCTGGACCGCTATCCGATCGTGTCGATCGAAGACCCGCTGGCCGAAGACGACGCTGAAGGCATGAAGAAATTCACGGCGGCCGCCGGAAAGAAAGTACAGATCATCGGTGACGATTTTCTGGTGACCAATGCCGCGCGCGTGAAGGATGCGGCTGCTTCCGGCGCCTGCAATGCCGTTCTCATCAAGCCCAACCAGGCCGGCACCGTGACCGAAACCAAGGCCGCGCTGGACGCCGGAAAGCGCGCCGGCTGGGGGACCATCGTCTCCGCGCGTTCGGGCGAAACCGAGGACGTCACCATCGTGCATCTCGCCGCGGGCTGGGATACGGGTCAACTCAAGGTCGGCTCCTTCGCACGCTCGGAACGCATGGCCAAATGGAATGAGGCGTTGCGCATCGAGGAAGCGCTCGGCGCCGAGGTCGCCTTCGCCGGGCGGACCGTTCTTCCGGGGCAGAAATAAGAAATGACGCGCCAGCCGCGGTGAGCGTTTTGACCGCAAGCGAACATGAACACTGACTCCCACCACCGCCGAACATTGCGCGGCATCGTGTTAACCATGTCGGCGGTGTTCATGTTCTCGGCGATGGACACGCTCGCCAAGTACATGCTCAAGTCTTACCCGATGTCCGCTCTGATGTGGGCGCGCTACATGGTTCACGTCGTGGTGATGCTGGCACTGCTGTGGCCGCGCATGGGCATCAAACTATTTCGCACCTCACACCCATGGCTGCAGATCCTGCGCGGCGTGTTGCTGGTGGGGAGTACCACTTTCTTTTACTTCGCGCTTCGCTATCTGCCGCTTGCGGAGGCGGCGGCCATCAGCTTCGTGGGCCCGGTGCTCACGGCCCTGCTGTCGGGACCCATGCTGGGCGACAAGGTGACTCGCCGCCAATGGTTCGCGGTCACGCTGGGCTTCGTCGGTGTGCTGATCATCATGCGACCGGGCGGCGGCGTGCTCTCGCTCGCCGCGGTGTTTCCGCTGGCGACCGCAATCCTGTTCAGCGTCTACCAGATCGTGACCCGCAAGCTGTCGGGACGCGAGCACCCCTATACCACGCTGTTCTATACCGCCATCGTCGGCGGTGCGATCACCAGTATTGCGGCGCCGCTGCATTGGATCACGCCGACTTTGAGTCAAGCGGGCTTCATCGTTTGCATCGGCCTGCTCGGCGGCTTCGGTCATCTGTTGTTGATCCGCGCCATGGAGCACACATCGCCGTCGACATTGGCGCCGTTCGTCTATTCACAATTGATCTGGTCGACGCTCTTGGCCTACCTGGCGTTCGGCGATTTTCCGGAGTCCATGACTCTGTTCGGCATGCTGGTCGTCGTCGCGGCCGGACTGCTCGCGGTGAACTGGAAACAGATGCGACGATTAAGCGATGCCGCCGATCAGGCGGGCTCGCATTGATTTTTTCAGGGACTGACATGACTCGACCCGCACCCGATCCGCGCGACGCCTACCGTCACTTCCAGACGATTGCGACCCGCTGGATGGACAACGACGTATACGGTCATGTGAACAACGTCGTCTACTACAGTTATTTCGACACGGTGGTAAACCAGTATCTGATCGAGCAGCGCGTGCTGGATATCGAAAAAAGCAAGGTGATCGGGCTGGTGGTGGAAACCCAGTGCCACTACTTCGCCCCGTTCACCTTTCCGGATGTCGTGCATGCCGGATTGCGGGTCGCCAAGCTCGGCAACAGCAGCGTGCGTTACGAAATCGGATTGTTCAGAAACGAGGAGAAAACGGCCTCGGCGCAAGGACATTTCGTCCACGTGTACGTGGATCGCACCTCGCGCCGATCAGCCGCGGTTCCCGCCGACATGCGCACGGCCCTGGAAAAGATCATCGCTAACCGATAGCTGCGGAAGGTAATCCGTCACACGTGCGTTTTCATTCCAGACCAGCTTCATTCCAGGCCAGCTTCATTCCAGATCAAAGAATTCATGACCGTAGCGCACCGTGCCTGAAACCCTGGCGAACGCGCCGGGTTCGAGTTCGATCGCCATGAAAGCATTGTCGGCTGCGGGGAACGGACACTTCAGCCCAAAACGCGCCGCCGGCACGAATCCGAACCGCGCGTAGTAGACCGGATCGCCAAGCACCAGCACGCGCGCCTGCCGTGCCGACCGGCAGCGTTCCAGTCCGGCACTGACGAGCGCGCTGCCGATACCGAGACGCTGAAACGCGGGCACCACCGCAAGCGGCGCCAATGCCAGCGCACTCACCTCGCCTCCTTCGGCATCCGTGACAATCTTCGAGAATACGACGTGTCCAAGAATGCGTTCTCTTTCTTCGGCCACGAGCGCCGATGCGATTTTGCCGGATGCGCGCAAACGATCGACCAACCGCGCCTCCGCTTCGCGCCCAAAGGACGCGAGCAGAAGCGCGCGAACCGTATCGAAATCCCGAGACTGTTCCGGCCGGATCAGGGGCATGAGCTAGCCGCCCGGTCCGCCGCCGTTGACGAACACGATCTGCCCCGTCATATAACTGGCGGCATCGGAAACCAGGAAGGCCACGGCTTCGGCGATTTCCTTCGGCTCACCCTTGCGTCCGAGGGGGACCGATTTGATGAATGCGTCGGCGCGCTCCGGGCCGATTTTAACGAGCGATTCCTCCAGCATGTCGGTGCGGATCGGTCCCGGGCCAATCGCATTCACGCGGATGCCGTTGCGGCCCTCCTCTTTCGACAGGATGCGCGTGAAGGCCTCGAGCCCCACCTTGGAAACGGTGTACACGCCGTTCTGGGCAGGGAAGCGGTTGGTGACGTTGGAGGAAAGATTGACGATATTGCCGCTCTTGCGCGCGCGCATGTGCGGCAGCACTGCCTGCACCATGTGGAATGGGCCGTACAGATTGACCCGCAGCACGCGATCCCATTCCTCCGGCGGCGTATCGGCGATCGCGACGCCGGGCAAATGGGTTCCCGCATTGTTGACCAGCACGTCGATACGGCCGTAAGCGTCGAGCGCGGATTTCACGACGGCCTGCGCGGATTGCTCGTCCGCCACATCGGCGCGCAGGATTTTCGCTTCGCCGCCCGCGGCTTTCACTGCGGCTTGCACGATCGCGGCGTCGCTTTCGCGGCTAGCATAGGTGAACATCACGCGAAATCCGCGCGACGCCAGCAGTTGGACGATCGCCCGCCCGATTCCGCGGGAACCGCCCGTGACGAGTGCGACCGGAGAATGGTCCATGTTCGCCTCAGCGGATGAGCGGAACTCGTCCGGTCAGCGGATATTGCGGATCGTTGTACCCCGGCGTCGAAGGATGCCCGACGGACACCAGGGAATCCACGAGCGCTTCGCCCCTGGGTTCGAACTTGAATTCGAGCGCCTTCAGATAATCCTGCCATTGCTCGAGCGTGCGCGGGCCGGCGATGACGCTGGTGACAATCGCGTTGTTGAGCACCCAGTTGATCGCAAAATGGCCGGCGCTCGTGCCCTTCTTTTCGGCAAAGGCCCGGATCTTCTGCGCGATCGCCAGCGATTCCTTGCGGAATTCGGTTTCCATCATGCGCTTGTCGCCGCGCCCGGCGCGCGTTCCTTCGAGCGGTGTTTCGTTCGGCCTGTATTTGCCGGTGAGCACGCCGCGCGCGAGCGGACTGTAAGGCACAACCCCGATTCCGTAGTGGCGGCAAGCCGGCAGGATCTCGACTTCCGGCTGGCGGTTCATCGCATTGTAGTAAGGCTGGCAGACGATCGGTTGCGGCACGTTCATAGCACGGCACAGGCGGATGATCTCGGCGATGCGCCAGCCACGGAAGTTGGACAATCCAAAGTAGCGCGCCTTGCCCGAGCGGATGATGTCGCCCATGGCGACAACCGTCTCTTCCAGCGACGCATCATCGAAGTCGCGATGAAGGTAGTAGATATCGACATAGTCGCCGCCGAGTCGTTTCAGGCTGGCGTCGATCGCCTGCATGATCCATTTGCGTCCGAGTCCCACCTGGTTCGGACCCGGGCCCATGGCGTTGCCGACTTTGGTGGCGAGCACCCAATGATCGCGGTTGGATGCGATCAGTTTGCCGGTGATACGCTCCGATTCGCCTTTCGCGTACTGGTCGGCGGTATCGATGAAATTGACGCCGGCGTCGAGAGCCGAGCCCATGATGCGGGCGGCTTCCGTTGCGTCGGTACGATCGCCGAACATCATGGTGCCGAGGCACAATGGCGAAACCTTCAGTCCGCTGTTGCCGAGTTTGCGATATTCCATGGAATCCTCCCGCTGAATTTATTTTCTGGAAAGAGCGCCGAATGATGCCGCAAGCCCCGCCCAGGCGCAAACTTGAGAGCGTCGCCGTGCAGATGATATAAACCAGCGATTCACTGACGAGATCCCTTCAATCATGCCCAGACAAAACCCGTCCCAGATGCGAGCAATCGAAATCGCCACGCCCGGCGGGCCGGAAGTTCTGCGCCCCGGCCAACGCCCGGTACCTTCGCCCGCCGCGGGCGAAGTGTTGATCGAAGTTGCGGCCGCCGGCGTGAACCGCCCGGATGTCCTGCAACGCAAAGGCGGCTATCCACCACCGCCTGGAGCATCCGACATTCCGGGCCTTGAAGTCGCGGGCACCATCGTCGGCCTGGGGCCGCAGGTGAATGCGTGGAAGATCGGCGACGAAGTCTGCGCGCTGGTGACCGGTGGCGGCTACGCCGAGTACGTCGCGGCGCCCTCGGTGCAATGCCTGCCGGTCCCAAAGGGCGTGACGCTGGAAGAAGCCGCCGGCCTGCCCGAAACTTTCTTCACCGTCTGGGTCAATGTCTTCCAGCGCGGCGCGCTGAAGAACGACGAGACGCTGCTGGTGCAAGGCGGCTCCAGCGGCATCGGCGTCACCGCGATCCAGTTGGCGCGCGCTTTCGGGCATCGCGTCTTCGTGACCGCGGGGACGGCGGAAAAATGCGCGCAGTGCGAAAAAATCGGCGCGACCCGCGCAATCAACTACCGCAACGAGGATTTTGTCGCGGTCATCAAACAGCTGACCGGGGGCCGCGGCGTCGATGTCATTCTGGACATGGTCGGCGGCGATTACGTGCCACGCGAGCTGGCATGCCTCGCGGATGACGGGAGGCTGTCTCTGATCGCATTCCTTGGCGGAGCCAGGACTTCGCTGGACATGACCGACATCCTGCGCCGGCGCCTGACGATCACGGGTTCGACGCTGCGCCCGCGGCCGGTGGAGGTCAAGGCAACCATCGCGCGGGCGCTTCGGGAAAAGGTATGGCCGCTGCTGGAGTCGGGGAAAATCCGACCGGTGGTCTACCGGAGATTCGGACTGGAAGAAGCCGCGGCGGCGCACTCGCTCATGGAATCAAGCGAGCACGTCGGAAAGATTCTGCTGATCGTACGGAAATAAAGCTAGAACACTTCGAAAACTTCTTCGCCGGGTTTCGGCGGCTCGCGCCGCAGCAGTGACAGGTCGCGCCGCTCGGCAACGGCAGAGGCGTACTGCATGTTCTTGTCGATTTCGTCGAAGTACAGGTTCTGCCCGCCGAAGTGCTTGTCGACATAGCCGTGCGCGCTGCCAAGCTGATCGTTCAGGCGAACTGTTGCGGTCTTGTAGAAATTCGGCGTCTTTTGCATCAAGTCCTCGACGGACCTGAACATCACGCCGGTGCGCCGATCGGCTTCGTCGCGCGCGGCGAGCCCGCCTTCGACGAATTCCGGATACAAGCGATCGCGGCACTTCTCCAGATAACAGCGATCGGCCATTTGGGCAATGATGTCGGCGGTACCGAGCATATTGCCGATCAGCCGGAACGTCAGGTTGGGGACGTCGATCTTGGCAGTCGGCTTTTCGTAACCGGTGAAATGGATGATATGCGTTGCAATCGGCGCAAGTTCGGCCATGCCGATGCGGTTCATGTAGTCTTCGAGGAACTTCGCGCCGCGCGTCACGTGCTTCAGGGTGTATTCCGCTCCGTTCTTGTGCCGGGTGTCGTTGACTTTGCGCAGGTAGCCGATGTCGTGAAACAGCGCTGTGACGATGCCGAAGCGGAACAGCCTGGCACCGAGGTCACCGCCACGATCCTGCGTGCGCTCGTAGCCGTCCATCAACCGCGCCATCGCCAGCGTGACGTCGAGCGAATGCTGCAGGTTGTGGTAATCGGTCTCGCAGGCGTGATAACCGGGATACTCGCCCATCTGCAAGCGCGTCAGATCGCGGAAACACCGGTTAATGACGTGAGTGGACGCCTTCGGATAAAGCTCGAGGAATATGCGATTGACTTCACCATTTACCGAAGCCGGGTCAGTCGTGTTGACTTGGTTGGTGACATCGTAGTCGTTCCGACGTGGCATCAATCGATATCCTTTGTGGCCGGTTTGTCGCTTATGGCCGACATATTCCTGTCATGGTACCCTCCCGGCCGCCGAATTTTCAAGACGATTCTTCTACTTGCATGCTTTTTACGCGGGCGAACCGGTGCCAAAGGGTATGACGGCCGACGGCGACCGGCTATTGAGCCAGCCTGCCCTGCCATTGGGATGGTAATACCTTGAACGATTGGAAAAAAGGCGACGAAAAACTTCGACCGTGCGGCATGCCCCGCCGTCGCGGGGGCTTGATGCGCGTCGCCATCGCTTTTCTGCTGGGAATATCCTTACTGTCGGCAACCGGCACGATATCGGCACGTTCGCCCGCGATCGAGACCGCCGGAGTGGTTCGTGCGGCCAATCTGCCCAGGGAAGCGCGCGAAACCCTGGCGCTGATCAAGCAGGGGGGGCCGTTTCCTTATTCCCGCGACGGCGTGGTATTTGCCAATCGCGAGGGCCGGTTACCGCATGCATCGCGTGGCACCTATCGGGAATACACGGTGAAGACATCGGGCAGCGGGAATCGCGGCGCCAGGAGAATTATCGCCGCAGGGATCAACCAGTTCTGGTACACCGCCGACCACTACCGCAGTTTCAGACGGATCGTCGAATGAAAACCGATTTCTTCAAACTCATCGAATCGGGAGCGGGCGGCGTATTCCGCTGCCATGCCCCCTTGCCCGGCGCGGCTCTGGAATCTGCCGCGCGAAAAAAGTTGCTGGTCGTACCGGTCAGGCTGCCTGCCGCCCGCGACAAGAACGGTTTTCTGAATGCGATCGCCAAGGCACTGCAATTTCCCGACTATTTCGGCCATAACTGGGATGCTTTTTACGACTGCCTGCTTGAGCTAAAGCACGGTGAGGGCGCCGGCACGCTGCTGGTGTTGCGAGATGCGTCGGGTTTTGCGAGGGCCGAGCCGGAAGAATTCGCCGCCGCGGTGGGCACGATGGCGGACGCTGCCGACTACTGGAAGGGTGAAAACAAGGCGCTGCTCGTCGTCGTCGAACTGGAAGCTCCGGCCCTGGCGCCGGAGCTTGCGGAAATCAGCCGTCCAACGGCGTGACGGATCGCGGCGCGCGCTGCTCGTAGTCCCGGCGCGCTCGCGACGCATTCAGGTAACGCACCAGTTCCTGCAACGCGCGCTGGTAAACCTCGCGCTTGAACTCGATTACGCTTTCCAGCGGAATCCAGTACTCATGCCAGCGCCAGGCATCGAACTCCGGATGCTCGGAGTGGCGCAGGCAAACATCGCAGTCGCGCCCGATGAGCCTGAGCAGGAACCAGATCTGTTTTTGCCCCCGATACTGGCTGCGAGTTTCACGCCGCACCCAGTTCTGCGGCACGTCGTAACGCAACCATTCGCGAGTCCGCCCGAGGATCTTCACATGGCAGGGATCGAGGCCGACCTCTTCCTTCAGCTCGCGGTACATCGCCTGCTCGGGTGTCTCGCCACCCTTGATCCCGCCCTGTGGGAACTGCCAGGCGTGCTCCTTGATCCGCTTGCCCCAGAAAACCTCGTTCCTGACGTTGCAAAGAATGATTCCTACATTCGGGCGATAGCCGTCACGATCAATCATGTGAGCCACCCCACGCCAATTCTCAATGGGCGGATTTTTCCACAAATAACGGGATAAAAGAAGTTTCGCTATCCGGGATCACACCAGAAGGCGGGCTGCGGAGCGCGGATTGAGCTCTCGCAACCCTTCGACAAATCTCAGGAATTCAAGGCCGTAGAGCGATTGCAGGGGACGGGCAGCCGCCCGCAAATCGTCCCAGCGCGGTTGGCCTTGCGACCGGCGGAACGCGAGAATCGCCACGTTTCCGCGCCTTTCCGCCGGTACGCAGACGACGGCATCGAATACGCTTTCGATACGCTGCAAGTAAGCGTCGAAACGGGGATCGGAGTTCCACAGGTTCACCACCAGGACACCCTCATCGGACAGCGCTGCATGCGCGCTTGCGTAGAAATCTTCCGAGCACAGCTCGGGCACCTGCTCGTTGCTGTCGTAGCCGTCCACCATCAGCACATCGCAGCAATTCGGGTGCGCCGCCACCCAGGCGCCGCCCTCCGCCACTTCCACGACGAGGCGCTCATCGTCCGGCGGGAGGTGAAAATACTGCCGTGCAACCGCAATCACTTTGGGCTCGGATTCGATCACGGTCGTTCTGGCGTCGGGGAAATGCTTGTAGACGAACTTGGGCAGCGAGCCGCCTCCCAGGCCGATCATGAGGACATGTTCGGGTCGCGGGCGGAACAACAGAAACGCCATCATCGCGCGCGTATACGACAGCACCAGTTCATAAGGATCGTCGAGCTTCATCGAGCTTTGCACCGTATCGCTGCCCAGATGCAAAGACCGGATGCCATCCTGCTCGCTGACTTCGACGCTGACTTCGCGGTTCACCCAGCGACTGATTTTCCACTTTCCGAGCAAGTTCGCCCCCCTGAAGAATGATGGACTCGTAGCGTTCAGCGTCCCGATCCGAAACGCAAAAACCGCAGCCAAAAACGGCGCAAGCATCGTCCCGCACCGGCGCCGGCCTGTAGAATAGCGGCTTTTCGACAACGGAATCAGGCGCATGCGCACCTCGCAGTTCTTTATCTCCACGCTCAAGGAAGCCCCCAGCGAAGCCGAACTCCCCAGCCACAAGCTGATGCTGCGCGCCGGCCTTATCAAGAAACTCGGCAGCGGCCTCTATACCTGGATGCCGCTGGGCTTGCGCGTGCTGCGAAGGGTCGAGCACATTGTGCGCGAGGAAATGAATCGTGCGGGCGCGGTGGAATTGCTGATGCCGGCAGTGCAGCCGGCCGAGCTCTGGCAGGAAACCGGGCGCTGGGAGGTGTTCGGCCCGCAGATGCTCAAGATCAAGGATCGCCACGAGCGCGATTTCTGTTTCGGCCCGACGCACGAAGAGGTGATCACCGATATCGCACGCAAGGAAATCCGCTCCTATCGTCAGCTGCCGCTGAATTTTTATCAGATCCAGACCAAGTTTCGCGACGAGATCAGGCCGCGCTTCGGGGTCATGCGTGCGCGCGAGTTCGTCATGAAGGACGCTTACTCGTTCCATGTCGGATTCCAAGACCTCGAGCGCGAGTACCGCAACATGTATGACGCCTATTCCCGCATCTTCACCCGGCTGGGACTCAAATTTCGCGCGGTTGCGGCCGATACTGGCGCCATCGGCGGAACCGGCTCACATGAATTTCATGTGCTCGCGGATTCGGGTGAAGATGCCATCGCCTATTCGCCTGCATCCGACTACGCCGCAAATGTCGAACTGGCCGAGGCCGTAGCGCCGGCGCAGCCGCGAGCGGCAGCGATGAAGCAAATGGAGAAGGTGCCCACGCCGGGCAGGACGACCTGCGAAGACGTGACTGCACTGCTGAATCTGCCGCTGTCGCAATCCGTAAAAGCGCTCGCGGTGATGAACGAAGACAGGATGTTCATGTTGCTGGTTCGCGGCGATCATCAATTGAATGAAATCAAAGCGACGAAGCTCCCGGGACTCGACCCTTTCCGCTTCGCGACCGACAAGGAAATCGAAGCGCGCGTCGGCTGCCGCCCGGGTTATATCGGTCCGGTGGGAACATCCACCGATATCATGGTCATCGCCGATCGCTCCGTCGCCGTGATGAGCGATTTCGTTTGCGGCGCCAACGAAGCCGGTTTTCACCTGACCGGGGTCAACTTCGGCCGCGATCTGCCCGAGCCCGCGCTCATCGCCGACATCCGCAATGCAATCACCGGCGACCCGTCACCCGACGGCAAAGGCACTCTTGAAATCTGCCGCGGCATCGAGGTCGGCCACATCTTCCAGTTGCGGACCAAATATTCCGAAGCGATGAAGGCGACCTTCCTCGACGAGGGCGGCAAGTCGCAGGTCCTGGAAATGGGCTGCTACGGCATCGGCGTATCGCGCATCGTCGCCGCCGCCATCGAACAGGGTAACGACGAAAATGGCATCATTTGGCCGTTGCCGATGGCGCCGTTCCGGATAGCGATCGCGCCGATCGGATATCGCAAGAGCGCGGAGGTCAGGAAGATCGCAGATCAACTGCACGATGAACTGCAGGCAGCCGGCATCGACGTGCTGCTCGACGACCGCGACGAACGTCCGGGCGTGATGTTCGCGGATCTCGAATTGATCGGCGTGCCTCACCGCGTGACCATTGGCGAACGCGGCCTGAAAGAAGGCAAGATCGAATACCAGAGCCGCGCCGACACCTCCCCCTCCACGATCGAATTGCAGAAGGTGGCGGGGCATCTGAAATCGATTTGCGGATGAAGCGAAAAGACACACGACCGGGATACGCCGCGCGCCTCGCTCTGCTGCTTGCCTGCGCTTTCGCCATGCAAACTCCTCTCGCAGGCGAGCAGCAATACGAGCCGCTGTCCGCCAGCGTGCGGGCGGTATTGCACCGTTCGGTCGCCGATCGCGCCAGTCCGCGGCTGACATTCGAGTCGCAAGCGGAAGGTGCGGCCTGGCTCGCCGACATGTCGAGGCGGCTGGAAAAGCACATTTCGGACGACATCGCGCGCCAGGATTTCATTGTTACCGTGCAATACGAAGCAACGCGAGCCGGACTCGATCCGCAATTGGTGCTCGGTGTCATCCAGGTGGAGAGCAAATTCCGAAAATATGCGGTGTCGAAGGCGGGTGCGCGAGGTTACATGCAGGTGATGCCGTTCTGGATAAAACTGATCGGCGATGGCAATCAGAACTTATTCAACCTGCGCACCAATTTGCGCTACGGCTGCACGATCCTGCGCCATTACCTGGATATCGAACACGGCGACACGTTCCGCGCCCTGGCGCGCTACAACGGGACGCTCGGCAAGTCGCGGTACCCGGATAACGTGCTGCGCGCCTGGGCCGCGGACTGGGATTACGAACGCGGCCGTTCGCGCATCATCATCGCGCCCACCCGCTACATCGGCGACGGCTGAATCCGGTTACCCGGCTTTCTTGCCGCCGATCAGGCGCTCGATCTGTTTGCGCGTGATCTTGCCGACGTGCCGCTCCGCGAGCTTGCCTTGCGGGTCATAAATGAACGTGGTCGGCAGTCCATCCACTTTGCCGATGCTTTCGGAAATCTTGCGATCGCCGAGCACGATCGGGTAGTTGACGAACATGCCATCGGCGAACTGCATGACCTGCTTGGCATCCTGGAATTCCATCGCAATGCCGATGACCTCGAGATCCTTGCGCGACTCCTTGATCGCCACCAGGTCCGGTATCTCTTCCAGGCAGGGCGGACACCAGGTTGCCCAGAAATTCACGATCACCCATTTGCCGCGGTAATCGGCAAGCCTATGCGACCTGCCTTCCGCATCGGTCAGCGTGAAATTTTCAGCGGCGGAGGCAACTCCCATCCAGGATAGCGCCAGTACCAGAAACAATCGGCACAAGTATTTTTGCATGATCCCCCTCAGGCGATGCGCGCCGTACGTGCACTGCTGCCGGTGGCGAACAAATCCCTCAAACTGAAGTCCAGTTCGCCATCTACCGTGGAAGATACGTTCGCAACCAGCTTTCGGATTGCGGCTTCTTCGCTGACGTCCGCGGCGTCCCGCCCGAACACGAACAGCTTGAAGATCTCCTTGACCGGGATACCACCCGCGTCGCGCGCAAGCACCCAGCCGTTGCCCTGGAGTTTCGCGACCCAGCCCGCAGCCACCAGCTTTTCCAGAATCGTCTCGGCGTCTTCCCACGACAATTTCAACGCCGTGCGCAACTGATGGAGGTTGAGCACATAGCCGTCCAGATAAGCCCGATAGAGCATCTTGAGAATTTCCATGGCTGCGACGAACTGCGCTCCCGGCGCCTGCTTGAGCAGTACGCCGCCGCTACGCCAGTAAGGCAGCACCGCCGTGATGACCGCAGCAAATACGACCACCACCCAGGACAGATAGATCCACATCAAGAGGATCGGCAGGCTGGCGAAAGTGCCGTAGACCAGTTTGTAGTTGCCAAAGTTGGCGATGAAATGGCCGAAGCCGATTTTCATGGCCTCGAACGCAAACGCGGCGATGATCCCGCCGACCACTGCGTCCAGGACAGTAACCTGGCGGTTCGGTACCGTACGATAGAGAAAGCCGAAGGCGACCGAAGTCAGGACCAGCGGCCCCAGTTTCAGGAACGCGACCACGAGTTCCGGCGCCTGCCTGCCGAGGCCCAATGACTGTGAAACCAGCCAGGAAGTCAGCGACAGGCTGCCGCCGATCAGCATGGGCCCGATGGTCAGCACCGACCAGTAGATCAATACCCGCTGGATCAGGGAGCGCGGCCGCTTGACCCGCCAGATGGTATTGAACGCGCGGTCGATGGTCAGCATCAGCATGATCGCCGTGACACCCAGCAGCACGATGCCAAGCGCGGTCAGTCTCGCCGCGTTTTCCGCGAACTGCTGCATGTAGACCGTAATCAATTTCGACGACCCGGCCGGCACCAGATTGCTGGCCACATAGGCCCGCAGCGTTTC
Organism: Betaproteobacteria bacterium; assembly: GCA_016194905.1. NCBI lineage: Bacteria > Pseudomonadati > Pseudomonadota > Betaproteobacteria > Betaproteobacteria bacterium. The sequence continues at coordinate 279,325 of JACQAP010000005.1, forward strand.
GACGACGTTGTCGAATACCGGGAATGCCGTCATGACCGTGGCCATGATGGTGACCAGCGGCACCAGCGCGAGCAGCGTGGTGAACGTGAGGCTGCCGCAAAGCTGGAAGCAGCGCTCTTCCTTGAAGCGCCGGTAAACCAGCACGACGAAGTTCCCCAGTAACCGGAACTGGCGAACGATGTCCTTGAGAGAATGCAGATGCAGTTTCATGATAGGTGGCAAAACGCTGCCGATATAATACGGGCTTCCAGGACGGGAAAACAGCGATGCAGGAAATCCTGATTCTGTACTACAGCCAGACCGGCGCAGTGAAGCAGATGGCGCAACTCGTCGCGCGTGGGGTCGAGAAGGTGCCCGGAATGGGCGCGCGGCTGCGCACCGTTCCAAAGGTGTCCACGGTGACGGAGGCGACGGAGCCCGCAGTGCCCGATGCCGGGGCGCCTTACGTCGAGTACAGCGACCTCGAACAATGCGCCGGGCTGGCGCTCGGCAGCCCGACACGCTTTGGCAACATGGCCGCGCCTCTGAAGTATTTCATCGATGGCACCGGAGGGTTGTGGCTGAAAGGAACCATGAGCGGCAAGCCGGCGGCGGTTTTTACTTCCACCGCGTCGATGCACGGCGGACAGGAGTCGACGCTGCTGTCCATGATGCTGCCGCTCATCCATCACGGCATGCTGATCGTCGGCGTGCCTTATTCCGAGCCGGAACTGATGAGCACTCGCGGCGGCGGTACGCCCTACGGTGCCAGCCACCTCGCCGGCGCCAACACCGATCAGCCGATCAGCGAGGATGAGCGGCGCCTTTGCATTGCGCTCGGCACAAGGCTGGCCGAGATTGCGCGGAAGCTGTCCCGGTGAACCGGAAGCGGACATGAGCCGCGGGTCGGACGCACGCAGACTGGTGCGCAAGTTTGCAAGCGGTGTGCTGGCCACACAGTCTCTCAAATTTCCCGGATATCCGTACGCATCTTCGTTGCCGTTCTGCACCGACCAGCGCGGCCGCGTCGTCGTGCTGATCAGCCATCTTGCAGAACATACCCAGAATGCGGACCGCGATCCGAAGGCAGGATTTCTGGTTTCTCCGCTGACCCGCGATCTGCAGGAGCAGGCGCGCGTGAGCATGATCGGAGACATCGCGCCGGTCGATGACGCGGGAATCGCATCGCGTTACCTGCGCTTTTTCCCGGAGGCTCGACAATATCTGCAGATCGGCGGCTTCCGCTTCTTTCGCATCGAGCCCCGCTCGCTGCGCTATATCGCGGGATTCGGCAGCATCCACACGATCGCCGCCGAAACCTACCTCGCCCCGGCTTACCCGATCGCAGACGCCGAAGTCGATGTGATCGAGCACATGAACGTCGACCATGCGCACAATCTGCGTGACTATTGCCGCCACGTCCATGGCAAAGCGCCGGTGAGCGTTGAGATGATCGGCGTTGACTGCGACGGGTTCGACGTGCGCGCTGACGACGAAGTACTGCGCATCGACTTCGAGAACGAAGTGGAGGACTCCGACGAGGCGCGCACCGAACTGGTGAAGCTCGCGCAGGCGAGCCGCGCATGATGCGCGTTGCCCAACTCATCGCCAGCGCGAGTCTCATCGCGCTCATCTTTCTGTGCGTTGCCTGGGAATTGTGGCTGGCACCGGTACGGACAGGCGGCTCGGCACTCGCCCTGAAAGCGCTGCCCCTGTTGCTGCCGCTGTTCGGCGTGCTGCGCGGCAAGCGTTACACCTACCAGTGGTCGTCGATGCTGATCCTTGCCTACTTCACGGAGGGTGTGGTGCGCGCGTGGAGCGAACGCGGATCAGGCCAGGTGATGGCGGTCGCCGAGATCGTGCTTTCTCTCTCTTTTTTCACCGCGGCCGTCTGGTACGCGCGCGCTTCAGCGAGGAAATCGGCTTGAATTCGTCATCGATCGTCTTTCCTGGAACAGCCTGGCACCCCCTGTGACTACCTATCGCGGCCGATTCGCGCCGACGCCTTCGGGACCCCTGCACTTCGGCTCGATGGTGGCCGCGGTTGGAAGCTACCTGGACGCAAAATCGCACGGCGGGACCTGGGCATTGCGCATCGATGATCTGGATCCTCCGCGGGTCGCGCCCGGTGCGGTCGACTCGATCTTTCGATGCCTGGAAAAATTTCAGATGCACTGGGATGGCGAAGTCGTATTTCAGAGCGCGCGCACGGGGGCCTACCAGGAGGCTCTGGATCAACTACGCAACCGGGGTCTCGTCTACGCCTGCGCTTGCAGCCGCATAGAGATCGGCGATGCCGGATTGGACGGACCGGTCTATCCCGGGACCTGCCGCAAGGGCTTGCCGCCGGGACGCGAAGCGCGAGCGTGGCGCGTGCGCACAGGAGATTCAGCAATCGAATTCGTGGATCTCCTGCAGGGTCGCGTGCGTCAGAATCTCGACCGCGAGATCGGCGACTTCGTGCTCTTTCGCGCCGATCAGGTATTCGCCTATCACCTCGCCTGCGCGGTCGACGATTCCGCGCAAGGCATCACGCATGTGGTGCGCGGCGCCGACCTGATGGCCTCGACCCCGCGGCAGATTTATCTGCAACGATTGCTGCGTCTGCCCACGCCGAACTACCTGCACCTGCCGATCGCGCTCAACGCGGCAGGCGAAAAACTTTCGAAGCAGACCCTCGCCGATCCCGTGGAGCCGGATCGCGCAGCGGTCATCCTTGCCGATGTCCTGAGATTCCTGAAGCACTCACCGCCCGATGAGGTTTCCGCTGACGGCGTTTCTGCCCTGTGGCGCTGGGCTCTGGAGAACTGGAGACGCGATCGGCTGCCTGATGTTGTGAGCGCAGGCGCTCCTGCCGTCTAAAGGGACAGCGGAACCCCGTCCTGAAAAGCAACCAGCTGGCCGGCAGAGAATGGCACCCAGTGTTCATTATCGGTGAGAGGCTCGGTAGCAACGATTGCAATGCGATCGTTCGGCGTGGTCACCTGGCTGAAGTCCACCTCGATATCCTGGTCCTTCAGGTGGGCAGTCGTGAATGGGGCATGCCGCAATACGTAGGACAGATTGTCGGTGCAGTAGGCGAACAGGTAGTCGCCATTGGACAGGATGTAGTTGAATTTTCCATGCCTGGCGATTTCCGCGGACAATGTCGCAATGGTGCCGCAGAGTTCCGCAAGAGGCGGCTGCCCGTCCGGGTAACGCACTCGCAAGGTGCCGAGCAGATGACAAAACGCATGCTCGCTATCGGTGGAGCCGACCGGCCGGTAGTGGCTGCCGAATTCCGGGCTGAAATTTTCCAGAGTCCCGTTGTGCGCGAAAATCCAGTACCGTCCCCATAACTCGCGCATGAAGGGGTGAGTATTGACCAACGCCACCGCGCCACGAGTCGCCTTGCGTATGTGCGCAATGACGTTCTGGCTGCGTATCGGATAAGTTGCAATCAGCGCGGCGACCGGTGAGTCCGCCGCGGGCCGTGAATCCACGAACATGCGGCATCCGGGGCCTTCGAAGAAGGCCACTCCAAAACCGTCCGCATGGTCTGCCGTGCGACCACCGCGCTGATGGAAGCCGCGAAAGGAGAAGCAGATGTCCGTTGGAACATTGCAGTTCATCCCCATCAACTGGCACATTGAATTAGATCGCCTTCCTTTGTTGATCCGATGCGCGGCACCTATGCGCCTTCCGATTATCTCCCGTCATGGCCAATAAAACGCTTTCGCTTTCCAACGCGCTCTACACCTATCTGGTTGAGCACTCGGTACGGGAGCCCGAAATCCTGCAGCGGCTGCGCGCAGAAACCGCAGAAGACAGGATGTCGATGATGCAAATCGGTCCGGAGCAGGGCCAGTTCATGCAGCTTCTGGTCAGGCTCATGGGCGCGAAGAACTGCCTCGAAGTCGGGGTATTCACTGGTTACAGCAGCCTGGCCGTAGCGCTTGTCCTGCCCCCCGACGGCCGCATTGTGGCGTGCGACGTGTCGGAAAAATGGACCGCGATAGCGCGGAAATACTGGATGGAGGCGGGAGTAGCCGCCAAGATCGACCTGAGAATCGCGCCGGCATTGTCCACGCTCGATGAATTGATTGCATCCGGAAAAGCCGGTTCTTTCGATTTCGCATTCATCGATGCGGACAAGATCAACTATCTCCCTTACTACGAGCGGGCGCTCACTTTAGTGCGGACTGGCGGCCTGATCGCCGTGGACAACACCCTATGGGGCGGACAAGTAATTGATAAGAAATCAAAAAGTGATGATACCCAAGCTATAAGGCAGTTCAATGATCGGCTCCGAACCGATTTACGCATTCATCTCTCGCTGTTGCCCATCGGCGATGGCGTCACCCTCGCCCTCAAATTGTAAGACTGAAGAATTATATTATTCAATGACTTAATCCATACCACTGGCCACTTCCCTCATTTTGCTGCGAAGCAGCAATTTTTATCTCTTTAGGCTAAAATTCCTTGACTTGAGAGTTCTCTGAGAGAAAAATAGAATTTGTGCAATGCAACATTAATGCAGGTCCCGAGTCTCTTACAACTCTCACCGTGAAAGGATTTCGCCATGATCACCAAACCGGAACAAGTCGCTGCAGCCGGGAAAGCGCAATTGGACGCCACCGTGCGTTTCGCCACCATTGCCGCCGAAGGCGCCGAAAAGCTCCTGAATTTACAACTCAAGAATGCCAGGATCACCTTTAATGAAGCAGTGAATAGTGCCAAGGCGCTCACCGAGCTGAAAGACGTATCGGAAGTGGCATCGTGGGCCGGAACCAGTTTCCAGCCCAGCCTGGACAAAGCCGCCGCGTATGCCAAAAGCTTTTACGACGTCGCCACCGGCACGCAACAGGAAATCAGCGCTCTGCTCGAAGAGCAGGTCGCCCAGTTCAACAAGTATGTGTCCGTGGCACTGGATACCGCTTTGCAGTCCGCTCCGGCGGGGTCTGAAGCGGCTGTCGCAGCGGCAAAGTCGGTCATTGACGTTGCCCATTCCCTGTACGACACCGTTTCCAAAGCGACTAAGCAACTTTCCTCGCTGACGGAAACGAACGTCGCAGCCGCCAGCAGCAAAAAGAAGGCTTCTTAAGCGCTTAAGATTTGGAAAAAGCTCCGGGATTCCGGGGCTTTTTTTTATTTGGCGGCCTCGACACCCGAATCGCCTAGCGCGAGACCGGATACCCGGTTGCGAGCATCGCGCGTGGTCCGATAAAGGGCTGATCGGCGGGTCGAATGACTTCGGCGACATTGGCCGTTGGCCACGTTTTGCCGGGCTACACCCATGCTCCCTGTGACCATCGGCGAAATACTGCGGGCCTGGTCTCCTCAGCCAGCTTCTGGCGCGAGCCCCGGGGTCGCATTCACCGTACGGCAGTTGTGCCGGCCGTACGAGCCCCTAACAATATCGGAACGGGAGACGATCCTCAGCGCTGATCCGGCGGCAGCAATGCCTGGAGGCGTTCAGGAAGCGGATAGTGGGGATATTGTTGCCGGAAACCGAGCAATTGCCGGCGTGCCTCGGCCTCCTTGCCGTCGCGTAGCAAGTCATCGATCTTTCCGAGCCAGTCCCGAGGCTGGGCCGGCGCGGCGGCGTCTTCTTTGCGCAGCGCCTGGGCGCTTGGGCTGGATTCCGTGGCAGCATCGGCCAACGCCTTGGCCTTCTTGCTCGAGGAGAAGTCGCCGGATTCGGCAATCCGGGACTGTTCCTGTTCAGCGGACTTGGCCCGCCCGGCAACGACCGGCGCAGCCGGAACTGGAGCAGGCGGCGCCGCTGTGCCGGATGCGGCATTTTCCTGCGCTGCGACCAATTCATCCCGCGCGAGCGGCTCGCGATCCGGGCGCGTGCTACGCTCGCGGGAAGGCCGGTCTTCACGATGATAGTCCGCTCGCGCCTTGGGTTGCGTCTTCATTGCCAGTTGCGGCGGCGCCGACTTCGCCAGCTTTGCTTCATCGGCTGTGGGCCGGTCGAGGGACGTCAGCGGCGGTTCGTTATCGCGCACAAGCAGTACAAGGGAAACGCCGATGACGAGCATGGCGGCAATCGATGCCGGCATCTGCCAGTTGCGCCGTTGCCGTGATGACTCCACTTCGCGACGGGCGTCCGCCAGGACAGCAGCATCCAGCCGCGCCGACGGTTCATCCTCCGCGCCAGCGCGGTAGCGCTCGGAGACTTCCGAACTCATCTTTTCCAGCTCGCGGTCTTCAGGCGACGTCGGCTTCATGCTCGATTCCCTCGCGCAACTTGGCGAGCGCATAGCGCAAGCGGCTTTTGACGGTTTCCCTTCCGGCACCGGTCACAGTGGCAATTTCCTCCAGCGTCAGGCCGCCTTCTTCGTGCAATAGAAAAACTTCGCGCTGTTCAGGCGGCAGTAGCGCCAGCGCATTCAGAAGTCTCGCAGCCGATTGACGCAGCGCCACGACGCGCTCGGGTTGATCCCGGGCGGGACCCGCCACGTGGTTGACTTCGTCCGGATCGTCATCGAGCGAGATCAGATGCAGCGGCGTCTTGCGGCGAAAATGGTCGATCACGCAATTATGGGCGACGTGATAAAGAAAAGTCGAAAACCGCGCCTCGACGCGATAGCGCACTCGCGAGGAAATGATGTTCATCCAGATTTCCTGGAACACTTCCTCGGCGGCGGAGCGCAACCCAACCTGGCGCAGCACATAGCGGAACACCCCGCCGCGATGGCGCCCATATAACTCATCGAACGCCGCGGCATCGCCGTCGCGGTAGCGCAGCATCAACTGCTCGTCGGAGACGGGTTCGGCGGTCACGAGCGCCAGTCTAGCCGGAAGCATTGTTCATGACACCGTTGCGTGGCCTGGGTTGCCCGGCCCGCGACTATCCCCGCTCCGGCGGGTCCGGAACGAATCCGCCCGGGAAAGGCGAAGGCAGCTTGCGCTCCTCGCGTATCACGCCGCGGGCGACCAGATTGGCGTAGGTGTCATAGTGGATGGCGATGACCTCCGCCGGCAGCTCCGATTCGCGCTCGAATTCGACGTAACGCGCGGGAGCATCCTGGCTGCGGCCGTGGCCGGTACCGATTTTTTTCTCTGCCGCCGGTGGAGTGGCCGAGCGTGGCGCACTGTCGTTGGAAGCACCGGCTTCGGCGCGCGCCTTCGGTTGCTCCAGCTCTGCCAGCGGCTCCGGCTTGCGCCGGAACAACGCAACGCCGATCACGCCCACGTTGTCCGGGCGGCCCGTACGGGCGGCGTAGGAATCGCCTAGATCGGTGAAATAGAACGCGGCGATTTTCTCCAGGCTCTTGCGCCAGCCTGCGATGGACAACGGCCTCCCGCGCTCGATCACATAGCCGCTTTGCGCAGACGCCGCGGTTTCGCCCGTTACGACATTCACGCCGTCGACGGACACCACCGCGAGCAGATCACCGCGATCGCGGTTGCGGATGGTGACCTGGTACTCGTTGCCAGGCCGGCCGGCTACGAACCAATGGCCACCGCTTTCATATATCGGCAGCGTGCGTCCGGCCGCACGATCGTAGATTTCGACGTCGGCCAGGCGGCCGGCCGCCAGCACCGGGCCGGCAAGCAGGAACAGGCAGAGGAACTGCAGGAAGCGTTTCATGGTGTGCCCCTTTCGATGTGAACACCACTGTAAACGCAGGGTTGGAAAAAACGGGGTTAAAGAAAAACCGAAATCGGTGACTGGCAAGGGGTGACCAACAGATACCGCTCGAACCCTACTTTCTTGGATCCCAGGCAAAGCCCAGTGCGCTGACACCATGCTTGAGGAATTCGAGTGCCTCCGCGGCCAACTTTGCTTCACCTTTGACGCCGAGTTCGATGCGCCGTCCTGCAGGCGTAAAGCTCGGCAGGCTGAACAATTTCAGCGCAGGGTAACGGGCAATGCAGTCGTTCATCAGATCGATGAGTTGGCTCTCGCCCGCATCTTTGACGACAATCGCTACGTCCACCGGCGGTTCCGCCCTGTGCAGATGCGAGTATTCAGTATCGAGCACCCATTCCATCATCGGCCACGCCATCTCCGGAAACCCGGGCAGAAAGTAATGCCGGGCAAAACTGAATCCGGGCACGCGGTTGTAAGGATTGGGAATGATGCGGCTGCCGGCGGGAAACACGCCCATCTGAATTCGCTTGGGGTAGGCCTCGGCCCCGAAGCGCGCTTCGATCTCGCGCTTCGCATCGGGATGCAGTTGCAATGCGACGCCCGCCGCCTTCGCCGCGCATTGGCGTGTGTGGTCGTCAGGTGTCGCGCCGATTCCGCCGAAACTGAATACGATATCCGTGCGTGCCAGCGTGCTGGTCAAGACCTGCGTGATGATCTCCGGATCGTCGGGCAGGTTCATGCTCCACGACAGCCCGAGGCCGCGCGCCTTCAACAGCTCGACGATCTTGGGAAAGTGCTTGTCCTGTCGTTTGCCCGACAGGATTTCATCGCCAATGATGAGCGCTCCGAACACGTTGCGGTTGCGGCTCCGGCTAGGGTAAGGGCGGCGAGTTTGCAGGCAGCGGGGAACGGCCGTCAAGCGGGCCGGCTTCAATGAATCATTGACATTCGCCCCGGGTAACGGCAAAAATGGTTCGAATTAGAACTAAATGCCCGGACAGCGGCTTTATGCCTAAAGAGCAGTTCATTAGAACTTTGCGGTCATTGGCCGAGTGCTACCAGGCTTTCGAGGCCTATTCCGGGGCGCATGTGCGCAAGCTCGGATTGACGTGCGCGCAATTCGATATCGTTGCCACGCTCGGAAACACGCCGGGCATGACCTGCAAGGAACTCGGCGAAAAAACACTGATCACCAAAGGCACGCTGACCGGCGTGCTGGATCGCATGGAAGCCCGCGGCCTGATCCGGCGCACCGCTTCCGACGCCGATCGCAGGCAGGTATTCGTAGTGCTCACGCCTCAGGGGGTACGCACTTTCGAGCGCACGTTCCCGGCGCACATCGGCCACCTCAAGCCCGCGTTCACAGTGTTGTCCCCGCGCGAGCTGGATCAGGCGGCGGAACTGCTGCACAAGCTTCGCGACGCTTTGCGCGAGGCGCGCGCGGAACGCAAGGCCGCCTGACATGAAACCATCCTTGCAACGCTACACCGGCGTTGCGATCATGTTGCACTGGCTGATCGCGGCGGCGATCCTGTGCACGTTCCTGCTCGCCCAGTACATGACCGGACTGCAGCTTTCTCCGGCCAAGCTGAGGCTGTATTCCTATCACAAGTGGATCGGCGTCACGATTTTCCTGCTCGTGCTGATCCGCCTCGCCTGGCGCGTATCGCATCGCCCGCCTCCACCGCCGGCATCGATGCCGGGCTGGCAGAACAGCGCCGCCAGCATCGCCCATTTTTTTCTTTATGCACTGACGCTGGCCATTCCCGTATCGGGCTGGCTGATGAGTTCGGCCTCGGGCTTCCAGGTCGTTTACCTCGGGCTGCTGCCGATCCCCGACCTGCTCGCCAAGAACAAGGACATGGCGGACCAACTGAAGCAACTGCACGAGGCGCTGAACTGGCTGATGCTGCTGGTCGTTGCACTGCACGTTGCCGCGGCACTGAAACACCACCTCGTGGATCGCGACGACGTCCTGAGGCGCATGTTGCCTTTCCTCAAACAACGGAGTGCCCTCAAATGAGATTGCATGCCCTCTTGCCGTTCCTCGCTCTGGTGGCAATCAGCGCGCCGGCGTCCGCCAGCAATGTCGATTACGCCAACAGTGAGATCACTTTCGTCTCGAAGCAGATGAATGTACCGGTGCAGGGCCGCTTCAAGAAATTCACCGCGCAGATCGTTTTCGATCCCAGGAAGGTCGCGTCTTCCAAAGCCGAGATCGAGGTCGAGCTCGCCAGCATCGATACCGGCAGCGCCGAAGCCAATGATGAGGTCGGCAAGAAGGCATGGTTCAACACCAGCGCTTTTCCGACCGCCAGGTTTATTTCCAGCGCGGTCGCACAGACAGGCCCGGATCGCTACGAGGCCCGGGGAAAGCTTTCCATCAAGGGCATCGGCCAGGACGTGATTGCACCGTTCAGCGTCAAGCGTAACGGCGATGTCGTGACTTACGATGGCGCTTTCACCCTCAAGCGATTGCAGTTCAAGATCGGGGACGGCGTCTGGTCGGATACCGAGACGGTAGCCGACGAGGTGCAGATGAAATTCCGCATCGTCACCACAGGCAATAAATAGTGTTCCTACGCCATCGCGTGCCGGCGATCGGGGCGCGCATCGTTCAACCAGCGGCTTTGTTCAACCAGCAGCATTGTTCAACCAGCAGAGGAGATGAATTTGAAAACCCAACTCGCAGCATTCCTGATCAGCGCCGCCTTCGCGCTGCCGGCGACCGCCGCCGATTCCTACACCTTGGACCCGGCTCACACCTATCCCAATTTCGAGATCAACCACCTCGGCTTTTCGACGATGCACGGCCGCTTTGGAGCGACCAACGGCAAGGTCGTGCTCGATACCGCGGCCAAGAGCGGCAGCATCGACATCACGATCGATGCCACCTCGATCGACACCGGCCACGCCAAGCGCGATACACACCTCAAGAGCGAGGAATTTTTCAACGTCGGCAAATTTCCGATGCTGGCCTACAAGGCAACCAAGTTGAATTTCAACGGGGACAAACTGACCGGTGCCGACGGCGAACTGACCCTGCTGGGCGTAACAAAACCGGTGAGCCTCGCAGTAACCACTTTCAATTGCGGCCCACATCCGATGAACAAGAAACAGATGTGTGGTGCAAACGCGACGGCAACCATCAAGCGCAGCGATTTTGGTCTGAGCACCTACGTACCGGCTGTCGGCGACGAAGTGAAGATCAGCATCGAGGTGGAAGCGATCAAGGATTGATCGCCTCCCTGCCTTAAAGACAAACGGGCCGCGATACGCGGCCCGTTTGTCTTTGAATCGGGGGAATTGTTACTTCAGGAAGAAGCGGACACCGACCTCGAATTTCCAGTCGTAGACCGGCGGCAGGTTATCCCCGGACAAACCGATGCCGGGACGCGCCCAGATGGCAGTGTCGCGGTTCAGGAAACGGCCCACTTCTCCTTCCAGCGTCAATCCGACCTTGTCCGCGCGTTCGTGGTCTACGATGACCTGCGGCTCGACGATGGTATAGATCAGATTCGGCCAGCGAGTCAGGAAAGCGGACTTGATACTGGTGTAGTGAACGTCGCGGCGCGCATCGCCACCACCAAGCGTGACGTAGTGCTGAAGAAACGGGAACACCACGGAGTTGTATTGCGGCAGATCGATGGAAGCGAAGATCAGCGGCGCGATCACGTTTTTCCCCGTCCCCAGCGCATCCTTCGTCGCCGTATTCAGGATGATTTCACCGCCGGCCACGATCGCATAGCCCGCACCGCGCGCGACGCGATAACTGCCCCGGAACAGGAGGTCACCAATGCCGGACTCGCTGCCGTTGTTCGGCATGCCGGGATCGGCGAAAACTATCGGTGTTTCGAACCGGAAAGAAAGATCGGGATTCGCCGAGAAATCCACCCGCGGCACGATCATGTAGACGGTGCCACCGCCTTGCAGGTCCTGATATTCGTCGCGGATTTCGACGCGGGTTGTCCTGAAGTCGACAGGTTGACTGCTCTTGGGCGCCGCATCCGCGCCGGAAGCGGTTTCGACCTGCGAAAAGGCGGAGCCCGAAAAGCCGGATCCCGCTGCGAGAGTCAGGACATATGCACAGAGAATATAGGCAGGGAGACGGTGCGCGTGAATCATGCTCGTTGGGTGAATGCAAGTACCGCGCCAGTCACCATCGAAGCCGGCGCAACGGCGGCGATTCTAAACGAATGCGCCCAACAGCGAAGTTTCGCGCCGCAAATCGGTCATTCGCAAGTGTCTGCCGCAGCCTCTTTGCATTCCACCCGGCTATGCTCGGGATTGGATACACAGTGATACAGCTTGTTTTTGCATTTGGCGCACCAGACCGTGGTGGACCCTTCGCGCGAATAGCGGCTCTTGACGATGTCCACGCTCATGGTACCGCAACCGGTTGCCCCGGCAGTCATCGTGCTCTGGGTCTTGCAGCCGGACAATACGCAGACGGCCGCCACGAGAATGACGATTCGGAGATTCATGAAACCGGTTGAAGCAAAAATGCCGCGGGAGGGAAACAGCGCGACAGGACAGATGCTGAAGTCCGGGGTGTGCGCTTTCAATGGTGAATATAACTTTCCAGTTGCTTGATGACGAATTCCTTCTCGGACAGCATTTCCTTCACCACATCGCCGATCGAAATCAGACCAATCACCTTTTTGTGTTCCAGCACCGGCAGGTGGCGGATACGCTTGTCCGTCATCAGACCCATGCAATCTTCTACCGTTTGTTCCGGTCGCACGCACACGACCTTTTCTGTCATGGTCTCGCGCACCGGCGTATCTTTCGAAGCCTTGCCCTGCAGGACGACCTTGCGGGCATAGTCGCGCTCGGAAAAAATACCGACCAGATGCCCGTCTTCGAGCACTACGACCGCGCCGATCTCTTTTTCCGCCATCACCTTGAGCGCCTCCAGCACAGTGGCACTTGGGGCGACCGAAATCAGGATGTGGCGCTTCGATTCCAGGAGTTGCTGAACTGTTTTCATTTTCTCTCCCCCTCGCGAAACAGTCCTGACGATGACTCATTACCGTTCTTGTAAGGCCAGTTTAGACCAGCAGCGATAGTTGTCAACGCGCCGATTCGCGAGTCCCCGGTCCGCAAGCCGATCGGCTTGCGGTGAAAGTGCGGCGACGGGTTCGCATGACTGCGTTCAAGCCGTCGTGCTGCGCCGCTGTTTCACCCACATAATCGGCTGCGCCTTCACCGGCAGCGGCGCGGCGCCGTGCTTGACCAATGTCTTGTCCAGTTCCTTGCCGGCATCGTCGGCCAGTGCAGCCACACGCGCCGCGCGGATCGCTTCGGCACGTGCTTGCGGCCCGTCCCATTGCCCACCGACCGCGAGATGGTCCAGCACGTGCAGCAGGTTGTCCTTGCCGCGATCGTTGGTGCTACCGTAGCCTTTGACGAGGCGACCGCACAACGCGATCTCATGGCCCAGTTGCCACTGATTACGCGCGCCCTGCTCCACCGCCGCCAGCCAGCGTTCGATCATGGCCTGCTCCTGCGCAAACCGGCTACCGCGCTTGCGCAGCCCTTTCAGACTCGCGAGGAAGCGCAGCGCGAGAAAACCCGAGATGGTATGGACGCCGATCTTGAGCGGAAGCGCAAGAGCCGTTTTGCCGTTCTGCTGGCGGCGCCTGTCCCAGCCGATCAGTGCGCGGGCCAAGGTCCGCGGCAGCAGCGCAGCGAGTTCCGGCACGCCGGGCTTGAAGTAATCGTAGATGCGCATCAGATCTTCAGCCGGCGCCTTGACTTCCTGCCTGACGCGCGCGAAGCGGCTCGCGCGGCATTTCAGGTCGGCTACGCGTACGATGTCGTCGAAGGCCATCCATAGCGCGAGATAACGCGCCGTCTCGCTGGTAGTCACGTAACCCCCTTCGCCCGAAGGATCCCCTGCCCGTTCGGCTTCGAGGACCCGCTTCATGCGCTGCGCGTAGAGTTCGGCGTAGTCGCCATCCTGATACTCCAGCGTGCGCGCATGACCGGCACCCAGCATGGCATGTGTCGGCGGCGGGAAAACGCGGGCGAGATCGGCCGGCAATGCGGCGGCAAAGGTCGGCGCCACGGCAGAGGCCGGCGTCTGCGCCGCCAGCCCCCGGGCCACGATCTCGAACGCTCGGGCGAATCCGCGCAAGCTCGGTTCGACCCCTCTTCCGGATTGCCGGATGGTTTGTTCGTAAGCCTCGCGCGAAAACGGCAGCACGCCACTACCCGCGATCGCGCCGAACAACACCGCGCTCAACACGGTCCCTGCTTCCTGGGCCACCGCGGACATGTCGAAGATGCGGGCGCTCTGGCTGTACTGCCGCACGACCTTCAGCAATTCCTCGGAGGACGCGCGTCCATCCGCAAGCTGCAATTTCTCGGCGGTGGTCAGCGTGCGGGAACTGGAGGTCACCACGAGCGTGCGATCCGCCGATGTCATGCCGTTGCCGATGTGGCGCACCGTTTCCAGCAGTTCGGAGGAAACCAGCACATCCAGGGCACCAGGCACCGGATAAAGGCTGAACACCGGCTTGCGACCACCCAGCTCCGCAACCGGCACGGGAAAGACTTCGAAGTAGTACGTCGTCGAACCGGTGCGCTGCGCGACACCCGGGATCGAAGTGCTCTGCGCGCTGTAGCCGCTGCGAGTTGCGGTTTCCACCAGCCATTCGGCCAACACCCCGCCACCCTCGCCGCCGAGGGCGCAGATCAGCAATGTGAGCGGACGACGATCGGCGAGGTTCATGCCGTTTGCAGCCAACGCAACACCAAACCGCGCAATCCGTCGAGCAGGCGCTCGTGCAACTTCGGATTGCGGATCACTTCGGCACGGTAGAACGACGGGCACAAAGTGGCCGCGTGCGCATTCTCTCCACACAACCCGCAGCCGACGCAACCGTCGATGACGGTGGCGACGGGATCGACCCTGAGCGGATCCGGACTGTCTTTCAGTGTCAGCGTCGGGCAGCCCGACAACCGGATGCAGGCGTGATCGCCCGTGCAAACGTCCTCGTCGACGCCGTATTTCACGCGAACCACGCGCTTGCCCGCCTTCAGCAATCCGGCAATCCACGGCTTGATGCGCCGCTGCCGCTCGAGCTGACATTCGCCCTCGGCGACGATAACCTTGAGTCCGTTGAACTCGGCGGTAAAGGCTTCGTCGAAGGTCTTGCGCATTTTTTCGACGTGATAGGTATGCACGGTGCGCATCCACCGCACGCCCATGCCCGACAGCGTCTTCTCGATGGTGAGATTGCGATGGACCAGGCTCTGCTGCTTGTCCTTCGCAGCGACCTTGTCATCCTCGTCCGGCGTCGAGATCAGCTCCTGCGTACCGGTGGCAGCGGTATAGCCGTTCTTGAAGATGACCAGAACCGCATCGTCGCTGTTGAACAGCGCCGACTGCACGCCGGTGAGCAAGCCGTTGTGCCAGAAACCGCCATCACCCATGACCGACAGCACGCGCCGCTTCATCATGGGCGATACGCCGGCCCGGCTGGCCAGGCTCATGCCGTAACCGAGGATCGAGTGCCCGAACGAAAATGGCTCGAAGGTCGCGAACGAATGGCAGCCGATGTCGCCGGCAATGTGGGTGGGACCGACATCGCGCTGGGACAGTTTGAGCGCGGCGAACACCGGCCGCTCCGGGCAACCGACGCAGAACTGCGGCGGGCGCGCCGGCAGCGGCGCCGAGAGCTGCCGCGCAATATCCTGACGGCGTTTTGTGTTGCTGCGCAGCCAGCCCTTGCCGGGTTCGGCCGCACTGCCGGGGAGATAGCGATCGACGAATTTCTCCAAGCCGCCGGCCATGACTTCCACGGTGTATTCACCCGCGGCCATCAACATGTCCTTGCCGTGGATCGGTGTGTTGATGTCGAGCCGGCGCAGCGTGACGAGAATTTCCTGCTCGATATACTCAGGCGTGCCTTCTTCCACGATCAACACCGCGCGCTTGCCCAGACAGAACTTCGCAATCTCCTCCGGCACCAGCGGGAAGGTGACGTTCAGCGCAAAGATCGGAATCTCGGATTCGCCGAACGCGTCGGCCAGGCCGAACTGCTGCAGCGTGCGAATGAGCGAATTGTATAGCCCGCCTTGCACGATAAAGCCCAAGTCGTCGCGCCTGCCCGGAAACAATTCGTTCAGGCCTTGCTCGGCGATGTAGCGCCGCGCCGCCGGGATGCGCGCTTCCACCTTGAGCTTCTCGTGGCGGAAAGTCACCGGCGGGTGCGCCAGGCGCGAATAGTCGAACTTCGCCGGCTCCTCCATGAGGTGGCGGGTCGAGATGGCCGGTGCGACGTTGTCCTTGCACACGAAGCTGCCGCGCACGTGACAGGCGCGGATGCGCAGCTCCAGCAGGGCCGGCATGTTCGAGGCCTCGGAAAGCCGGAAGCCCTCTTCCACCATGCGCACCATGTTCGAGAGTTCCGGCCGGGGATCCAGCATCAGCATCGTGGATTTGAGCGCATAGGCATGCGTGCGCTCCTGGATCACGCTGGCACCTTCGCCGTAGTCTTCACCGACCACGATCAGCGCCCCGCCGGTAACACCGGGCGAGGAGAGATTCGACAACGCATCGGCGGCGACGTTGGTACCGACGATGGATTTCCAGGTCACCGCGCCGCGCAGGGGATAGTGAATCGACGCACCCAGCATCGCCGCGGCGGAGGCCTCGTTCGAACACGCCTCGACGTGCACGCCGAGCTGGTCCAGGTAATCTTCCGCCTGCACCATGACATCGATGAGATGGGAAACCGGCGCGCCCTTATAGCCGCCGACATAGGCGACACCGGACTGCAGCAACGCCTTGGTGATGGCGAGAATGCCTTCGCCGTGGAAGGTTTGCCCGTTGCCCAGGCTCAGCAGCCCGATCTCTTTCTGGAAGGATTTCTCCAATTGGTTTCTCTGATTGATTTCTCTGCGGCTTCTTACGATCCCATCCCTTAGGCGTTCGATCTTACCCGCTGAGCAGAGAAAAATCTTGCCAGCGTTCGCAAGCGTGGAAGGGCAGGGCCAACAGCATCCTTGCAGGCTTGGCGCCCGGATTGCGCGAAACGCGTCCTTACGCGATAGTAGGAATTGTTCCTCGTTGTAAGGACTCGACATTACCTCCGCCAAGCTCACCAGCAAAGGTTAGATCCCCTCGCCGCACCTCGCCGATGCACGGCTGCCGAACTGTACTACGATCGATTATGATTCCCTATTGGCAGTTCTTCCACCATGTTATTTTCGCCCCGGTTGATGAGCGCGAAATCACTTGAGATTTTCCTTCTTGGCCGATTCCGAGTCCGCATTTCCGAAACGAGGATCGATAGCGGCGACATTCCGGGCCGCAAGGCGCCGGCCCTACTGAAGTTATTGGCGCTCGAACCCGATCATCAGCTGGGGCGCGATCAGGCAATGGAGCTGCTATGGCCGGATTTGGATAGCTCCAATTCCGCCGCACAGTTGTATAAGGCACTCCACCAATTGCGCAAAGCCTTTGCCGCCGGCGAGCAAGCATCCGATACCAGCGAGTGGATCGTCACGGCCAAGAACGTTGTGAAACTCGCGCCACCTGGGGGAGTGGTCACGGACGTTGATGCGTTTCAGCGGGCGGCGCGTAACGCATTGGCCTCAAGACGGATCAACGGGTTGGAGCGGGCTGCCGCGCTGTACACAGGTGATTTGCTGCCGATGGATTTGTATGCGACGTGGGCCGCAGCCCCGCGCGATCATCTCCGGCAGCTCTCTATCGATGTGTTGTTGGCTCTTGCCCAAGGTTATCAAGAGCGCGAGGATCTGGCTGCCGCTGCGCAAACCTACCGGACAGCGCTGGACAAGGATGCCACGCTGGAGCTCGCGCATCGGGGGTTGATGGCGATCTTTGCACAACAAGGACAACGTGACCGAGCGCTGAAGCAGTACGGTATTTGCCTCGATGTTCTGGCGGACGAGCTGGGTGTGGCGCCGTCACCGGAGACCCGTGCGTTGTACGGCAGGATCGACCGGCAGGGATCAGGCAGTGAGGTCGCCCGGGAGCGGACAATATTGCGCGTACCGATCCAAATGGCGCCCTTGGTGAATCGCGAGGCCGAGTGCCAAGTCATCACCGATTGCCTGGATCAGCTGCTTGCCAAGCGAGGCAACGCGCTGTTCATCGAGGGACCACCCGGTATCGGTAAAACCTGCCTGGTTCGCGAGCTGATTGCTCGCGCAGAGCAGCGTGGAATTCGCGCTCTCGCCGGTTCGTCTTATGAAATGGAAGGGGCGATCGCCTACAGCCCATTCATCGAAATCATCCAGGCGGCGCTACACGATAGTCCCGCGGGCCAAGAACTGATACCCGCGGAAATGGCCTCGGTACTGCCTGGCCAAGCGCTGAACGGGCAACCTGTTCCCAATTCTGACCCGCGCGCGGCGCAGAACTATTTGTTCGCGGGCATCGTCGCGTTTTTACGGCATCGGGCGCTGTCAAGCCCTCTGGTCGTGGTTGTAGAGAACTGCCACGCGGCGGATCAGGGTTCGCTAGAGTTGCTTCACTTTCTTGGGCGGCGGTTGCAGGATCTGCCGCTGCTTCTGGTCATCACCCTGCGCGATGAACGCAGTGCGGCGAGCGACCCGCTGCGCAAGCTCATCCGAAGTTTAGGCGAAACGGCGATGGCACCCATATTGACGCTCGGCCCCTTAAGCCCCGCCGATCATCATGAATTGCTCGAGCAGCAGAATCCCCAACGACCGCTGTCACGCGAGCGCAGCGACGAAATCTTCCGGCTTTCGGAAGGCAATCCGATGTACGCGCTGGAGCTGCACGAGTTTCGCATTCATTCCGCGTCACCCGCTGCGCAACCGCCGCGATCGACTGGAACGATTCCGACCACGCTGAGTAACAGCGTGCTGGAACGGCTTGAAAAACTCTCTTCGTCCGCGCGTGAGCTACTGACGATCGCAGCCGTCGTTGGCGAGGACGTAGCCTATCCGTTGCTTGAAGCACTGTGGCCGGCCGGCGGTAGGGGGGCAGACGGTGCTGGAGCAACCTTACTCGACTTGCTCGATCAGCTCTCCGATGCGCAATTGCTAGACGAACGAGGCATCCACTACCATTTTCGTCACGCGCTGTATCGAAGCTGCGTCTATGAATCCGCCTCCGAAGCGAGGCGTCGTGCGCTGCACGCGCAAGTGGCGCGCAGCCTCGTCCAGTTGGGCGAGCGCGAAGATGAGCTGCCGGTCGAGCGGATCGCCTTTCATTACCAGAGGGCCGGTGATGCCAGACAGGCCGCGCACTTCCTGATGCTCGCCGGCCAGCGGGCGGCATCGATGTACGCGCACGACGATGCCTTGCGAAGCTACCGAGAGGCCTTGGCGCTACTGGAGCCGGCCAAGGACTCCCTGGTCAAGCGCATCTGCGGAAGTCTTTACAGGGCGACCGGGGACACCAGTCGTGCCGCCGGTTATCTGAAGGAGAGCTTCACGGCCTATGAACGGGCGCTGTCTTTGTTCGAGGATTTGCCCGTCAATTCTTCCGACCTGACGGAGTTACATAGCAAGATCGCGCTTGTCGCCATCTTTACCACCGATATGCCGAAAGCCGGGCAGCATCTCGCACAAGCCTGGCAGCATGCCGGTCCCGAGCCGCGCGTCCATGCGCGGCTGCACATCCTGCGTGCGCTTCACCTGTGGCACTTCAACCGGCTCGATGAGGCGGCCGCCTATGCGCACCGCGCGCTTGAACTCGCGGAATCGGTACACGCGCCGTTGGAATCCGCACAGGCCTGCGAGATCCTGGCGATGACCTATCTGCCGTTGGGGCGCTGGCAGGAAGGACTGCAATACGAGAAACGGCGCCTGCAGCACGGCCGTTGGTCCCCCGACCTGGTGGTGGCTACCGATGCTCATCTTTGTTTGTGGGAATACCATGTGCACGATGACCACATGCTGGATCAGGCGAGTTCGTTCATGCGTGAGGTCGCGACGGAGGCTGATCGGTTAGGCGATCTGCGTTGCGTTGCCATTTGCCAGTATGCGCTGGGCACGATTCATTTATGGCAGGGCGAAACGAGCAGTGCGCTCTCCCAGCTCGATGCAAGCCTTGCGCTGCACGACAAGGTAGGTTCGCCGGCCGGGATGGCCTACGCGCTGGCACGCCGCGCGGTGCTATATACGATGGGAAACGCCATCGATTTGGGCTGGCAGTCGGTGAAGAAAGGCATCGAGCAGGCGCAGCTCGCGTCCATACGCGACCATTGTCTGCAGCGGTTATATGGGGTTGGAATCTGGAATCGTCTGCAGGCGCAAGATACCGAGCAGGTCTCCGATTTGGTAGCACGAAGCGAAGCGCTGCTCGGAGCGAACGGCCCGTGTACGGCATGCAGTCTGGATCTCTATCCCTGGCTGGCGCTCTATTACCTCGAAAAAGACGATATCGAGCGTGTCGCGCAGTGCGCGGAATGTCTCGAGCAACTCGCCGCCAAAACCGGCAATCCTGTAGGTGAGACCTTCGCAGCCATCGTCCGCTGTGGCGCGGAATTGGCGCGTGGCAACACTGCCCGCTTTCAGGCATCGCGCCAGCAGGCGCTCGATCTCATGCAGAACGCTGTCCTGAGGGGTTCCACGTCACCGATGACCTACCTGTTCGACCGTATGGCTGGCACGCGCTGACCCTCCTTCTCGGCTACCGAGTTGCAAGTGGAAGATTTCCGGAAGAGCCGATTGCTACCGTGATGTCCAAGCTGATGAAGTGACTCAGCGATCATTTTCTGCCGAACTGGAGCCCTGTTTATGCTTATCTTCCTGCGTACGTTGTCCTCGCTGGCAATTGCCACACTCATGTCCATAGCGCTCCTCCAGATCGCGGGCGCGGCTGAACTCCAGCTGGGGACGGCCGCACCCGAGTTCCGCCTTGAAGGAATGGACAATAAGACGGTCGCCCTTAGCGACCTTCGCGGCAAATTCGTCGTGCTGCATTTCGCCGCCACCTGGTGCCCGTTTTGTGCGGCGGAAGCGACCCACCTGGAGGGACTGCATCAGAAGTACCGCGACAAGGGGGTGGCCGTGGCCATCATTGACGTCAAGGAAGGCAAGAGCAAAGTCGCGAAGATGGCAAAAAAGTTCGGATTTACCTTCCCCGTATTGCTCGACTCCAA